>NZ_QAII01000038.1:15605-55060 GCF_003060965.1 Caulobacter sp. HMWF025 | reverse complement strand
GCCCTTGACCCCCGGAGGGGCGACACCGAGGTGGGCACAGCCGTGAACGGCGCGCAGAACGGTGTCGAGCGTAATCTGCTCGGCGGGCTTCAGCAGCCAGGCCCCGCCGCTGGCCCCGGCCCGGGCCCCGATCAGACCGGCCTTGCCGAGCATGGCCGTGACCCGCCGGACCACGACGGGATTGGTCGGCACCGACGCGGCCAGTTCGGCGCTCGCCACGGCCTTCTCTGCCGAGAACGCCTGCTTGTGCGCCAGATAGGCGAGGGCGTGGGCCGCAACGGGGAATTTCTGGCTGTCGGACATGTCTCTGGGAACCTAAGGACGAACGCCGGGCGTTCAATCAAAAACTCGCTGTTCGATGAAATGACGGCCCCGCCCTGCGGGTCGTCGCTGCGCGGGGTGATGTCTGCCCAGACCCGGGTTTCCCTGCGGCCTGCCGGACTTTCGCCTGCTGGATGTTTCCGTTGGACGTGATTGTCCCACAGACGAACGTAGAGGGACGATTGAACCCGGCTCGAATTGGGTGTATCGCGCCGCGCTTGATCGATATGGGCCCGTCAGTCGCATTTTGCGAGTGGGGACGCCCGGAGACATTTTATGGCTTCTGAAGCCTCCAGCGCCCCCGCCGAGGATTGCGCACCTGGCACTTCCGACATTCCGAAACAGCACGGACCCGATTTGAAGGGGCACGGCTTCTTTGCGCTCGCCCTAGGCTCGGTCGGGGTCGTGTTCGGCGATATCGGCACCAGTCCGCTCTATGCCTTCAAGGAAGCCCTGGCGGCCGCTTCGCATGACGGGGTGACCCGGCCGGAAATCTTCGGCGTGGTGTCGCTGGCCCTGTGGGCGCTGATCCTCATCGTGACGATCAAGTACGTGTTTTTCATCATGCGGGCCGACAACAAGGGTGAGGGCGGCGTGCTGTCCCTGATGGCCCTGGCCCAGCATGCCCTGGGTCGCCGGACCATGCTGGTCTTCGCGCTCGGTGTGGCCGGTGCGGCGCTGTTCTATGGCGACGCCGTCATCACCCCGGCGATCTCGGTGCTGTCGGCGGTTGAGGGTCTGCGGACCATTCCCGCGCTGGAATCCCACGTAACGACCCAGGTGGTGCTGCTGATCGCCACGATCATGCTGCTGGCCCTGTTCTTCATCCAGAGCCGCGGGACGGCCCTGGTCGCCCGGCTGTTCGGCCCGATCTGCGCCCTCTGGTTTGGCGTCATGTTCGCCCTGGGGGCGTTCCATCTGGTCAAGCACCCCGACATCCTGATGGCCGTCAGCCCCTTCTATGCGGCGCAGTTCCTGGCCGGCCACGGCCTGACCGGCTTCGTGGTACTGGGCGCGGTGTTCCTGACCGTCACCGGGGCCGAGGCCCTGTCGGCCGATATGGGCCATTTCGGCAAGCGGCCGATCCAGGCCGCCTGGATGTTCTTCGTCCTGCCGTGTCTGGCCATGAACTATCTGGGCCAGGGTGCCTTCGCCCTGGCGACCTTTGACGCCGCGGAAAAGGCCGGTGTGCCCTTCCCCGAGCTCAACTGGTTCTTCGAGATGGCCCCGGCCAACCTGCGCCTGCCGCTGGTGCTGCTGGCCGGCGCGGCCACCGTCATCGCCAGCCAGGCCGTGATCACCGGAGCCTTCTCCCTGACCCAGCAGGCCATCCAGCTGGGCCTGCTGCCGCGCATGGACGTGCGCCGGACCTCCGAGACCCAGTCGGGCCAGATCTTCGTGCCGCAGCTCAACACCATGCTGCTGTTGGGCGTGCTGGCGATCATGTTCACCTTCCAGACGTCGTCGGCCCTGGCCCATGCCTATGGGCTGGCCGTCACCGGCACCATGGTCGTGACCACCTGCATGGCCTATATCGTCATGCGCAAGCTGTGGAACTGGAGCCTGCCGGTGGCGCTGTGCTTCCTCATTCCGTTCCTGGCGCTGGATATCGTCTTCCTCAGCGCCAATGCCCTGCGGTTCTTCACCGGCGGCTGGCTGCCGGTGCTGATCGGCGCGGCCCTGTTTACCGTCATGGCCACCTGGGTGCGCGGCTCTCAGATCCTCACCGACAAGACCCGTCGCGACAGCGTGCCGCTGGTCGACCTGATGGAGATCCTGCGGGCCCGGGCCCCGCACCGCGCCCCCGGCACGGCGATCTTCCTGACCTCGGACCTCGACATGACGCCCGTGGCCCTGATGCACAACCTCAAGCACAACAAGGTTCTGCATGAGCGCAACGTCATCCTCACCGTGCGGACCGCCGAGACGCCGCGCGTCAATGATGACGACCGCGTGGCCATCGAGAAGGTCAATGACGACTTCAAAAAGGTGGTCATCACCTACGGCTTCATGGAAAGTCCCAACCTTCCCAAGGCGCTGGCGGTCTGTCGCAAGCAGGGTCTGAAGTTCGACATCATGGCCACCAGCTTCTTCCTCGGACGCCGCTCGATCGTGCCTTCGGCCAATAGCGGCATGCCGCTCTGGCAGGACCGGGTCTTCATCTACCTGATGCGCAATGCCGCCAATCCGACGGACTTCTTCAAGATTCCGCCGGGCCGGGTTGTCGAACTGGGCGCCCAGGTGACCGTCTAGCCATGGAAAGCGCGCTCCGCATCGTCGGCGACGGCCTGTCGATCGCGGCCCTGGCGATCATTTCCTCGACCGCCCTGACCGCCTGGAAGCGGGTTCCGCGCGGTCTGGCGGTACCGATGCTGTGGAGTCGGGACGGCACGCCGAGCTGGCGGGCCCCCAAGCTGTTGGGGCTGCTGATCATTCCGGTCCTGGCGACCCTGATGATCTTTGCGTTCACGCTCAGCGGCCTGACCTTCACGACCCGGGGTCTGGATGCGATCATGCTGCTCTGCGTCCGGGCCACCCTTGCGGCGCTGATGGCGCTGGCCCAGACCTTCCACCTGCGGTTTGCCCTGCGAACCTTGCATGACGAAGGGCGGCTCTAGGTCATTAAGACTTGACCCCGGGGCCCCGGCGCCCTTGAACGCGCCAAACTCTGTGTTTCCTCGATGAAGGACCCTGCTCATGGCCAACAAGTCCGTGAAGAAGGTCGTGCTCGCCTACTCGGGCGGTCTCGACACCTCGATCATCCTCAAGTGGCTGCAGACCGAGTATGGCGCGGAGGTCATCACCTTCACCGCCGACCTCGGCCAGGGTGAGGAAATCGAGCCGGCCCGGGCCAAGGCCCTGGCAGCGGGCGTGAAGCCGGAAAACATCTTCATCGAGGACGTGCGCGAAGAGTTCGTCCGCGACTACGTCTTCCCGATGTTCCGGGCCAATACGGTCTATGAGGGCCAGTACCTGCTGGGCACCTCGATCGCCCGTCCGCTGATCGCCAAGAAGCAGATCGAGATCGCCCGCAAGATGGGCGCCGACGCCGTCAGCCATGGCGCGACCGGCAAGGGCAATGACCAGGTCCGTTTCGAGCTCGGCTATTACGGCCTCGAGCCCGACATCACCGTGATCGCCCCCTGGCGCGAATGGGACTTCAAGTCCCGCGAAGCCCTGCTGGAGTTCGCCGAGCAGCACCAGATCCAGATCACCAAGGACAAGCGCGGCGAAGCGCCGTTCAGCGTCGACGCCAACCTGCTGCACAGCTCGTCTGAAGGTAAGGTGCTGGAAGACCCGGCCGTCGAGGCCCCCGAATTCGTCCACATGCGCACGATTTCGCCGGAGGCCGCGCCCGACGCCCCGACCGTCATCACCATCGACTTCGAGAAGGGCGACCCCGTTGCCATCGACGGCGTGGCCCTGTCGCCTGCCGCCCTGCTGACCAAGCTGAACGAGCTGGGTCGCGACAACGGCATCGGCCGTCTGGATCTCGTCGAAAACCGCTTCGTCGGCATGAAGTCGCGCGGCGTCTACGAGACCCCCGGCGGCACCATCCTACTGGCCGCCCACCGTGGCATCGAGAGCATCACGCTGGACCGGGGTGCCATGCACCTGAAGGACGAACTGATGCCGAAATATGCCTCGCTCGTTTACAACGGCTTCTGGTTCAGCCCCGAGCGCGAGATGCTGCAGGCGGCCATCGACTACAGCCAGACCAAGGTCTCGGGCCAGGTGCGGGTCAAGCTCTACAAGGGCAATGTCACGGTCATCGGCCGCACCAGCCCCTACAGCCTGTATGACCAGGACCTCGTCACCTTCGAGGAAGGCAAGGTCGCCTATGACCACCGCGACGCCGGCGGCTTCATCAAGCTCAACGCCCTGCGCCTGCGCGTCCTGGCCAAGCGCGACAAGCGCGGCTAGGCGGTTCAGAGCCCAGGCTCGAAAGGCGTCGCGGGGCAACTCGCGGCGCCTTTTTCGTTTGGGGGTGTGATGATTCCCTCTCTCTTTGAGAGAGGGAGGGGCCCGTCCCGGCAAGGCCGGGATGGGAGGGTGAGAGGTTACACCGCCGGCCGAGAGGCCCTGATTTTGCAGCCTTTTGACCATGAGGCGTCTGCGGTGCGGCTCGGGTGCCGGCCTGGTTTCAGCCAGCGGCCCTCGGATGATCAGGCGGCGGGGCGCTGCGAAGGTCCGATTTCGGGCGGCGGGCTGGTTTCTGGTCTCGACTCGAGCCGGACGCTTGGAAGTTCACTTTCAAAAGCAAACAATCCGTCATCCCGCGCTTTAGGCGCGGGACCCATGGTTCGGCTTCCACCTGAGAGATCCACGCCGCACCGCACCTGCGGCAGACGAATGGGTCCCGCGCCTAAAGCGCGGGATGACGGGGCTTGTATCGTCGCCTACCCATCCCCTTCAGACGCGGCCTGGGTCTGCACTGGGCTCTTCTCATCCGCTCTCCCCGGCGAAAGCCGGGGCCCAGATTCAGCCTGAGCCTCCGGGGATGATGCGCCTATGCGCCTGGCCGAGCGCTTTCAGCGTTCGGGGCTCGATCTGGACCCCGGCTTGCGCCGGGGAGAGCGGAGATGCGGGCTAGGTCCGCTTTCCACCCATTGCCGCCGCTCGAAAGGTCGGCTGTGGGGGCTTCCATCTCACAGCCAAAAATCTTGTCATCCCGGCCGGACGCCCGTGAGGGCGGGAGCGCCGGGACCCAGGGGCAAGTGCAGTGCGGCGGCCCCTGGGTCCCGGCTCTCCGCTACGCTGCGGCCGGGATGACAAGGGTATTGGGACGGGCAAAGCGCGGGCCGGTCTGACCGGCTGCCCCCCACCCTGCACAGACGTCAATGGCGTGCGCTTTTCGGCCACTCGAGGCTTGGCAGACGGGATCGTTCGAATGGCGCCAGCCGTCCTGTCGGTTGGAGTCCTCGGGAGGAGAGGCCGGCCGTGCCCCATCCGGACCCTCTGTCACCCCCATCCCCGACCCTTCCCCCATCAAATGGGGAAGGGAGGCCCCTAGCGCCGTCTATCCCCGTTCCCCCACGGGCAAATCCATACCCCGATCCCAGCAAAATCAACGCCCTGACCCTCGTCAGCAGCGTCGCGATCAGAAACATGTCCGCCCCTGCCGGACCGGCCCCATACTTCTCCTCGCCCCGTCGCAGGGGAGGGCGCGAAGCTGGCGACCGAACGCGCGGCGGGGGTGGTCGAGCGGGAAGCGCTCGTCGGTGGGTCTTGGATGACCGCCGCTCGCAACGGATCTCCACCGGGCTCCCTGAAAAACCGGGACGAAGGCGAGAAACCCGCGAGGGTCCCGGCAGGCGCTGCAGGCGCGGGCTGAAATCGCCCGCGCGGTCCGGAGGGGACGCATCCCCCTCCGCCCGTCGGGGGCCTCTGTCGGGAGCGGGTTAAAACCCCGCGCCCCGAGGGCTCACCGGAAAATCGGTCACGCGGAGCGCTCCGGCCCAGGCCGAAACGGTACTCCAAAACAATATCATCCGGGTCTGGCCCGGACGCTCCGCCGCCTCCCCACCCTTCAGCGGGCCGCCCGCGTGAAGTCGAGACCCCGTGTCAGACGCGATTGTAAGGATAGCGGTCGCAGATGATCCGCTGGAAGAAGCGCCCTTTTGAGGCCGAGCGGGCAAAGGCTCGGCTCACCCGTTCGGGCACGCCGACATAGACGTACTCATCCCCGTCATGGAACGTGACGAAGAGTTTGCCGTGTTCCGGCTGGTAGTCGATCAGGGTGATCGCTGTGGACTGAACTCGCATGGCTCCAGGCCTCCGCGCGATGGGGTCGCGTTGCGGTCAGAGCGAGCGGACGCCCGATCGGGTTCCCCGATCCGGCGGGACTGGGCTCTGGCCTCGCGCCGCGATTGATGGTGGTTTAGGGCCTTCAGGACGAACCGGCCTTGCGCTGGCGCAAAAAGCGGTTCGCGAAACGGGGAGAAAACACGCATGCAACCTCATTCCTGGGTGACGATCGTCACCCTCATGGCCCTGCTCGCCTATATCTGGATGGGGGCCCGCGTCGGCGGAGCCCGCAGGAAGGCCGGCATCCCGGCCCCGGCCATGACCGGCGATCCCGAGCTGGAGCGCCACATCCGGGTCCAGGCCAATACGCTGGAATGGCTGCCGATCTTCCTGCCCTCGCTGTGGCTCTTTGCCCTCTACTGGGGCGACATGATCGCGGCCGGGCTCGGCGTGGTCTGGATCGTCGGGCGGGTGCTCTATGCTCTCGGCTATGCCCAGGCCGCCGACAAGCGCGAGCTGGGCTTCATGATCCAGATGGCCGCGACGGCGATCCTGCTGTTCGGCGCCCTCGGACGGGCGATCTGGATGCTGGTGACGGTCGGCGCCTGATCCGGACTTCTCGGCGGGCAGGGGTTCTGTTTAAAGCGGCACCATGACCCTGCCCGTCGATCCCGCCCGCTACGGAGCCTTCCTGGCCACCATGTTCGTCATGGCCATCACACCGGGACCCGCCAACCTGTTCGCCATCGCCACCGGCATGGAAAAGGGCAAGGGCGCGGCCCTGCTGGGCGTGGTGGGCATGAACTGCGCCACCCTGATCTGGTTCGCCGGTTCGGCCCTCGGCCTCGGGGCCCTGATCATCGCCTTTCCGGCCGCCTTTCATGTCCTGGCCCTGGCCGGCGCGGCCTATCTGGTCTGGCTGGGCCTCAAGTCGATCCTCGCCGGGATCCGCAATGCCGAAAGTCAGGCCACGGCGACGGTGAAGGCCGGGCGCTCGGCCCTGGTCGACGGCTTTACCGTGCAGATCGCCAATCCCAAGGCCCTGCTGTTCTTCACCGCCGTGCTGCCGCCGTTCATTGACGTCAACCGGCCGCTGCCGCCGCAGCTGGCGATGTTCGCCTGCGCCACCATCGGCATGGACCTGATCAGCATGAGCGCCTACGGCCTGGGCGGCGCGGCCCTGTCAGCCCGCATGAATGAGCCGGGCTTTCGAAGGATCTTTGCGCTGGCGGTCGGCGTTCTGTTGATCAGTGCGGCGGTGCTGATCGTTTCCCGGGGCTGAGTTGCAGCCGCGTTACGCAAACGCCTTGGCGAAACCATAAAGCCTCGCCAAAGTCAGGGTTCGTACGCTCACGACGCCGCGCCAAGGAGCGCCAAGATGTCTTTCAGGAAACTCGCCCTCGTCGGGGCCCTTGTTTTGACGGCGGGCCTTTCGGCCTGTGCGACCGCCACGCCTTATCAGCCCAGGGTGACGTCCGGGGCGGTCACCGGCGGCTTCTCCGAGCAGAAGCTTGAGGGCGACCGTTACCGGGTCGCCTTCGCCGGCAACAGCCTGACCTCGCGCGAGACGGTCGAGCGCTACCTGCTCTATCGGGCGGCGGAACTGACCGTTCAGCAGGGCTATGACTGGTTCGAGACGGCCGACCGCCGGACCGACCGGACCAGCCGCACGGTCGTCGATACTGATCCCCTGGCCCGTCCGGGCTTCGGCTATGGCTACGACTATGGCTTCTGGCGCCCGTCCTGGCGCTATTTCGGCCCGCGCCTGGGCTGGCGCAGCTGGGACCCTTACTGGGGTGACCCCTTCTTCGCCGACCGCGCCGAGGTCCGGACCATCGAGAAGTTTGAAGCCGGCGCCGAAATCGTCCTGCACAAGGGCAAGAAGCCCGAAGGCGATCCCCGGGCCTATGATGCCCGCGAGATCATGACCAACCTGGCCAGCAGCATCGTCCTGCCGACGCCGAAGAGCTAGAAATCGCTCGGGGGCGGTGACTTGCCCCCTCCGCGCTACGCGCTCCTCCCCCGGATGGGGAAGATGATCCATCCGCCCCCTATGGGGGCGGACGATCGCGGAGCGATCCGGTGGGGGCGAGTGATCGCCCCCACTGTCGTATCAGCGCGGGGCCATACGGATGCCGCCGTCCAGACGCACGTCTTCACCGTTGAAATAGTCATTGGTGATCATGGTCAGGGCCAGGTGGGCATATTCTTCGGGATTGCCCAGGCGCTTGGGGAACGGCACCGAAGCGGCCAGACCGGCCTTCACGGCTTCCGGCGCATTGTTCATCAGCGGGGTGTTGAAGATGCCCGGCAGGATGCAGTTGACGCGGATGCCGTCGCTCATCAGGTCGCGGGCGATCGGCAGGGTCATGCCGACCACGCCGCCCTTCGAGGCCGAATAGGCCGCCTGGCCCATCTGGCCGTCTTCAGCGGCGACGCTGGCGGTGTTGACGATCGCGCCGCGCAGGCCGTCTTCCAGCGGGGCCAGGTCCAGCATGCCCTTGGCCGACTTGGCGATGCAGCGGAACGTGCCGACCAGGTTGATCTGGATGATGCGGTCGAAGGCGTCGAGCGGGAAGTGCTTGGTCTCGCCGGTGGTCTTGTCGCGGCTGGCGGTCTTGGCCGCATTGCCGGTGCCGGCGCAGTTGACCAGGATGCGCTCCTGGCCGTGGGCGGCACGGGCCTTTTCGAAGCCGGCGTCGACATCGGCGTCGCTGGTGACATTGACCTTGCAGAACACGCCACCGATATCCTTGGCGACGGCTTCGCCGGTGGCCTCGTTCATGTCGAAGATGGCGACCTTGACGCCGTGGGCGGCCAGGGCGCGGGCGGTGGCTTCGCCGAGGCCCGAAGCGCCCCCGGTGACGACGGCCGAGACTGTGTTGTCGAGTTTCATGGACGTTCCCTCGCGGTTTGCGTTTAAGTTCGCGTTGAAGAAGGGTTTAAACCGATGAGCGCCGACGCCAAACCGTCCCCCGACGTCAACCAGATCCTTGATCCCGCAAAGGCTCTCGTCCCGGCCACCGTGCGGGTCAATGAGGAAAAGGTTGCACGCGGCTTTCTGCCCAAGATCCGCAAGGTCGCGGCGAGCATTCCCTTCGCCGCGGACGTGCTGTCGGTCTGGTGGTGTGCCCGCGACAAGGACACCCCCGCCGCCGCCAAGGGCATGATGATGGCGGCCCTGGCCTATTTCATCCTGCCCACCGATGTGATCCCCGACGTGCTGCCGGCCCTCGGCATGACCGACGATGCGGCCGTGATCGCGGCCGTCATCGCCATTGTCGGCAAGAACCTGAAATCGCGCCACAAGGAAGCCGCCCAGGCCTTCCTGAAAAGGCTGGCCCAGGATGACTGAGACCTGGCTCTGGGGGGCCTCGGCGGCCGCGGCCCTGGCCTATGGCCTGGTGTTCAGCGACCGGCCGTCATCGGCCCTGCGCACGATCATCAAGTGTCTGGCGGTCGGGCCGCTGGCGGTGATTGCCTATCTCGAAGGCGGCAGCGTTCTTCTGGCCCTGGCCCTGACCCTGTGCACGGTCGGCGACGCCTTTCTGGCCGGGGATCCCAAGCGCTGGCTGCCGTTCGGACTGGCGGCCTTCCTGCTCGGCCACGTGGCCTATGCCCCCCTGCTGGGATCGCACGGGGCCTCGCCGGGTCCGGTGTTCTGGGTTTGCGCCCTCGCGGTGCTGGCCGCCGCCGGCTTCATGCTGCGGGCCCTGTGGGCCTCGCTGGGTGCGCTGAAACTGCCGGTCGTGGCCTATGTGGTCGCCATAGTCTGCATGGTCACCGCAGGCCTGCTGCTGCCGCCGCGCTTCTGGCCGGCCACGGTCGGGGCCCTGGCCTTCATGGCTTCGGACGCCATCCTGTCGTTTGACCTGTTCAAGGGGACCAAGCTGCTCGGCTCGCCGCGCCTGACGGCCTGGGCCATCTGGTTCCTCTACTGGGGCGGCCAGGTCGGGATCTGCTGGGGCATGCTGGGGGCCTGAGGCGGCCCTACCAGTAGGCGGCCATGATCTCGCGGGCCCAGTCCGGCTCGCGGTGCGGGCCGCGCGGCGCAAAGCCGGCCATCACCGGCTTGAGGTCCAGCACCGGCGTGCCGTGGATGGCGTCGAGACCCTCAACCTCAAGGCTGAGGCCTTCCACCGCGACGATGCGGCAGACGGTGATGCCGATCCGGTTGGGCCGGTTCTTGCCGCGCTGCGCGAAGATGCCGATCCTGGGCCAGGCCTTGTTGCCGCGCGGATGCCGGGCACCGCTGACGATCTGGTCGTCGGTCACCCTGTCAAACACATAGACCACTTCAACATGGCTGAAGCTGTCCAGGCCCATCAGGGCCTCGGCGTCGAACTGCGCGGGGTCCAGCAGGATCCGGGCCCGGCTCTGGCCCCAGTTGTCATCCTCGGGCTGCTCACGGCCGCCGTCGACCCGGCCGATCGGGGTCATGCTGATGGTCATGCTGTCGCCTCCGAAACCGGCGGCCGGAGGCTATTCCACCGTGACGGACTTGGCCAGATTGCGCGGCTGGTCGACATCCGCCCCCTTCAGCACGGCCACGTGATAGGCCAGCAGCTGGATCGGGGCCGACATCACCAGGGTCGAGACCAGCGGGTCACAGGCCGGCGCCGTGACGACCACCTTGGCCCCGGCCGGCGCGTGCTTGGCCCCTTCCGGATCGGTGATGAACACCACCTGGCCGCCGCGGGCCATGACCTCGCTCATATTGGAGGCCGACTTCTCGAACCAGCTGTCATAGGGGGCGAGGATGATGATCGGGGTCTGGTCGTCGACCAGGGCGATCGGACCGTGCTTCAGCTCGCCGGCCGCATAGCCCTCGGCGTGGATATAGCTGATCTCTTTCAGCTTCAGGGCCCCTTCCAGGGCCAGGGCCGACATCGGGCCACGGCCCAGATAGAGCACGTCGCGCGCCTTGGCGATCTCGACGGCGATCTCCTTGATGGCGTCTTCCAGGCCAATCGCCTCGGCGATCAGGCGGGGGGCCTCCAGCATCACCCTGACCAGGCGCTGCTCCTCGGCCGCATCGATCCGCCCGCGGGCCTTGGCCGCGCCGACCGCCAGGGCAATCATCACACTGACCTGGGCGGTGAAGGCCTTGGTCGAGGCGACGCCGATCTCGACCCCGCAGTGGATCGGCCAGACCACGTCCACCTCGCGCGCCATGGTCGATTCCACGGCATTGACGACGACGGCGCTCTTCATGCCCCGAGCCTTGCAGTAGCGCAGGGCCGCCAGGGTGTCGGCCGTCTCGCCGGACTGCGACATGGCGATGACCAGCGAGCCGGGCCGCAGGGCCGGCTGGCGATAGCGGAATTCCGAGGCGATCTCGACATCGACCGGCAGGTCGGCCAGCTGTTCGATCAGATACTTGCCGATCACTCCGGCGATATAGGAGGTACCGCAGGCGACGATCTGGATGCGTTCGAGGGCGGCCAGGTCGAGATCGCCGGGGATGGCGGTCCGGGCCGTGAGGGCGTCGACATAGGCCGAGAGGGTCCGCTGGCAGCCGTCCGGCTGGTCGTGGATCTCCTTTTCCATGAAGTGGCGATAGTTGCCCTTCTCCATCATCACCGCCGACGGCGAGACCACCTTGACCGGGCGGGTCACCGGATTGCCCGCGGCGTCGAAGATGCGGGCGCTGCTGTGGTCGAGCGCGACATAGTCGCCTTCGTCCAGATAGATGACGCGGTTGGTGAAGGGGCCCACGGCCAGGGCATCCGAGCCGAGGAACATCTCGCCCTGACCCTCGCCGACCACCAGCGGGCTGCCGCGCCGGGCCCCGAGGATCAGGTTTTCAGCCCCCTCGACCAGCACCGCCAGGGCATAGGCCCCCGTCAGCCGGTCCAGGGTCGTCTTGAACGCGTCGAGCGGCGCGAGCCCGCTGGCCAGTTCGGCATCGATCAGCTGGGCGATGACCTCGGTGTCGGTGTCGCTTTCGAACGTGCGGCCGGCGGCGATCAGCTCGGCCTTCAGTTCGGCGAAGTTTTCGATGATACCGTTATGGACCAGGGTCACCCGGCCGGCGGTCTGCGGGTGGGCGTTCCGGACATTGGGCGCGCCGTGGGTGGCCCAGCGGACGTGGCCGATGCCGTTCTGGGCGACCAGCGGCTGTTCGGCCAGCACCGCTTCGAGGTTGCGGATCTTGCCCTGGGCCCGCCGGCGCTCGACCTTGCCGTCGACGACGGCGGCCACGCCGGCCGAGTCATAGCCCCGGTATTCAAGTCGCTTGAGGCTCTCGACCAGACGGTCGGCGACGGGCCGGGTTCCGACGATGCCGATGATGCCGCACATGAGCCATGATCCTTTGTAGAACGTGTCGCCGGAGACTATTGCTGTCGACACGGAAAATCTTGAGGCTGGGCTTTAGCATTCGTGCGAAGCGGCCTCTCATAAATCTGCATTTCGGATCGTTTCGCGGTCCGGTGATGGCCTAAAAGAGACGACACCAAGACCATGAGCAAGCGCACCTATTTTGGGACTGACGGCATCCGCGGCCAGGCCAACCAGCACCCGATGACTGCGGAGGTCGCCCTGCGGGTCGGTCTGGCGGCCGGCAAGCTGTTCCGCTCACAGGATGATCGTCGGCATCTGGTCGTGATCGGCAAGGATACCCGGCTGTCGGGCTACATGATCGAGCCGGCCCTGGTGGCGGGCTTTGCCAGTGTCGGCATGGACGTGCGGCTGTTCGGCCCCCTGCCGACCCCGGCCGTGGCCATGATGACCCGCTCGATGCGGGCCGATCTGGGCGTCATGATCTCGGCCTCGCACAACGACTTCGCCGACAATGGCATCAAGCTGTTCGGACCGGACGGCTACAAGCTGTCAGATGCCCAGGAACTGAAGATCGAGGCCCTGATGGATGAGGGGTTGCAGGAGGGTCTGGCCCCGCCGCGCGGCCTTGGACGCGTCAAGCGGATCGACGATGCCCAGGCCCGCTATGTCGAGATCGTCAAGGCTACCTTCCCGCGCCATCTCAGCCTGTCGGGCCTGCGGGTCGTCATCGATTGCGCCAATGGCGCGTCCTACAAGGTCGCGCCGACGGCACTTTACGAGCTGGGCGCTGAGGTGATTACCGTCGGGGTCGACCCCGACGGCAGCAATATCAACGCCGAGTGCGGCTCGACCCACCCGGAGGCCATGGCCAAGCTGGTGCGCGAGTACCGGGCCGACATCGGCATTGCCCTGGACGGCGATGCCGACCGGCTGGTGATCTGCGACGAAAAGGGCCTGGTGGTCGACGGCGACCAGATCATGGCCATCATCGCCGACGCCTACGCCAAGGCCGGCAAGCTGAAGGCCGGCGGTGTCGTGGCCACCGTGATGTCCAATCTGGGTCTCGAACGCTTCCTCGCCGACAAGGGGCTGACCCTGGAACGCACCAGCGTCGGCGATCGCTATGTCATGGCCCGGATGCGTGAAGGCGGTTTCAACCTGGGCGGCGAGCAGTCGGGTCACCTGATCCTGTCGGACTTCTCGACGACCGGCGACGGCATGATCGCGGCGCTGCAGGTGCTGGCGGTGATGATCGAAACCGACCTGCCGATGAGCGCCCTGGCCCGTCAGTTCGAGCCGGTGCCGCAGCTGCTCGAGAATGTCCGCTTCGCCGGGGGCAAGCCGCTGGAGGCCGCGAGCGTCAAGCAGGCCATCGCCGACGGCGAAAGCCAGCTGAACGGCTCGGGCCGGATCGTGGTGCGCCCCTCCGGCACCGAGCCCCTGATCCGGATCATGGCCGAGGGCGATGACCCGGCCCTGGTCAAGAAGGTGGTCCGGTCGATCGCGGCGGCTGTGAAGGCGGCCTGATTCCTGCGGGCCGATGATGCCCTAGCGCGTCGCTTCATGGATCTCGGCCTTGGTGTCCTCGCCGGCCTTCTTCGCACCGGCCTTGAGATCAGCCCCGGCGGTCTTCGCTGTTTGGCCGACCTTCGTGCCGGCGCTCTTCATGGCTTCGGTCGCGTCGCCGGCCGCATCCTTCAGGTCGGCCCCGGCTTCCCGGGTGCTGTCCTTGATGGCGGTTCCGGCTTCCTTGACGTCGGGATCGCTCGCAATCGTCTTGGCAGCATCCTTGACGTCACTGGCGACGGCCTTGCCGCCCGCCTTGATTTCGCCGGCGTGTTCAGCAGAGCAGGCCCCCAGCGACCGGGCGGCGAAGGCGGCAAGGATCAGGGGGGAACGCATGGGGGTGCTCCAGGGGTTGGCTGGTCCTGATAACGGGGCCTGACGGCCAAGGTTCCGACTTCGACTTTCCCCGGACGTCCGGGAGGTCTAAACCGCGCCCATGCGCATCGCTTTTCTTGGAACCCCTGATTTCGCCGTCGCCTGCCTGGCCGAACTGGTCGCCGCCGGCCACGAGATCGCCTGTGTCTATTCGCAGCCGCCGGCCCCGCGCGGCCGGGGCCAGGATCTGAAGCCGTCGCCGGTCCATGCCTTTGCCGAAGGCCTGGGCCTGCCGGTCCGGACCCCGGTCTCGATGAAGGCGGCCGACGAGATCGAAGCCTTCCGGGCGCTGGATCTGGACGCGGCCGTCGTCGTCGCCTTCGGCCAGATCCTGGTGCGCGAGGTGCTGGAGGCCCCCCGCGAAGGCTGTTTCAACCTGCATGCCAGCCTCTTGCCCCGCTGGCGCGGCGCCGCGCCGATCCAGCGGGCGATCATGGCCGGCGATCCGGTCACTGGGGTCCAGGTCATGCGGATGAGCGAAGGCCTGGATGAAGGGCCGATCCTGATGTCCGAGCAGGTGCGGATCGACCGCTTCGAGACCGCCGGCAGCCTGCACGACAAGCTGGCGGCCGTCGGCGCGCGGATGCTGCCCGTGGCCCTCGGGGCCATCGAGCGGGGCGGGGCCCGCGAGACGCCGCAGGCCGCCGAGGGGGTGACCTATGCCAAAAAGATCAGGTCGGCCGAAGCCCGCATCGACTGGCACCGCCCCGCTGGCGAGGTCGACGCCCACATCCGTGGCCTCTCGCCCTTCCCCGGGGCCTGGTTCGAGGCCCCGTCGGACAAGGGTCCGGTGCGGGTGAAGGCGTTGCTGTCAACGGTCGAGGACGCGGCCGGGGCCCCGGGCGCGGTGTTGGATGACGCCCTGCTGATCGCCTGCGGCGACGGTGCGGTGCGCCTGCTCAAGGCCCAGCGCGAGGGCAAGGGGGCGCAGGACGCCGAGGTCTTCGTGCGCGGCTTCTCGATCCCGGCCGGGACGATCCTGGCCTGATGCCCCGTTACCGCCTCCTCGTCGAGTATGACGGCCGGCCCTATTGCGGCTTTCAGGCCCAGGCGACCCTGCCGTCCGTGCAGGGGGCCATCGAGGCGGCGGTGAAGGCCTTTTGCGGCCAGGACCTGCGCATCGCGGCGGCCGGGCGGACCGATACCGGCGTCCATGCCACCGGCCAGGTGGTCCATGTCGATCTGGAGCGCGACTGGCCGGCCCGCACGGTGCTGAATGCGCTGAATGCCCATCTGACCCGCGAGGCGGTCAGTATCCTGTCCTGCGAGGTCGCCGAGGGCGACTGGCACGCCCGCTTCTCGGCCAATGAGCGGCGCTATCTCTACCGCATCCTCAACCGCCCGGCCCCGCCGGCCCTGGACAAGGGCCGGGTCTGGCACGTCAAGAAGCCGCTGGATGCCGAGGCCATGAACGCCGCCGCGCAGCATCTGGTCGGCCTGCATGACTTCACGACCTTCCGCGACATGCACTGCCAGGCCAAGTCGCCGCTGAAGACGCTGGACGTGGCCCGGGTGCGGCGGGTCGGGGATGAGGTCTGTCTGGATTTCGAAGCGCGGTCGTTCCTGCACCGCCAGGTGCGGTCGATGACGGGCACGCTCGTCGAGGTCGGGATCGGGCGCTGGTCGCCGGACGACGTCCAAGAGGCCCTGGCGGCGCGGGACCGCACGGCCTGCGGGCCGGTTGCCCCGTCCGACGGGCTCTATCTGGTCGGGGTCGGCTACGGCGACTGAGGCCGGGCCCCGGCCGCCGCGCGTCGCCTAGCCCAGGCTGGGATCCATCAGCTTGTGGGCATGGATGATGAAATAGCGCGCATGGGCGTTGTCGACGGTGGCCTGGGCCTTGGCCTTCCAGGCCACATGGGCCTCGGCATAGCTGGCATAGGCTCCGACGAATTCAACCTTCGACAGATCGCGGAACTCGATGTCGGAAACATCCTTCAGTTCGCCGCCGATGACGAGATGGAGAAGCTGCTTGTCGGGCATGGGTGAGCACGTTCCTGCGAGGAATATTGATTATGGGAGGTCGATATGCCCGACGCGGTTAAGGATCAATGGCGCAAGCGCCGCGTTGGCGCAAACCAGGCTCGGAACCAGCGGAATGGGGCGATTATAGCTGAAAGCGCGGCCCTTGTGGTCGGTCAGGCAGGCGCCGGCCTCCGAGCGGATCAGGTCGGCGGCGGCCACGTCCCATTCGCTCTTCGGCGACAGGGCGACCGCAGCATCAAAGGCTCCGGCGGCGACAAGGCAAACCCGGTAGGCGATGGAATTGCGGCTCTCGACCCGCATGGCTGGCCAGGGCGTGGTCCAGGCGGGATGCACGAACATCTTGGCGTCGCCCAGCATGGCGGCGTCTTCCAGATCCTCGGTATCGCTGGGTGAGATGGCCGTGCCGTTCAGGGTGGCCCCTTCACCGCGCCGGGCGGCATAGGTCTCGCTGAGGGCCGGGGCATGGACGACGCCGGCGATGGGGCGGCCGTTCTCGACCACGGCGATCGAGACGGCGAACCAGGGCTTGTTCTTCATGAAGGCGACGGTGCCGTCGATGGGGTCGACCACGAACTGGCGGGTCGTGGTCAGCCGTGACGGATCGTCGGCCGTCTCTTCCGACAGCCAGCCATAGTCGGGCCGGGCCGCGCGCAGCCGCTCCTTCAACAGGGTATCGACCGCCAGATCGGCGTCGGTGACTGGCGAACCGCCTTCCTTGGACCAGATCTTCAGGCCGCCGGCGCGGGCTTTCAGGGCCAGTTCGCCTGCTTCCCTTGCCGCGTCGAGGATCAGGTCCAGATCGGTCATTTGCCGGCGATCGCCAGGCCGTCGACCAGCAGGGACGGGGCGTTGTTCGCGCCCCGGAACACCAGGTCCGAGCCGGGGACCAGGCGGGCATAGATATCGATCAGGTTGCCGGCGACGGTGATCTCGGTGACGGGACCGGTGATCTCGCCGTTCTCGAACCACAGGCCCGAGCAGCCGACTGACCAGTCGCCGGTATTGCCGTTCAGCGAGGGGCCGAACATCGAGGTGACCAGCAGGCCGGTCCCTGCATCGGCCATCATCCCGGCCAGATCGCGCTCGCCGGTCGACAGGGTCAGGTTCGCGGTCGAAACGCCGGAAGGCCCTGCCAGCCCGCGAGAGGCGTGGCCGGTGGTGGCCAGGCCCAGTTGCCTGGCCGAGCTGGTGTTGAGCAGCCAGGTGGTCAGGACGCCATCATCGATGAGGGCTCGACGCTGGGTGTCCACCCCTTCGTCGTCGAAGGGGGCCGAGCCGAGGCCCCGGACCCGGTGCGGGTCTTCGATCAGGCTGACGCCCTTTGCGAAAACGGCCTGACCGAGCTTGTCCTTCAGGAACGAACTGCCGCGCGCAATGGACGGGCCCGAGATCGCACCCAGCAGCGGGCCGATCAGGGACATGGCCAGACGGTTTTCAAAGATCACCGGGGCGGTGGTCGAGGCAATCTTGCGGGCATTCAGGCGCGCCACGGCCTGTCGGCCGGCCTCGGCACCGATGGCCTCGGCCCCGGGCAGGTCGGCGAAGTGGCGGGCCGAGCGGCCTTCGCCGCCCCGCTCCATCCCGGCCCCCTCACCGGCGATGGCCGAGCAGGACAGCGAATGGCCCGTGGCCGCATGCGAACCCAGAAAACCGTCGCTCGTGGCAAGACTCCAGCGGGCTGAACTCCAGCTGGCCGATCCGCCGTCGGAATTGGTTACGCCGGCGACGGCGCGGGCCGCCTCTTCGGTGGCGCGGGCGGTGGCTTCCAGAGCTTCGGCGGAGGGCTCGTAGGCGTCCACCAGATCAAGGTCGGGGAAGGGGCCCGTGGCCAACCTGTCGCGCGGGGCGAGGCTGGCATAGGGGTCTTCAGGGGCGAGGCGCGCCATGGCGACAGCCCGCTCGATCAGCCGGGCCCGTGCCGGGCTGGAAATGTCCGAGCCGGACACCGTAGCGCTCCGCTGGCCGATAAAGACCCGCAGGCCCAGGTCGCGAGCCTCTTCGCGCTCGACCTCTTCCAGCTCGCCCAGCCGGACACTGACGGAAAGCGATTGCCGTTCGGCAAAGACGGCCTCGGCCGCATCGGCCCCGGCCTTGAGCGCGGCCGAGACCACGTCGTTCAGCAGATTATCGTCCATGGGGTCTTATGGACGAGGGGGGCGGGGGCGGGCAAGGCCGCCCTGACCTCAGCCGATGGCGTAGAACAGCAGGGCCACGCCCGAGAAGATATAGGCCAGCCACGTACAGACCATGCCAACGGCACGGGGAATGGACGCGCCGCCACTGTTGGACAGGCCGATGGCATGGCTGAGACGGCCGGCAAACAGCATCAGGCCCACCAGGTGAAGCGCCAGGGGCGGCGCACCGACCAGGGCCAGGACAGCGATCGCCGCCAGCCCGGTCGGGATATACTCGGCCGCATTGCCAAAGGCCCGGATGGCCCGAGCGAGCTCAGGAATGCCTTCATCGCCCAGGGCGACCTTGTGCTTCTGACGCAGGCGTACAACCAGCAGCGACAGGGTCAGCAACAGAAACACATGCAGCCCAACCCAGAGGGCTGCGGCGTGACCCGAGGCGGCGGTATCCATATCTATCCTTCAAGGCAGCGAGGCGTACCCCATATGGGCCAGTCTTGCGCGGGGATGGCAACCGCAATCATCGGTCACGCGACTGCCCCCGGTTCGGCTAGTTTTCCCGGGCGATCGGGTACAGCAGGTGGTGATCATCGTAGAAGGGCGTGCGCCTGTAGAACCAGGCCAGCCGCGCGTCCGGATCAGCAGCAAAGGCGGGTTCGGCCTTTAGTCTGGCCTCGAACTCGGCCTTCAGCTTCGGATCGGCCTCCATCATTTTCTCGGCCAGGGGGGCGATGGCATAGGGCTCGATGTATTCCACACGGCTCAGCACCTCGGGCACCATGCCCCAGGCGAAGAAGCTCTCGCTGGACTGCGGCTCCAGCAGCAGCACGACGAGATCGCCCAGCGGCTGGTCGGTCGGCACCCGCACCGAGCCGGCCGGGAAGGTCCAGTCGCGCCTTTCGGCCTTGACCTGGGTGACGGTGATCTGGACGTGACCCTCATTGGCGCGGGGCGCCAGCTTGGGATCGGTCAGGCGAAGCATCTCGACCGGCAGGGTCCTGGCGGCGGACAGGGGCTCGACTGTCACGCCATGCAGCTTGAGCCGTTCGATCAGATCGGCCCGATAGCTGGGGACATAGTAGGCGGTGGGCCGCTTGAGGGTCAGGGACGGCTTTGAGCCATAGAACGGCACCTGCCAGAGGTCGGGGTCCGGCTCGCCCAGCCAACGGACTTCCTTCCGGCCCGAGGCGGGGCTGTCATAGGTCTCGTACCGGATGCCCTTGAAGGCGCGGGTGTAGGCCGGCTTGGGATCGGCGATGAAATTGGCGGGGATCTCGGCCGGGCGCAGGGCGCTGTCAGCGGCGATGGCCGCGCGGAGGTCGCCGCCCTTTTCGGCCAGCAGCTTCAGGGCGGTCTCGATGAACACATAGGTCCCCAGCACCCGCTGGGCATGGGGCTTGAGGCTGTGGTTCTCGATCAGGATGGTCGGGACGTGGGCCGCCGCGCCCCAGCCGTTCGAGAAGCGCTCACCCAGGCCCCCGTCCGAGAAGCCGGCCTTGGGGTCGTGCTCGTCGATGCCGAACACCAGTTCGCCGGGGATATGGCCCTGGGCCTCAAGGCTGGTGTTCATCGCCGGTTTGAGGACGCCGTCCAGCCACTTTGCGATGGCCGGAGAGCGGTTCCAGACCCCGTTCTCGCCGTTGAAGCCGTAGGTGACGTCGTACTGGTAATCCATGCCGTCGGTGACATGCACGTCCACATAGAGATCGGCCCTGTACTGGGCCTGCAGGCGTTTCAGCGCCTGCATCTCCGGCTGGTCCAGCTTCATGAAGTCGCGATTGAGGTTCTGGTTGGTCGCCGTATTGCGCCAGCCCTGGATGCGCGGGCCCCTCTGGTTGGGGCGCGAATAGGCGCTGGCCCGCTCGTGGCCGTCGACCGACAGGATCGGGATCAGGACGAGGTTGACCTTGTCGAGCAGGCCGTCCTTGCCGTGGAAGGCGATGTCGCGCAGCAGCATCATGCCGGCGTCCTTGCCATCGATCTCGCCGGGATGGATGCCCGCCTGGACCAGCAGCAGCGGCTTTTTGGGATCAAGCTTCGCGCCGTCCTTGGAGGCGATCACCGCATAGATCTCGCGGCCCTCGGGCGATGTCCCGAAAGCCTCGATCCGGATCAGCGGGCTGGCCGCGTCCAGCCTGTCGAACCACTTGCGGGTGTCGACATAGGTCGGCGAGAAGTTGTGCTCCGGATCGGCCTCGAAAGCCGTCACCCAGGGATCAGCGTTGTCACGGATCAGCGCCTGGCTGGCCCCCTGCCACGGCGGCGCGGGCGGCAGGAAGGCTTCGTCCCAGGGGGCTTTCACAGGAGGGGTCTGGGCCATGCTCGTGCTCGCTGTCAGGGCGGCGGCGAGGGCCGCCAGGGTCAGGTTCCGCATTCTCAACGTCCCGCTCAGCCGGGTCATGCCTTCCAGATCGGCTTGCCGTCACCCGGCAGGCCAAGCCGGCCCCACATGTCGCTGACCTTGTCGACCACGGCCTGGTCCATGCGGATTTCCTCGCCCCATTCGCGCTTGGTCTCGGGCGGCCACTTGTCGGTGGCGTCGAGGCCGATCTTGGAGCCGAGGCCGCTCTCGGGGCTGGCGAAGTCGAGATAGTCGATGGGCGTGTGCTCGATCACCGTGATGTCCCGGGCCGGGTCCATCTTGGTGGAGATGGCCCACATCACGTCCTTCCAGTCGCGGGCATTGATGTCGTGGTCCACGACGATCACCCACTTGGTGTACATGAACTGGCGCAGATAGCTCCAGACGCCCAGCATCACCCGCTTGGCGTGGCCGGGATAGGCCTTCTTCATCGAGACCACGGCAATGCGATAGCTGCAGCCCTCGGGCGGCAACCAGAAGTCGACGATCTCCGGGAACTGCTGGCGGATCAGCGGTACGAACACCTCGTTCAGGGCCTCGCCCAGCACCGAGGGCTCATCCGGCGGCCGGCCGGTGAAGGTGGTCAGGTAGATGGGGTCCTTGCGCATGGTGATGGCCGTCACCTGGAAGACCGGGAACTTCTCGACGCTGTTGTAATAGCCGGTGTGGTCGCCATAGGGGCCCTCGTCGGCGTACTCGTCGAGCAGGACATAGCCCTCGATGACGATCTCGGCATGGGCCGGGACCATCAGGGGCACGGTCTTGGCCGGAACCAGATCGACCTTGGCCCCGCGCAGCAGACCGGCGAACTGGTACTCCGAAAGCGTGTCAGGCACCGGCGTGACGGCGGCCAGGATCGTCCCCGGGTCGGCACCCAGCACGGCGCAGGCGGGCAGAGGCTCGCGGGTACCGGATTTCTTGTGGCGGGCATAGTGCTGGGCCCCGCCGCGATGGGCCAGCCAGCGCATGATGCAGCGGTCCTTGCCCAGCACCTGCATGCGGTAGATGCCCAGGTTAAAGTCGTCCTCGCGGTCCTTGCCGGGCCCTTTGGTGACGACCAGCGGCCAGGTGATCAGCGGGGCCGGCTCGCCCGGCCAGCAGGTCTGCACCGGCAGTTTCGACAGATCGATGTCGTCGCCGGTCAGGACGATCTCCTGCACGGGAGCCTTCTTCACCGTCCCCGGACGCATGGCCATGACCGTCTTGGCCAGGGGCAGCATGTCGATGACGTCCTTCAGGCCCTTGGGGGGCTGGGGCTGGCGGAGGAAGGCCAGGAGCTCACCGACTTCGCGCAGTTCGGCTGCCGTTTCGCGCGGCTCGCCGCCTAGGGTGACGCCCATGGCCACGCGCTTGACGGTGCCGAACAGGTTTACCAGGGCCGGCATGGCCGAGCGGGTGCCGTCGGCCATCAGCACATGCTCGAACAGCACGGCCGGACCGCCGGTGGCGAGCAGGCGGGTCTGGATCTCGGTCATTTCGAGAACACTGGAGACCGGCTCGGTCACCCGAACCAGTTCGCCCTTGGCCTCCAGAACGTCGATGAACTCACGCAACGAACGATAGGCCATGGGAACTCCTCGATAGACGCGCGACCCTAGGGACTTTTCAGGTCGGAGGGAATCTTTGACCCGGGCCGGTGACAGATCCCTTGATGGCTTCGACTATGCCGAAGCGAATCCACAAGCCCTGCCAGGGCCGAGACTTCAGGCCGTTACCTGCGGATGTCTCAGGCCCGGTTCAAGGCCCCGACCAGGATTTTCCGGATCCGGGCGATGTTCTGCGGGGTCATCTCTCCGAGCGAGCCGCGCATGGCCGGGGGGATATGGCCCACCGGATCGCCGTGGGTCTGGAAAACGAAGTGATCGAAAACCTCGCGCCAGATTTCCCGCTCACCCGGTGAGAGCTCCCGGATGGTGGCCATCGCGTGCAGCAAGGCTTCCAGCGGCCGGCCCAGGGTGGGGCGGGGCTCTGTCCACCAGTAGTTCACCAGTACGGTGAAGGGATCGAGTGACTCGACATTGTGGAACCAGAAATAGGGGATGTAGAGCGCGTCGCCGGGTTCGAGTTCGGCGACTTCCGCCGTCGCCCAGGCCTCCTCAAAGCGCGGAAACCGGGCCAGGTCCGGCTTGGCGATGTCGACGAGACTGACGGGCGGGCCCGCAGGCGTGAACTCCAGGGAGCCCAGATAGAGGTTCTTCAGCTGGTGCGGCGGGAACAGTGTAAAGCGCCGGCGCCCGGCCACCGCACAGGCGACATTGTAGCTCATGTCGAAATGGGTGGCTGTGGTGATGGCGTTGCCGATCCACATCCGCGGACCGACTGATGGGTCCAGCAGGGGTTGGGGATTGTTGGCGGCGAAGGCGGGAAAGGCCCCTTCGGTCGGCGTGGACTGCACGGCAATCGCCGGCGGTGTCGGGTCGGTGCGGAATGACAGGAGCGCCGACAGCGCCTCGGTCAATGGAACGCTCCTGCGGCGAAAATTGAGCGCTGTCAGGTCGTCAGTATAGAAGAAGCGCCCGTCGATCTCCGGGCCGCCATGCAGCACCGTGACGGGCCTGCCGGCGTCGAGCGCCAGCAGATAATCCGCCATCGCCTCGTCCGAAGCTCTACCGGCCGCGACAGCCGGCCAGTCCTTCACCAGACCGCGAAGGATCGCAGGTCGCTCGGACGGAATGATCTGGTCGCGAAAGACTGTGCGATCGACATTGTGCCATTCGCGGGTCCGGGACGTGGCGGGTTCGAGCGTCATGTCAGGGTCTCGGCCACGGCCAGATCATCCGCGTGGATCATGGGGCCTTCTGTGAAGCCAAGCTCGGCCTCGATCGCATCCGAGCGCAGGCCGGCGATGCGGTGAGCGTCCGCGCTGTCGTATCGAACGAGCCCCCGGCCGACTTCCCGTCCCGTCTCGTCGCGGATCCTTACGGCGTCACCCTTGTCGAAGGGGCCCTCGACGGCGCGGACGCCGGCCGCGAGAAGGCTCTTGCCCCTGGCGAGGGCTGCGGCAGCTCCGGCATCAACAGAGAGCCAGCCCTGAGGAGCCAGGCTCCCCGCAATCCACGCCTTGTAGGCGGCCGCCGGACTGGCCCCGGCCTCGATCAGCGTCGCCTTTTCCCCGGCCTCGATGGCCTTCAGGGGGTGGGGGCGCGACCCCAGCGTGATGAGGGTGGCGCAGCCGGCCGCCCGGGCGATGCGGGCCGCAGCAATCTTGGTGGCCATGCCGCCCGTACCGACTCCGGACGTCGCATTGGCTCCACCGGCCATGGCCTCGATCTGCGGCGTGATCTCGGAGATCCGGGGCAGATGGGCGGCGTTCGGATCCTTCCGGGGATCGGCGGAGTAGAGGCCGTCGATGTCGGACAGCAGGACCAGAAGGTCGGCCCCGGCCAGTTGCGCGACCCGCGCCGCCAGGCGGTCATTGTCGCCGTAGCGGATCTCTTCGGTGACGACCGTATCGTTCTCATTGACCACGGGAACGACGCCCAGGCCGAGAAGCGTCTCCGTCGTCGCCCGCGCGTTCAGCCAGCGCCGACGGGTCTCGGTGTCATCGCGGGTCATCAGGATCTGGGCCACGCTGATCCCGTGTGGCTCGAACGCTTCCTCCCACGCTCTCATCAACAGTGACTGTCCGGCCGCGGCCGCAGCCTGCTTCTCCGGCAGGGTGAGGGACTTCCGGCCCGTCAGTCCAAGGCGACGACGACCCAGCGCTACGGCTCCGGAGGAGACCACAACAATCTGCTGGCCACGTGCTCTCAAGGCGGCGGCGTCGTCGCAGAAGGCCTTGAGCCAGGCATGGTTGGCGGCACCGGTCCGGGCATCGACCAGCAGGGCCGAACCGACCTTGAAGACGATCCGTCTCGCAGTCGCGAGGGGGCCGCTTCCTACCGCCTTGCCAGAGATCACGGAGTCCAGCCCCCGGGGGTCTCCGGGACATGATCTTCTTCTTCGTCGATCTCTTCGATCTCGTCGCCCCGCCGGATGCGAACCTGGCGATAGGCGGCCCGCAGGAGTTCCTTGACGCCCTTGCCGGAGACGCCCGACACCAGACGGGGCCGGACACCAGCGACGGCTTCAAGTTCAGCCAGCTTCTCGGCGATGGTGTCCTCGTCGAGGGCGTCGATCTTGTTCAGGGCCAGGATCTCGGACTTGTCGCCCAGTTCGTCACCATAGGCTTCAAGTTCGCCGCGGATGGTCGTCCAGGCCCCGGTGATGTCGTCCTGGGTAGCGTCCACGAGGTGGATGAGCACCGCCGAGCGTTCCACATGTCCGAGGAAGCGCGTGCCCAGCCCGGCCCCTTCGGATGCGCCTTCAATCAGTCCGGGAATGTCGGCCAGGACGAAGCGTTCGCTGGTCGACAGGTCAACGACACCGAGGTTGGGGGTCAGGGTCGTAAAGGGATAGTCCGCGATCTTGGGCTTGGCGGCGGTCGCCGCAGCCAGGAAGGTCGACTTGCCGGCATTGGGCAGACCCACCAGTCCGACATCGGCGATCAGCTTCAGGCGCAGCCAGATCCAGCGTTCTTCGCCTTCCTGGCCTGGATTGGCGAACTTCGGGGCCTGGTTGACCGGTCCCTTGAAGTGCAGGTTGCCCCAGCCGCCATTTCCGCCCTTGCACAGTCGGACGGCCATACCGGCCGTGTCGAGGTCGGCGATCAGGGTTTCCTTGTCCTCCTCGAGGACCTGTGTGCCGACCGGCACCTTGAGGGTGATGTCGGCACCCGCCGCGCCATGGCGCGCGCGGCCCATGCCGTGGATCCCGGTCTCGGCCTTGAAATGCTGTTGGTAGCGGTAGTCGATCAGCGTGTTGAGGCCGTCGACGGCCTCGATCCAGATGTCGCCGCCCCGGCCGCCGTCGCCACCGTCGGGTCCGCCGTATTCAATGTACTTTTCGCGTCGGAACGAGACCGAGCCGCCGCCACCGTTGCCGGAGCGGATATAGATCTTGCATTGGTCCAGAAACTTCATGAGCGTCTTTTGTCCCAAGGCGTTCGCTACGTCGAGCCGAAATGGCGGCCCTCGGCGTGTACCCACATTGGCGTAACGCCGTTCCAGCGTGTGACGAAATGTTAAAGTTGCCCGTGCAACAAAGAGTCTTGCTGTGAAACCGTCGTTTTTAACGTGCGGTGAGTGGGGGGCGATGCGTTGACGACGACACTGGACGTCGGAGCAGATTTGGCTCGAGACCTGCGGGAAATGACGCTCCAGACGCTGTGCCGTAAATATGCGGGCGAAGCGTCGATCCACCGCAACATCCTGATGAGCCGTGGCACCGGCGTGACCGGCACCTGGCGTGACTTCCGGGCCTTTCTGGGCGACATCGGCACCCGACCGACAGACCAGCATGTTCTGGTGCTCCTGAACCGGACCGAGCGGACCTATGGTCCCGGGCGCGCACGCTGGATGACGCCCGAGGAGCAGGCCATGCATGAGGCCGAGTTCGACCGGATGCAGGCCGAGAAGCGACGCGAGGAGCAACTTCTGCTGCACCAGGCGGCCGCCCAGAAGCGTGCCAGCAATCCCAAGGCCGCATCCTTCGGGCAGTGGACACCGATGGCCGGCCAGCAGGTCGCCTACACGGACGTCGCCAAGCGCCTGAATATTCCGGTCAATGCCCTGTCAAAGACCATGGCCGGTGGCCGTTCGGCCGATGATCTGGTCAAGCGCGCCGCCAGCGCCGCCGAGCTCATCAATCAGGACGCGACCTGGCTGCCGCCCGACCCGGCGCGCAAGGCGGGCTTCTTTGAAGCCTTCCGGATCTGGCACATGCAGGTCCAGCCCCAGTTCAGCCGTGCCGCGACCCCGACCTTCCTGTTTCTCTACATTGCCTTGCCGGTCATGAAGCAGTGCCGGGACGAGCTCATGGAGCTCGACCTCTGGAACCCGCTGAGCCAGCGCGCTACCCACGCCCGGGACGCGCACGCCTCCTGGAAAAAGTACTGCGAATTCATGCCGCGGGCCCAGGTGGCGCTGATGGAAATCCCCATCTACGCCACCTATTCGCTGCTCTCGGACCTGGACGCACTCTGCGACCGGATCCTGACGGCCGAGAAGCGCTTCCGCGAGGGCCAGCAGAAGGTCATTCAGACGCACCGCGCGGCCTGATACTCTGCCGTTTGGCTAGGGGGGACCCGGTCAGGCCAGCCAGACCATCATGCGTGTGGCCACAGCTTCGCCCCGCGACAGCGATGGCTTCATCTCGACCCGACCGGTGTAAAGAAACCCGGCCTTGATCAACACCTGCCCGGACGCCGGATTGTCGGCGAAGTGGCCCGCTGTGACCAGCCGACGCCGCCAGCCCTGCTTCACCCAGTTCAGGGCTCCCTGAAGTGCCTCGGTGGCAAGACCCCGGCCCCAATAGGGTTTGCCGATCCAGTAGCCCGTTTCCAGGGCTGAATCCGGTGGAGTGAAGAGGCCCAGAACGCCGACAACGCCCTCGTTCTCGAGGTCGATGACAAAGGTATTGTCGCGGCGACGATCCTGGGTCTGACAGCGGCTGATGAACGCTTCGGCGTCGTGTCGGCCGTAGGGCCAGGGCATGCGGGTGGTCATGCGCGCAATCTCCCGCTCGCTACCCAGCGCACAAAGCCGTTGGGCATCGGACGGTGCGGGAGCCCGAAGCGTGATGCGCCGCGTCTCAATTATGGGACTGGTGTCGATGACGCACATCTGGCGCCTCCCGGTTTCTCGATCCCTCTTTGGACGGGGACCGTGACGCCGCCGTGGCGATCCTGCTTCAGGGCGGCGTTGGACAAAACAAAAGCGGGGAGCCCGGCGTTCCGGACTCCCCGCTTCGGTTCGTCTGTCCGGATCGTCTTCTCTTCCGAGAAGCGCGACCCGAGAAAGTCGAGTTCGCTCTACTCGGCAGCCTGCGCCTTGGGCGCAACCGTTACGTAGGTGCGGTCATGCTTCTTGGTCACGAACTTCACCGCGCCTTCGACGAGCGCGAAGAGGGTGTGGTCCTTGCCGATGCCGACACCGGCACCCGGCCAGAACTTTGTGCCGCGCTGACGGATGATGATGTTGCCGGCGAGAACCTTCTCGCCGCCGAACTTCTTCACGCCAAGGCGGCGGCCGTCTGAGTCGCGACCGTTGCTGGACGAGCCGCCTGATTTCTTGTGAGCCATCTTGCTCTCCTAAATCCTTGAGAGGCGCAGCCGCTTAGGCTTCGCCGTCTTCCGGGGTGGCGGCGGCCTTTTTCGGGGCGGCCTTCTTCTTCGGGGCGGCTTCAGCGACCGGTGCCGCAGCGACCGGGATCGTGAAGGGCACGGCGGCGTCGCCGAGGCCACGGGCCCGGGCGTTCAGGATCACCTTGGGGGTCAGGTCGATGACGCCGTCCCACTTGATTTCCTTGCCTGCGCCAGCGACCGAGGTCACGCGCACGACCGACTCGGTCTGGCGGTGACCGCGGGTGCGGCGATAGCCCTGACGGCGGATCTTCTTGAAGATCTTCACCTTCTCACCCTTGCGGGTTTCGATCAGGGTGCCGGAGACGACAGCGCCGTCCACCGTGGGGGCGCCGACCGTCACGGCCTCGCCTTCGCCCAGCATCAGGACTTCGCCAAAGGCGACAGCTGCGCCCGGTTCACCGTCGAGCTTTTCGACCACCAGCAGATCGCCGGCTTGGACCCGGTACTGCTTGCCGCCGGTTTTGATCACCGCGTACATAGGTTAGCGCCTTAAGAAACGTGCGTTCGCAAAATAGGGAACGCCCGCAAGGAAACCCGGCGGGCGAGGGGGCGGACTTATACAGCCGACCGTCCTTGAGTCAACGGCCTGCAGGGCCTGTTCGCCAGATTCCCGGTCCGAGAGGATTGCAAGCGCGATCGGGGCGACGATTCAGGCTGGAACGTTACAATGTAACAGTCTATAGCTCCCGCCGTGACGTCAACCTTCTTCGCCTCGATCGCCGCCACGGGCTTTGCCGTGGCCTTCCTGCATGCGGCGCTGCCCACGCACTGGCTGCCGTTTGTGCTGGTGGGTCGTGCGCAGAAATGGTCGACGGGCAGGACGCTGGGCGTGACCTTTCTGGCCGGCCTGGGCCATGTCGGTCTGACGATCGTTCTCGGCCTGGCCCTCGTGCTGGCCGGTCTGGCGCTCCAGCCTCACATCGGCGGGATCTTCCACTGGATCGTTGGCGGGCTGATGGTCGCGGTCGGCCTCTTCTATGTCCTCAGGGGGCGCCACAGCCACTCAGGCGCTGAAACTGGGCGTGCGCCCTATGCATCCGACCGCGCCGCCGTCCTGGCGCTGGTGACCCTTCTGACCCTTTCGCCCTGCGAGGCCTTTCTCCCTTATTTTCTCGCGGGCATGGAGCATGGGTGGCAGGCCTTTGTTGCCCTGAGCCTTGTTCTGATGGTCGCGACCTCGGCCGGCATGCTGCTGTTCACGGGACTCAGCCTCGCCGGGTTCAAGCGGCTGGGCCTCGACTGGGTGGAGCGCTATGAGGAAACCATCCTCGGCGCAGCCCTGATCCTGGTCGGTATCGCGGTCGCCTTCTTCAAGACCTGAGGCCGGGTGCTTTCGCTGGGGCCAGAGACCGCCTAAATAGCCCCCATGACCCAGACCGCATCGTCCTCCGGCAAGATCCCCGTCACCGTGCTGACCGGCTATCTCGGCGCCGGCAAGACCACCCTGCTCAACCGCATCCTCACCGAGGCGCACGGCAAGCGCTATGCCGTGATCGTCAATGAGTTCGGCGAGGTCGGGATCGACAACGACCTAGTGGTCGGAGCCGATGAAGAAGTGTTCGAGATGAATAACGGCTGCGTCTGCTGCACGGTGCGCGGCGACCTGATCCGGGTGCTGTCGGGCCTGATGAAGCGTAAGGGCGGCTTCGACGCCATCATCGTCGAGACCACCGGCCTGGCAGATCCGGGCCCGGTGGCCCAGACTTTCTTCGTCGACGAAGACGTCAAGGCTCGCACCTATCTGGACTCGGTCACCGCCCTGGTCGACGCCAAGCACATCCTGCTGCGGCTCGGTGACAGCAGGGAAGCCGTCGAGCAGATCGCTTTCGCCGACCAGATTGTTCTGAACAAGACGGATCTGGTTTCGGAAGACGATCTTCGGCACGTCGAGGCCCGCATCAAGCGCATCAACCCGCTGGCTCCGATCCATCGCGCCCAGCGCTCGAACGTCCCGCTCAGCGCCATCATCGGCAAGCACAGCTTCGACCTGGAGCGGATCACCGAGCTGGAGCCGGACTTCCTCAATCCGGCCCACGGCGAGCCCGGCCATGTGCATGACGAGCACTGCGGTCACGACCATCACCATCATCATGATCACGACCATGTCCACGACGAGCACTGCGGGCATGACCATCATGGACATGACCATGCGCACGACCACGGCCATGCCAGCGCCATCCATGACGACGGGGTCAAGGGTATCTCCCTGACCCTCGACCGGCCCGTCGACGGCCAGAAGATCACGGCCTGGCTGAACGACCTGTTGGCCCGCCGCGGTCCCGACATCCTGCGCGCCAAGGGCATCATCGATGTCCAGGGCGAGAACCGCCGTCTGGTCTTCCAGGCCGTCCACATGATCCTGGAAGGCGACTTCCAGCGGCCCTGGCTGGACAGCGACAAGCGCTACAGCCGCATGGTCTTCATCGGTCGCGACCTTGACGAGGCCGAACTGAAGGCCGGGTTCGAGGCGACGGCGGCCTGAGGGTCGTCCGTCTAGCGGATCTCCTCGTTGATGACCCCGACCCGCGTCCAGCCCAGGGCGTGGACCCGGTCGAGCACGGCCATGAAGGCTTCATAGGGCACATCGGCCTGGGCGCGGATCATGACCTTCTGCTCGCGCCGGGGTCCGGTCTGGCCGTCTGAGGCGAACCGGGACCCCAGGTCGCGACCCAGGGTCTCCAGCCGTGTCGGTTGGTTGCCCAGGAACAGGGCTCCCGACGTCTGGATGGAGATGAATACCGGTGGCCGGGGCGCGGGCAGGTCAGCCGCCGGCGGCATGTCGACCTTGATCGAGGTCACGGCCATCGGCACCGAGACCATGAAGATGATCAGCAGCACCAGCAGGATGTCGACGAAAGGCGTGACGTTGATCTCGGCGTTCTGCTTGAGTGCATAGGCTCCGCCACCGCCGCCTGCGAGTTTCGCCGCCATGACTGCCTCCCGGATCGCCCCTCGGGGCGCTTGAAGTTACAGTTGTAGCTTGACTGACTTCTGCGGACTGTAAAGTTAAAAACTACATCCGTAAAAAATAGAATGCAAAAAAGAGGCCGGACAAACCGCCCGGCCCCTGATTTTCGATGATCGTCGAAGGATCCTAGTGGATGTCTTCGTTGATCAGGCCGACCTTGAACCAGCCGGCGGTCTGCAGTTGGTTCAGCACACCCATGAAGTCGGCATACAGCACGTCGGCGTCGGCGCGGATCATCACGCGCTGGTCGTCCTTCGGGCCAGCCTGACCGGTCGCGGTGAACTTGGCGTCCAGATCAATCTCGAGGTTGTCGAGGCTGGTTTGCTTGTCGGCGATGAAGATCGCGCCCGACTTCTGGATCGAGATGAACACCGGTTCCTTGGGCTTGATGTTTTCCGGGTTCGGAATGGCCGGGGGAAGGTCGACCTTGATCGCCACGGTGGCCATCGGCACGGCGACCATGAAGATGATCAGCAGAACGAGCAGAATGTCCACGAACGGCGTGACGTTGATCTCGGAGTTCTGGTTCAGCGAGTAGCGACCACCGCCACCACCGGAGAGTTTAGCCGCCATAGCCTGACTGTCTCCCAAAGGCCGCGTACGTCGCGTGCCTGGATTTCGTTACGACGCCACGTCTGGCGCAGACGGGCTCGGAAGTAAAGCCCGACGACGCAGCGCAATGGCAAGCCCCTTTTTGACTCTTTGTGGCGAACAGCGTTCGCATCCGTCAGGGCACCCCGTGTGCGGCGATGCCCTCCGGCTAGGCGCCCGGGCCTGCGCTTGGTATGGCCCGCTCATGATTTTCTCCTTCGACGCCTTTGTCACCGCAGCCCTTTTTGACCGTGCCGGTCGTGCCGCCTTCGCTCTCGGCGATGGAACCGTGCGGCTGCAGAGCGACGAAGGTTACGTCACGGTCGAGGCCCATGGCGGCCCGCTGGGCGGCGCAGTCCTCAGCGCTGTCGGCCATCCTTCGGGCCAGGGCATCGTCACCGGCGGCGACGACGGCCGGGTGGTCTGGAGCCGAATCGACGGCGGAGAGGTGGTCGCCACGGTGCTGGCCGAGGTGAAGGGCCGCTGGATCGAGCATCTGGCCGCCAGCCCGGCCTCGGGCCTGATCGCCTTCACCGCCGGTCGCGAGGCCCGCGTGCTTGATGCGGCCGATCCGGCCTTTGCGCGGATCTTCACCCACGAAAAGACCGTTTCCGGTCTGGCCTTCGATCCCAAGGGCCGGCGTCTGGCCACGGCCAGCTACGGGGGCACGCAGCTGTGGTGGGCGAAGATCGCCGAGCAGAAGCCGCAGATCCTCAAATGGGCCGGCAGCCATATCGCCGTGACCTTCAGCCCCGACGGCAAGTTCCTGGTCTCGTCCATGCAGGAAAACCAGCTGCACGGCTGGCGCCTGTCGGACAGCAAGGACATGCGGATGGGCGGCTATCCGGCCAAGGTCCGCAGCGTGGCCTTCTTCGACAAGGGCAATCTGCTGGTCACCGCCGGGGCGAACGGCGCGGTGGTCTGGCCGTTTGCCGGGGCCAGTGGTCCGATGGGCAAGGAAGCCGCCGAGATCGGCTTTGCCCGCGACTCGCTGATCGTTCAGGTCGCCGGGGTCGAGGCCCTGCCGGTCGCCCTGGCCGGCCAGGACAACGGCAAGATCTGGACGGCCCATATGCGGACCGGCCGGATCGAGACCCTCAAGGCCGAGCGGGGCGCGCCGATCAGCGCCCTGTCGGTTTCGCCCGACGGCCGCTGGCTGGCCTGGGGCGACGAGGCCGGTGAGGCCGGTTTGCTGGCGATTCCGGATCTGAGCGGCCCCCGTACCTTCTAGAAGCCCTTCATCTCGGCAAAGGCCTCGAACGGATCGCGGCGCGAGCGCCAGCTGTTCACCGGCGCTGTCTCGTCGCGATAGCCCAGTGCCATGCCCGAAAACAGCATGTGCCCCTCGGGCAGGCCGACATGGTCGTGCACGACCTGATGATAGTGCGACCAGAACTCCTGGGCGCAGGTGTCGAGGCCCTGCTCGACCGCCAGCAGCATCAGGGTCTGCATGTACATGCCGATGTCGCTCCACTGCGGCGGGCCGCAGCGGCGGTCGATCGAGAAGAACAGCAGCACCGGCGCACCGAAGCCCTGGCCGTTGCGGGAGAACCACTGCAGGCGGGCCATCTTGTCCTCGCGCGGAATGCCGAGCGAGGCATAGAGGTCTTCGCCCACCTGGAACCGGCGGCTGCGCAGCGGCTCCCAGAGGTTGTCGGGATAGATGGCGTATTCGGGGGTGTCGGGCGCGGCGACGCGCTTGAGCATGGTCTGGCGCAGCGCCTCCAGCGGCGCGCCGGTCACGGCCTGGACCCGCCAGGGCTGCAGGTTGCCGCCGGACGGCGAGCGCGCGGCGGCTTCAATGAGGCCCTTCACGACCGTCGCATCGACCGGATCCGGCTTGAAGGCCCGGACGGACAGGCGGTGATTGACGGCGTCGACAACGTTCATGTTGCGCTCCTGGGCACAGGCCTTAAGTGCCGCGACAACGGCGGTCGGCTTGGTTAGCATCCGCACGCAACGTCAAGACAAGTCGGTTTGGGACGATTGGGGGACGATCGGTGAAGCTGTTTCGCAATATCCTGCTGGCCCTGTTTCTGGTGCTGGTCGCGGGACCGGTCCTGGCGGTGTTGGTGTTTCGCTTCGTGCCGCCGCCGGTGACGCCGCTGATGCTGATCCGGGCCACCGAGGGCAAGGGATTGGACCATCGCTGGCGGCCGATCGACGAGGTCTCGCCCGCCTTGCCGCGCGCCCTGATCGCCGCCGAGGACGCCAAGTTCTGCGACCACCACGGCTTTGATCTTGATGCCCTGCAGAAGGCGTACGAGAACAACGAGAAGGGTCGCAAGATCCGTGGCGGATCGACCATCAGCCAGCAGACCGCCAAGAACGTCTTCCTGTGGCCGGGACGCTCATATGTCCGCAAGGGCCTTGAGGCCTGGTTCACGGTCCTGATCGAGATCGGCTGGGGCAAGAAGCGGATCATGGAGGTCTATCTGAACTCCATCGAGTTCGGCCCGGGCCTGTACGGTGCCGAATCGGCTTCGCGGCGATATTTCGGGGTCGGGGCCGACAAGCTGACCGGGCCCCAGGCCGCCCGTCTGGCCGCCATCCTGCCCAGCCCCCTGAAGTGGAAGGTGGTCAAGCCGGGCAAGTATGTGAAAAAGCGGGCCCGCAAGATCGGCGCAGCCTCGGGGACCGTCCGTCGTGACGGTCTCGCGGCCTGCGTTCTGTAGAGAGAGGATCCGAGATGGCTGTTGCCCCTGGACCGGTTTTGGAAACCCCCCGCCTGATCCTGCGCCCCACGGCGACCGAGGACCTCGACGGCTGGGACGAGATGATGTCGGACGCCGAAGTCGCCCGCTATATCGGCGGCGTCCAGGCGCGGTCCGGAGCCTGGCGGGGCATGGCCTCGATGGCCGGCTCGTGGGTTCTCAAGGGTTTCGGCATGTTCTCGGTGATCGACCGGGCCAGCGGGGCCTGGCTGGGTCGGGTCGGACCCTGGCAGCCGGAAGGCTGGCCCGGGACCGAGGTCGGCTGGGGACTGACCCGCGCCGCCTGGGGCCAGGGCTATGCGGTCGAGGCGGCGACGGCGACCCTCGACTGGGTCTTTGACCATCTGGGCTGGGACGAGGTCATCCACTGTATCGACCCGGACAACACCCCGTCCCAGGCCGTGGCCCGGCGGCTGGGTTCGGTCAATCGCGGCCCGGGCAAGCTTCCTGCACCCTATGAGGACCACCCGGTCGACCTCTGGGGCCAGACCCGGGCCGAATGGCAGGCGCGGCGGGCCTAGGGCGAGCTGGGTTTTCGCGCGATCTGTCTTTGAAACCGCTCTCCCCGGCGAAAGCCGGGGTCCAGTTCGAGCCCCTGACCCAAAGCGTTCTGGCAAGGTCGGAAGGCGCGTCATCACCAAACGCTTCGGCAGGCTCTGGGCCCCGGCTTTCGCCGGGGAGAGCGGAGCTGAAGCCGATGGATTTGGCTCGCATCATCGCGGCCTAGAACCATCCCGCCTCCCGCAGGGCCCTGGCATAGGCGCGGCTGACCGGGGCCTCGACTCCGCCGGTCAGGGTCAGGACGGCCCGGCCGTCGGTGCGGCGGGCGTCCTCGACGGCTCCCCTAGCCACCCACCAGGAGCGGTGGGTCTGGGCCCCCTCGATGCCTTCCAGTTCGGCCACAGCGTCCGACAGCCGCATCAGGATCAGGTCCTGTCCCTTCGAGGTGTGCAGGCGCAGATAGTGGTCCTGGGCTTCCACGGCATGGATCGTCGCACCGCGCAGCCTCGGCGGCAGGCGGTCGAGGAAGCGCGGAGCGGGGGCTCCGGCCGGTGAGGCATGGGTCTCGGGCGGCTTGCGCTGCACCAGGAAGTTCAGGCCGGTCATGCCGGCCGTGATGACGAAGACCGGACCCAAATAGTGGGGCAGGGCGGCCAGGCGCGGGCTGTCCTCGAACAGCAGCTCGGTCACCAGCCAGACCACGCCGGTAAAGGGCAGGGTGATGCCGAGGCACAGCAGGCTGCCATAGAGCCAGGGGCGATCGTCGGCGCGACCGTCCTTGCCGATCAGCTGGTTGACGCCCGTGCCGACAATGCCGCCGCCCAGGCAGAGGCCCACCCAGTAGGCCAGCCGCATGGGCAGTGACACCACCCCCGTACCCAGGGCCCCGATCAGGGCCAGGAACACGCCGGCGGCCATCGACACCGCGATGCCGCGCCGGGCCTCGCGGGAGGTCAGCGCCGTTCGCGAAGCGTGAACGACATCGGCCAGCCGTTCACGAAACCGGAGCGGCGACTGGCGTAACGGCGATTGAGGCACGGGACAGGCCGCTCCAGGACTGAGGCATCGGCGAAACACGCAGACCGCCGGTACCGAGGAGATGAAGATGGCCGACCAAAACATGTCAATGCAGCGCCGGGCCCAGAGCGGACGTTTCGTCGTTCCGGCCCTGACTGTGGCGACCCTGGCGATCATCGCCGCCAGCCCCGGTCTGATGGCCGCGCCCCTGCGGTTCCTGAACGGCCTTGGCCTGTACCCCCGGGCACCGGACCTGTCATTGCTGGCCGCCGCGCCGCTGGTCATCCAGTTGCATGTCGCCGGGGCGGTGACCGCCTTCCTGATCGGCTGCGTCCTGCTGGCCGGGGTCAAGGGGACGGGCCTGCACAAGCGCCTTGGCTGGACCTGGGTGGCGGCCATGGCCCTGACGGCGGCCAGCTCGCTGTTCATCAAGGTCATCAACCCCGGGCACTTCAGCTTCATCCACCTGCTCAGCGGCTGGACCCTGATCGCCCTGCCGATGGCCATCGTCGCCATCAAGCGCGGCAAGGTCGCGGCCCACCGCCGCAGCATGACGGGGATGTTCGTCGGCGGCCTGCTGATCGCCGGCCTGTTCACCTTCCTCCCGGGTCGGCTGATGTGGCGGATCTTCATCGGCTAGGGACATGAGGTCTCCGCCTCACGCGGTTTGGCCGCTGAAGGTGTGGGAAGGGCTGCGGAGCGTCCGGGCCTCGCCCGGAAGAAGAGTTTTTGAATACCGTTTCGACGAAGTCTGAACGCTCCGCGTGATCGTTCTGTCGGAAGCGTGCGGCGCTCGAGCCCTGTTAGAGCCTCGCCGCCCTGAAGCCTCCGGCGGGCGGACCGGGGCGCGACCCCGTCCCGGACCGTGAACCCTTCCGGGCCCACCTGCTGCTCGCCCGACCCCTGCCGTGACGTCGTTTCTGTGATCCACGGCCGACCGCCGCCAGACACGACAGGGTTGGCAGCCCAAGAGCACAGTGTCCTCTTCCTGCCATCGATAGAGCTTCCCGCTCGACCACACCCCGCCGCCGCTCCGGTCGCTGGCCAAGCGCCCTTCCCCGCGACGAGGTGGGATGATTATGCGGGGGGTTCTGAGCGCGTTTGATTGGCGCGATGGGGATTTTTGTAAGGGGTTGATCGGGTTGGGGTTTGTCGGCGGGGTTACGGGGATTGAGCGGGCTGGATCCCCGTTCTCAAACGCCCAAAACCCTTGTCATCCCGGCCGGACGCCCGGAGGGCGGGAGCGCCGGGACCCAGGGGTCGACGCACTGCAGTTGCCCCTGGGTCCCGGCTCGCGCTGCGCGCGTCCGGGATGACAAGGAGAAGGTGCTCTATTGATCCCCCGCACTCGCCCCCTACGGATCGCTTCGCGACCGTCTTCCTCCAGAGGGGGAAGATAGTCTCATCTTCCCCCCGAACGGGGGGAGGACGACCGGCGCAAGCCGGTCAGGAGGGAGCCTGCGGCGGTGGCCGTCTAGCCGCTTCCGGGCCACCCTATCCCTCATCCGCCTTGCCACGTCTGCCCGGATGCGCCATCCGGGGGCTGCGCCATCGTGGCCGGCAAGAGAGTCGAATGACCGCAGCCAAGCCCCGCGCCCGTGCCAGCGGGCGGGGAAGACCGTCCAAGGCCAAGGGTCTGGACCTGAAGGAAACCATCCTCGACGCCGCCGAGGGCCTGTTCGCGCGCCATGGCTTCTATGGCGTCACGACCCGCCAGGTGGCCGCCGAGGCCGGGGTCGACACGGCCCTGATCCACTATTATTTCGGGGCCAAGCGCGAGCTGTTCGACGCGGTGTTCCTGCGCCGGGCCGAGATCCTCAACCAGGCGCGACTGGCCTCGATGGACGCCTATGTGAAGGCCCATGCCCCGGCCATGACCCTCGAGGGGGTGATCGGGGCCTTCATCGACCCGCTGCTGCGTATCTCCCAGGACGGCGGGTTGGGCTGGAAGAGCTATTTCGTGCTCGTGGCCCAGGTCAACAATACCCCGGCCTGGGGTGGCGAGACCATGGCCCGGTTCTTTGACCCGGTCGTCCATCGCCTGGTCGAGACCCTGAAGACCATCCGTCCCGAGGCCGAGTATCGCGATCTCTTCTGGTGCTACCAGTTCCTGACCGGCTCGATGATGCTGACCCTGTCGGAGACCGGACGGATCGACTCCCTGTCGGAAGGCGAGTGCCATTCCAGCGATCTGGAGGCGGTCCGGGCCCGCCTGTTTGCCTATTGCGCTGCCGGGTTCGAGGCGGTCATCGCCCGCGCCGGCAAGGCCTGATCCGCCCTCACATTACCATTTCATCACCTGATGAAAAAAGACTGGCGCAAGCGGCCGGTCTGGTTAACAGTGCTTCAATTCGCGGTTCGATGAATTCGCGGGTTCCGGTCACGCGTCCAAAAAGGACCCGGACCGGAAGGGCGGAACACAAGGGAGGGGAAACCCCATGACATCGATGTGGAAGGCTGCGCTGCTGGCTGGCGCGGCATGGAGTGCAGCCGCGACGGTCGTTTCGGCCCAGGAGGCTCCGGCCGCCGACCAGGCCGGCCTGTCGGTTGAAGAAGTGGTCGTCACCGCCCGCCGCCGTGAGGAAAGCCTGAAGGACGTGCCGGTGGCCGTCTCGGCCTACAGCGGCGAGACCCTGGCCCGCCAGGGCGGCGCGGACATCACCGTCCTGCAGCAGACCACTCCCAACATCACGGTTCAGACCGCTCGCGGTTCGAACTCGACCCTGATCTCCTACATCCGCGGCATCGGCCAGCAGGACCCGCTATGGGGCTATGAGCCCGGCGTCGGCCTCTATGTCGACGATGTCTATGTCCATCGCCCGCAGGGCGCGGTGCTGGACGTGTTCGACATCGAGCGCATCGAAGTGCTGCGCGGCCCGCAGGGCACGCTGTATGGCCGCAACACCATCGGCGGCGCGATCAAGTACGTGACCAAGCGCCTCGGCGACGAAACCCACGGCAAGATCCGGGGCACCTACGGCAGCTATAACCAGACCGACCTGCTGGTCTCGGGCCAGACCCCGGTGGCCGGCGGCCTGTCGGTGGGCGGTGCCTATGCGCTCTACAAGCGCGACGGTTTCGGCAAGAACCTGACCACCGGTGCCGAGCACTACAACAAGGACGTCCAGGCCATCCGTCTCAGCGCCGAATATGCGCCGAACGAGGACCTGTTCTTCCGCCTGGCCTATGACAAGGTGCAGGACGACTCCAACCCGCGTCACGGTCACCGCGAACTGCCGGCCCTGGTCGGCGGCTACAAGGTTCTGGACGTCTATGACACCCAGGCGGGCCTGGGCGACGACAACACGGTCGAGACCGAGGGCCTGTCTCTGACCGGTCAGTATGATGCGACCGACCATCTGAGTTTCAAGTCGATCACGGCCAGCCGTAAGGGCCACACCACCACGGTCATCGACTTCGACGGCACGCCGATGCCGACCCTGGACGTCCCGGCCACCTATGACGACCGCTCGTTCTCGCAGGAACTGCAGGCCGTCTATTCGGACGAAAACGTCCAGGGCGTGTTCGGTCTCTACTACATGAACAGCCAGGCCTCGGGCGAGTTCGACACCATCGCCGGCAATCTCGGCCTGGCCATCGCCAACGGCGGCAAGGTCAGAACCCAGAGCTTCGCGGCCTTCTTCGACTTCAGCGCCAATCTGAGCGAGAAGTTCAAGGTCTCGCTGGGGGCTCGCGCCACCCGCGA
>NZ_QAII01000038.1:0-15595 GCF_003060965.1 Caulobacter sp. HMWF025 | reverse complement strand
CTACAGCGCCGAAAAGACCTTCTCGCAGTTCACCCCGCGCCTGTCGGCCTCGTATGAGCTGACCGACGACCTGAGCACCTATGTCTCCTACTCCAAGGGCTTCAAGTCCGGCGGCTGGGACATGCGCGGCGACGCCGCGATCACGCCGCAGACCGTCAACGGCTACAAGCCCGAAGTGGTCGACGCCTATGAGGTGGGCCTGAAGGGCTACATGCTCGACCGCCGCATCTCGTTCGCTTCGGCCGCCTTCCTGTCGAAGTACAAGGACCAGCAGGTCTCTACCCAGGTGGTGGTGCCCAGCGGCATTGCCAGCTCGATCGACAATGCCGGGTCCTCGACCCTGTACGGCGTCGAGTTCGAGGCCAAGGCCCGCCTGACCTCCAGCCTGTCGGCCAATGTCGCCCTCGGCTATATCCACGCCGAGTACGATACCTTCAGCCGCTTCGTGCCGGCCGGTGCGCCCAACCCGCTGAATCCGTCGCAGACCCTGACCACCGGCCAGGTGGTCAATGTGGCCGATCTCTACGGTTTCCAGAACACCCCCGAATGGACCGGCAATGTCAGCCTGACCTGGGTGGGCGACGTGGCCGGCGGCACCCTGGCGGTCACCCCGATGGTCAGCTATCGCGACAGCTACCAGCAGTTTGAACAGCCGCTGCCGCTGCTCGACCAGAAGGCCTTCACCCTGGTCGACCTGACGGCGATCTGGACGGCCCCGGGCGGCCACTACAAGCTGGCCCTGACCGGCAAGAACCTGACCGACGAGCGCTATCGTACTGGCGGCTACAACTTCGGTGTGGCCACCTACAACAACTCGGTCATCGGCTTCTACGGCCCGCCGCGCACGGTCTCGGCCAGCCTCGAACTCGCATTCTGATCTAGGTAAAACTGGCGTCGGCGTTCTGCAAAACGTCGACGCCATTTCTTTGTCTGCAGCCTGAACATCCGGGGACGACCATGAGCCAGAGCCCGATCAAGCCCACCCGCGCGGGCTACCGCTATGTCGTCCTGGCGATGCTGATCCTCGCCTATACCTTCAACTTCCTCGACCGGCAGATCCTCGGCATCCTGGCCGGGTCGATCAAGGCCGACCTGCACCTGACCGACACCCAGATCGGCCTGATGGGCGGGGTCGCCTTTGCCGCGCTCTACACCACCCTGGGCGTGCCGCTGGCCTGGCTGGCCGACCGGGTCAGCCGCACCTGGATCATGACCGTCGCCCTGACGGTCTGGAGCGGCTTCACCGTGGCCTGCGGCTTTGCCGGCGGGTTCTGGAGCCTGTTCCTGTCGCGCATGGGGGTGGGCGTCGGCGAGGCCGGTGGCGTGGCTCCGGCCTATTCGCTGATCGCCGACTATTTCCCCAAGGACCAGCGGGCCCGGGCCCTGGCGGTCTATTCGTTCGGCATCCCGCTGGGGACGGCCCTGGGCGTGCTGTTCGGTGGGCTGATCGCGGCCTATGTCGACTGGCGCTTTGCCTTCATCATCGTCGGCCTGGCCGGGGTGCTGCTGGCTCCGGTGTTCAAATGGGTGGTCAAGGACCCCGAGCGGGGCGGCATGGACCGGGAACCGGGCGAGGTTGCCCCCCTGGTCGCCCCCAAGGCCCCGGCCTTCGGAACCGTGCTGTCCACCATCCTGCCCAAGCCCAGCTTCTGGCTGCTGTCCTTCGGGGCGGCCTGCTCGTCGATCTGCGGCTATGGCGTGGCCTTCTGGCTGCCGACCTTCTTCCAGCGCAGCTTCGGCCTGACCCTGCCCGAGCGGGCGATGTTCTACAGCGCCCTGTCGCTGATCGGCGGCGTGGCCGGGATCTGGCTGGGCGGCGTGCTGGCCGACCGGTTCGGCGCGAAGAACAAGGCCGCCTATGCCCTGGCCCCGGCCATCTGTTTCCTGATCGCCCTGCCGTGTTTCCTGTTGGCCATGAACCTCAACTCGATGGTGCTGGCCTTCCTGCTGTTCCTGATCCCGACGGGGCTGAACCTGGCCTGGCTGGGTCCGGTGGTCGCGGCCGTCCAGCACCTGGCCCCGGCCTCGATGCGGACCACGACCTCGGCCCTGTTCCTGCTGATCAACAACCTGCTGGGTCTGGCCGTGGGCCTGTGGTTCTTCGGCTATGTCTCCGACCTGCTGGCCCCGCGCTACGGGGCCGAGTCGATGCGCCACGCGATCTATATCGGGCTCGGCTTCTATGTCGTGAGCGCCGGCCTGCTGATCCTGGCCTCGCGCCGGCTGCAGCGTGACTGGGTCGACTGAGACCCGGTCCGTCATGAGGGGCGCCTGATCATTTCAGCGGCGCAAAAGGGTCACGCTTAGGCCCAGATCGGGGATCAAGTCCGGGGCGCAACCCGAGCGCGCCCCATGACCAGCCCCGATCGCCACATCTTCCATGATCCTTCGGGGCGGCGGGACCGACAGGCGAGGCTGGGCCTGGGGGTCGTGCTGTCGGTGATCGCGGCGGTGGTGGCGGGCTTCCTGGCCACCCTGGCCTTTGCGCCGCACCTGCCGGACGCACCGCTGCGCGACCCGCACGTCCTGACCTCTCTGCACCAGGAAACCCCGCGCCGGCACGGCCGGCAGATCCGGACCTGGCGGCGCGTACCCCGACCCGGGCCGGCGCAGGGCGGCAAGGCCGAGCGGCCGCTGACCGTGGGCTTCTATGTCGCCTGGGACGAAGACTCCCGCGAAAGCCTGCGTCGCAACATCGAGCGGCTGGACGTGGTCTCGCCGCAGTGGATCGCCCTGCAGGGCAGCGCCGGCGAGATCGCGGTGACCGACGATCCGCAGGGCGTGGCCCGCATTGCTGCGGCCGCCAACCATCCGGCCGTCCTGCCCCTGGTCCACAACGCGGCCAACGGCGCGTTCAACGGCCCGGCGGCGGATGCCCTGCTGGCCAGCCCGGCCGCGCGGGCGACCCTGGTCCACCACCTCGTCGAACAGGCCGAGCAGCACGGCTATGGCGGCTACATCCTCGACCTGGAGGCGATGTCACCCAAGGGTCTGGCGGCCTATCCGGGCTTCGTCGCCGAGGCCCGCACCGCCCTGAAGGCCCGGGGCCGCGAGGTCTGGGTCACGGCCCCCTTCGACGACGAGGGCTGGCCGCTGAAGCGGCTGCAACAGGCGTCCGACACCCTGGTCCTGATGGCCTATGACCAGCACTACGCCCAGGGTGATCCCGGGCCCAATGCCGGTCAGGACTGGTACGAGGCCGAGCTTGGCCGCCGGTTCGCCAGTCTGGATCCGGCCCGCACGATCCTCGCTTTGGGGGCCTACGGCTATGACTGGACGCTGAAGGCCGACGGCCGTCCGGCCTCCGGAGCCTCGGCAACCTTCCATGAAGCCCTGCGCAACGCCCAGGACGCCGGGTCGCCGATCCGCCTGGACGACACGGCGCTCAACCCGACCTACGGCTATGTCGACGATAACGGCGACCGGCATGAGGTCTGGTTCCTCGACGCCGTCACCCTGTTCAACCAGCTCAAGGTCTCCGACCCCTGGAAGCCGCGCGGCTACGGCCTCTGGCGGATGGGCATGGAGGATCCGGGGGTGTGGTCACTGCTCGGCCAGCCCTGGGGGCGTGCCGATGCCGGAGGTCTGAAGTCGCTCGCGATCGGGCAGGGGGTCGATTTCAACGGCGGCGGCGAGGTGCTGCATGTCTCGGCCCTGCCGACGCCCGGCAAGCGCAGCCTGGCCTTCGACAACGATACCGGCCTGATCGACGACGAAACCTATGACGTTCTGCCGAGCGGCTACGTGATCGACCGCTACGGCCAGAAGCCGGGCCTGGTGGCCCTGACCTTCGATGACGGCCCCGACGGCCGCTGGACGCCGAAGATCCTCGACATCCTGAAGGCCAAGCATGCGCCGGCGACCTTCTTCGCCATCGGCCAGAACATGCAGAAGCGGCCGGACCTGATCGCCCGCGAGGTCGCGGAAGGCCACGACGTCGGCGGCCATACCTGGACGCATCCCAATATCGGCGAGACGCCGCTGGCCCAGGTGCAGGTGGAACTGAACGCCACCCAGCGGCTGTTCGAGGTCATCACCGGCCGGTCGATGCGGCTGTTCCGGCCGCCGTTCTTCGGCGATGCCGAGCCCTCGACCCCGAACGAGGTCGCCCCGCTCGTGATCGCCCAGACCCTGGGCTACATGACCGTGGGCCTGCGCATCGACCCCGACGACTGGCAGAAGCCCAGCCCGCAACAGATCATCGACCGCACTCTGGAGCGGCTGGATCACCCGAACGGCAATCCGGGCCAGGTGGTGCTGCTGCATGATGCCGGCGGTGACCGCAGCCGGACGGTGGCGGCCCTTCCGGGTCTGATCGACACCCTGCGGGCCCGGGGCTACCGGCTGGTGACGGTCGGCGAACTGGCGGGGCTCAGCCCGGCCCAGGTCATGCCCCCGACCACGCGCGGCGGACTGGACCTGGCCCTCGACCGGCTGGGCTTCGACTTCTTCCGCTGGATGCAGGCCGGCATGACGGTGCTGTTCCTGGCGGCGATCTTCCTGGGCGCGGCGCGGCTGGTCTTCCTGGCCGGCCTGGCCCTGGTGCATCGCTGGACGGCGGTGACTCCGCCGGATCTCGATCCGCAGGACGGGCCGCTGGTTTCGGTGCTGATCCCCTGTTTCAACGAGGAGCGGGTCATCGCCGCCTCGGTGGCGCGGATCCTGGAGTCCGACTGGACCGCGCTCGAGGTGCTGGTCCTCGATGACGGTTCGTCCGACGGCACATCCGCGGCCGTGAAGGCCGCCTTCGCCGACGATCCCCGCGTCACCCTGCTGACCTTCGAAAACGGCGGCAAGGCGCGGGCGGTCAATCGTGGTCTGGCCGTGGCCCGTGGCACCTTCGTCGTCGCCCTCGACGCCGATACCCTGTTTCCGCCCGAGACCATCGGCCGGCTGGTGCGCTGGTTCCAGGATCCCAAGGTGGGTGCCGTGGCCGGCAATGCCATCGTCGGCAACCGGCTCAACATGGTCACCCGCTGGCAGGCGCTGGAATATGTCACGGCCCAGAACCTCGAGCGGCGGGCCCTGGCGGCCCTCGGCGCGGTGACGGTGGTGCCCGGCGCGGTCGGTGCCTGGCGCAAGTCGGTGCTGGACGCGCTCGGCGGCTATCCCGTCGACACCCTGGCCGAGGACCAGGACCTGACCATCGCCTGCCAGCGGGCCGGCTGGACCGTGGCCTTCGATCCCGAGGCCCGGGCCTATACCGAAGCCCCCGATACGGTCGGCGGCCTGCTGAAGCAGCGCTTCCGCTGGTCGTTCGGCACGCTGCAGTGCGTCTGGAAGCATCGCGCGGCGCTGTTTGATCGCAAGTCGCCGGTCCTGGGTTTCGTCGCCCTGCCGCAGATCTGGCTGTTCCAGATCCTGTTGGCGGTGGTGGCCCCCCTCGTTGACCTCGCCGTCGTCTGGAGCCTGGTGTCGGGTCTCTACGGGGCCGTGGCCCATCCGGTTGAATGGCGTCCGGACGACATGATCCAGGGTCTGCTCTACTGGGCCGCCTTCATCCTGGTCGATCTTTCGGCCGGTGCCCTGGGCATGGCGCTGGAGCGCCGGGCCCCGTGGGCGGACCTCCCGCTGCTGCCGGTGCAGCGCTTCGGCTACCGGCAGCTGATGTACTATGTGGTGGTCAAGTCGGTCGTGATGGCGGTTCGTGGCGGCCGCGTGGGCTGGGGCAAGCTGGAGCGGCGGGCCACGGCCTCGGTCTCGACCGGCTGAGGGAGTGAACTACTCTCAGGCGAGTGAGTCGGAATCGAATCAATTTCCGGACGAGGTAAACGTTGTCATATGACACCGGTGGACAAAGCTATGCGCACCGCCATCGCCGTTACCGGTAACAATTCCGTAACGTCAAGGGTTTCCGGAGCTTCAGCTGCCCAAACCCGCGCCGCGCAAGGCCCCGCAGGCAAGTTTAGGGCGCCCGGCTTCACCTTATCGCCTGCGTGCGGTTGCGCCTGCGAAATCACACTCCTATAAACCGGCCACATTTCAGAAAAGCCGTCGCCGAGACCGGGCCCTCATGAACATCCACGAACATCAAGCCAAAGCCGTACTCGCAGAGTTCGGCGCCCCCGTGCCGCGCGGCTTCGCCGCCTTCACGCCTGACGAAGCCGTCGCCGCCGCTGAAAAGCTGGGCGGACCGGTGTTCGTCGTGAAAAGCCAGATCCACGCCGGCGGGCGCGGCAAGGGCAAGTTCGAGGGCCTCGGCCCCGACGCCAAGGGCGGCGTTCGCGTCGTCAAGTCCGTCGCCGACGTCAAGGCTTCGGCCGAAGAGATGCTCGGCCGCGTGCTGGTGACGCACCAGACCGGCCCCAAGGGCAAGCAGGTCAACCGCCTCTACATCGAAGAGGGCGCGGCGATCGCCAAGGAATTCTACCTGTCGCTGCTGGTTGACCGCGCTTCGAGCAAGGTCTCGGTCGTGGCTTCGACCGAAGGCGGCATGGACATCGAGGACGTCGCCCACTCGACGCCCGAGAAGATCCACACCTTCACCATCGACCCGGCGACGGGCGTGTGGCCGACCCACCAGCGCGCCCTGGCCAAGGCCCTCGGCCTGACCGGCGGCCTGGCCAAGGAAGCCGCCACGCTGCTGACCCAGCTCTTCACCGCGTTCATGGCCAAGGACATGGCCATGCTGGAGATCAACCCGCTGATCGTGACGGCGGATGATCACCTGCGCGTGCTCGACGCCAAGCTGTCGTTCGACGGCAACAGCCTGTTCCGTCACCCGGACATCAAGGCCCTGCGCGACGAGAGCGAAGAAGACCCCAAGGAAATCGAAGCCTCCAAGTATGACCTGGCCTATATCGCCCTCGACGGCGAAATCGGCTGCATGGTCAACGGCGCGGGCCTGGCCATGGCCACCATGGACATCATCAAGCTGTACGGCGCCGAGCCGGCCAACTTCCTCGATGTCGGCGGTGGCGCTTCGAAGGAGAAGGTCACCGCGGCCTTCAAGATCATCACCGCCGATCCGGCCGTGAAGGGCATCCTGGTCAACATCTTCGGCGGCATCATGCGCTGCGACATCATCGCGGAAGGCGTCATCGCCGCCGTGAAGGAAGTCGGCCTGCAGGTTCCGCTGGTGGTGCGCCTGGAAGGCACCAACGTCGAACTCGGCAAGAAAATCATCTCGGAAAGCGGCCTGAACGTCATCGCCGCCAACGACCTGTCTGACGGCGCCGAGAAGATCGTCGCGGCCGTGAAGGGTGCTCGCTAAATGTCGATCCTCATCGGTTCTGAAACCAAGGTCATCTGCCAGGGCATCACCGGTGCCCAGGGCACCTTCCACTCCGAACAGGCCATCGCCTACGGCACCAAGATGGTCGGCGGCGTCACCCCCGGCAAGGGCGGCCAGACGCACATCGGCCTGCCCGTGTTCGACACGGTCGGCGAAGCCAAGGAAGCCACCGGCGCCGACGCCTCGGTGATCTATGTGCCGCCGCCCTTCGCGGCCGACTCGATCCTCGAAGCCATTGATGCCGAGATCGGCCTGATCATCTGCATCACCGAAGGCATTCCGGTGCTGGACATGGTCAAGGTGAAGAAGGCCCTGCAGGGCTCCAAGTCGCGCCTGATCGGTCCGAACTGCCCCGGCGTCCTGACGCCCAACCAGTGCAAGATCGGCATCATGCCGGGCGGCATCTTCTCGGCCGGTTCGGTCGGCGTCGTGTCGCGTTCGGGCACCCTGACCTACGAAGCCGTGTTCCAGACCACCAATGCGGGCCTGGGCCAGACCACGGCCGTCGGCATCGGCGGCGACCCGGTCAAGGGCACCGAGTTCATCGACATCCTTGAACTCTTCCTCGCGGACGAAGCCACCAAGTCGATCGTCATGATCGGCGAGATCGGCGGCGCGGCCGAAGAAGAAGCCGCCCAGTTCCTGAAGGACGAAGCCCGTCGCGGCCGCAAGAAGCCCATGGTCGGCTTCATCGCCGGCCGCACGGCGCCTCCGGGCCGTCACATGGGCCACGCCGGCGCGATCGTGTCGGGCGGCAAGGGCGGTGCAGAGGACAAGATCGCGGCGATGGAAGAGGCCGGCATCCGCGTCTCGCCCTCGCCGGCCAGGCTGGGCGAGACCCTGCTTGAGGTCCTCAAGGGCTAAAGACGACACCGAAACCCCGTCCAGCGGGGCCCAGGTTTTTTGCGACCGCCAGTCGACGATCCGAAAAAATCACCTGGGCCCCGTATTCGACGGGCGCCCGGGTGATTGAGAGACTATATTTACGGGCCTGGAGTTACCGGTCCTGTAGACCACGGATCCAAGGCGAAGAACGATGGCGGACGACGCAGGCATCATCAACCAGGTCTTGACCGAGACCTCCTTCCTCTACGGCGCCAATGCGGCGTTCGTGGAGGACCTGTATGCCCGCTGGGCTGCAGACCCGGCATCGGTCGAGCCCTCGTGGAACGCCTTCTTCGCGACGCTTCAGGAACAGGCTGACCAGGTCAAGCGCGCCGCCCAGGATCCGGCCTGGACGCCCCGCGTGGTGCCGACGGCCCGTCCCGACTGGCTTTCGGCCATCGACGGCCAGTGGCCTTCGGTCGCCCCGGCCGTCGAAGCCAAGATGACCAAGGCCATCGAGGGCAAGGCTCCCGGCTCGTCAGCCGAAGCCGTCCGGGCCGCGACCCTCGACAGCCTGCGCGCCATCATGATGATCCGGGCCTACCGGATGCGCGGTCACCTGGCCGCCAATCTCGACCCGCTGGGCCTTGAGCCGCCGAAGGCCGCCCCCGAGCTGGATCCGGCCACCTACGGCTTCTCGGAAGCCGACTATGACCGTCCGATCTTCCTCGACTTCGTGCTGGGCATGGAGACCTCGACGATCCGCGAGATCCTGTCGATCCTGCGCCGCACCTATGGCGGCAATGTCGGCGTGCAGTACATGCACATCTCCGACCCGGCCGAGAAGGCCTGGCTGCAGGAGCGCATCGAGGGCCGCGACAAGGAGATCGTGTTCTCGAAAGAGGGCAAGGTCGCCATCTTCAAGAAGCTGATCGAGACCGAAGGCTTCGAGCGCTTCCTGCACAAGCGTTTCCCCGGCACCAAGCGCTTCGGCATCGACGGTGGCGAGGCCATGGTCCCGGCGCTGGAGCAGATCATCAAGCGCGGCGGGTCGCTGGGCGTGAAGGACATCGTGCTGGGCATGCCCCACCGCGGCCGCCTGAACGTTCTGGCCGCCGTGATGGGCAAGCCCTACCACGTGATTTTCCACGAGTTCCAGGGCGGCACCAGCCTGCCCTCGGACGTCGAGGGTTCGGGCGACGTCAAGTATCATATGGGCGCATCGTCGGACCGTGAGTTCGACGACAACAAGGTCCACCTGTCTCTGACCGCCAACCCGTCGCACCTCGAAATCGTCAATCCGGTGGTGATCGGCAAGGCCCGCGCCAAGCAGGCCTTCACCCTGCGCGAACAGCCGGACGCCGGCCGTGGCCACGTGCTGCCCCTGCTGCTGCACGGCGACGCCGCCTTTGCCGGCCAGGGCGTGGTGGCCGAGTGCTTCACCCTGTCGGGCCTGAAGGGCTACCGCACGGGCGGCACCATCCACTTCATCGTCAACAACCAGATCGGCTTCACCACCAGCCCGCGCTATTCGCGCAGCTCGCCCTATCCGTCGGATGTGGCGCTGATGGTCGAGGCCCCGATCTTCCACGTCAACGGCGACGATCCCGAAGCCGTCGTCTATGCGGCCAAGGTCGCCACCGAATATCGCCAGATGTTCGGCAAGGACGTCGTGGTCGACATGTTCTGCTATCGCCGGTTCGGTCACAACGAGGGCGACGACCCGACGATGACCTCGCCTCTGATGTACGCCAAGATCAAGGGGCACCCCTCGACCCGCGAACTGTACGGCAATCGCCTGATCGCCGAAGGCGTCATCAGCCAGGCCGATGTCGATAGCTGGATCACCGAGTTCGAGACCTTCCTCGACAAGGAATTCGACGCCGGCAAGACCTACAAGGCCAACAAGGCCGACTGGCTGGACGGCAAGTGGGCCGGCCTGGCCGCGCCGGCGGACGAAGAGCGCCGTGGCTCGACCGCCTTCCCGGGCACCCGTCTGCTGGAGCTGGGCCGCCAGATCACGACGATCCCCGAGCGCATCGACGCCCACAAGACCGTCAAGCGCGTCATCGAGAACCGCCGCGAAGCCATCGAAAAGGGCGAGGGCCTCGACTGGGGCACCGCCGAGCACCTGGCCTTCGCCACCCTGCTCGACGAGGGCTTCCCGGTCCGCCTGTCGGGCCAGGACTCGGTGCGCGGCACCTTCACCCAGCGCCATTCCGACGTCATCGACCAGACGACCGAAGAGCACTACACGCCGCTGAACAACATCCGCCCCGGCCAGGCCCACTATGAAGTGATCGACTCGGCCCTGTCGGAAGAGGCGGTGCTGGGCTTCGAATACGGCTTCTCGCTGGCCGATCCGAACACCTTGACCCTGTGGGAAGGCCAGTTCGGCGACTTCGTGAACGGCGCCCAGGTGGTGATCGACCAGTTCATCAGCTCGGGCGAGCGCAAGTGGCTGCGGATGAGCGGGCTCGTGATGCTGCTGCCGCACGGCTATGAGGGCCAGGGCCCCGAGCACAGCTCGGCCCGCCTCGAACGCTTCCTGCAGTCGTGCGCCGAGGACAACATGCAGGTGCTGAACTGCACCACCCCGGCCAACTATTTCCACGCCCTGCGCCGCCAGATGCACCGCGAGTTCCGCAAGCCGCTGGTGATCATGACCCCCAAGAGCCTGCTGCGTCACAAGCGGGCCGTGTCGAACATGGCCGATCTGGCCGAGGGGTCGTCGTTCCACCGCGTGATGGTCGACGGGGCCGAGGCCGGCTGCGACGTCGGCGGTGTCACCCTGAAGCCGGACGCCGAGATCAAGCGCGTCGTCATCTGCTCGGGCAAGGTCTATTTCGACCTCGTCGACGCCCGGGCCAAGAGCGGCCGCGACGACATCTATCTGCTGCGTCTGGAGCAGTTCTATCCCTGGCCGCTGAAGTCGCTGATGGGCATCCTGGCGCGCTTCAAGAACGCCGAACTGGTCTGGGTTCAGGAAGAACCCAAGAACATGGGCGGCTGGACCTTCGTGGATCCGTGGATCGAGCTCACCCTCGCCAAGCTGGACATCAAGGCCAAGCGGGCGCGCTATATCGGACGACCGGCCAGTGCCTCGACCGCGGCGGGTCTGATGAGCCGCCACATGAAGGAACTGCAGGCCTTCCTCGACGAGACCTTCGCCTAAAGACCATTGACCGGCTCCGCCTGCAGGGCGGAGCCGCCTCCACACCGACCGGCAAAAACGAGAGACATCGGAACCCCCATGGCCGACATCATGACCCCCGCCCTCGGCGAATCCGTCACCGAAGCGACGGTGGCTCGCTGGACCAAGAAGGTCGGCGAGGCGGTGAAGAAGGACGAGATCCTCATCGAGCTCGAAACCGACAAGGTCAGCCTGGAAGTGGCCTCGCCGGCCGACGGCGTGCTGAGCGCCATCGGGGCCGAAGAAGGCGCGACCGTGGTTCCGGGCACGATCCTGGGCGTGGTCAGCGAAGGCGCTTCGGCGGCGGCAGCTCCGGCGGCGGCTCCGGCCCCCAAGGCTGCGGCTCCTGCACCGGCACCGGCCGCCGCTCCGGCCCCCGTCGCCGCCGCGCCCGCCGCGGCCGCTCCGGTCAGCCCGGCCCCGGCCCGCATCGCCGCTGAAAACAATCTGGACCTGTCCAAGGTCGCCGGCACCGGCAAGGACGGCCGGGTGACCAAGGGCGACGCCCTGGCCGCCCTGGAAGCCCGCGCCGCCGCCCCGGCCCCGGTCGCGACGCTGTCGGCCCCGCGTCCGCTGCACGAGCGCGAAGAGCGCGTGAAGATGACGCGCCTGCGCCAGACGATCGCCCGCCGCCTGAAGGAAGCCCAGAACACCGCCGCCATGCTGACGACCTTCAACGAGGTCGACATGAGCGCCGTGATGGCCCTGCGCAACCAGTACAAGGACATCTTCGAGAAGAAGCACGGCGTGAAGCTGGGCTTCATGTCCTTCTTCACCAAGGCCGTCGTGGCGGCCCTGAAGTCGGTTCCGGACGTCAATGCCGAGATCGACGGCACCGACATCGTCTACAAGAACCACTATGACATCGGCGTCGCCGTCGGCACCGACAAGGGCCTGGTGGTGCCGGTCGTCCGTGACGCCGACGCCCTGAACCTGGCCGAGATCGAAAAGGCCATCGGCGCCCTTGGCAAGAAGGCCCGCGACGGTCAGCTGGCCATCGAGGACATGCAGGGCGGCACCTTCACGATCACCAACGGCGGCATCTACGGCTCGCTGATGTCGACCCCGATCCTCAACGCGCCGCAGTCGGGCATCCTCGGCATGCACGCGATCAAGGAGCGGGCCATGGTCGTGAACGGCAAGATCGAGATCCGCCCGATGATGTACCTGGCCCTCAGCTACGACCACCGCGTGGTCGACGGCCAGGGCGCGGTGACCTTCCTGGTGAAGGTCAAGGAAGCCCTGGAAGATCCGCAGCGCATGCTGCTGGAACTCTAGGGTCCACGCACGATCGAACGTCGAAGGGGTCGCGCACGCGGCCCCTTTTGCGTTGGGGCGGCTTCCCGTGCAGGTTGTTGCGGGGGGTGCCGAATGAGCCTGACGCAAATCGCCTGTTTCGCCGACCTGATCGAGGCCCAGATCGCTGCCTCGTGCCTGCGTGCCGAGGGCTATGCGGTGCTCGTGCAGAACGAGCACTGGGGCTCGGCCAATGTCATGATGAGCACGGCCATGGGCGGGTTTCCGCTGTGGGTACCGGCCGGCGAGGCCGAGGCGGCTAGGGCGATGATCGCAGAGCTTCGCGGTGGCCAGCCTCCGGCGCTGGACAGTGAAGACCGGATCGACCGCGACCCGCCCCCGGCGGCGGTGGGCGTGGCTCGGACGGGTCTGGCCCTGTTCCTGGCCCTGACCTTCGGATCGGCCGCAGGATGGCTGGTGGCGAGAGGCCCCGGCCGCCGCAGCGCCCTGCTGGCAGTTGGAGGGTGGACCGCCGCCATGCTTTGCGGGGTCTGGGGGCTACTGGTGCTGCTGGCCTGGCTGGGTTTCTGATGGGCACCGGGGCGGCTGCAGGCGTTCCCGGGACACCCCCGCGAGGGCCAGGATTGATGCTGTCGCTTCTGCAGAGGCTGGACGCGTCAACGCGCGCCGCGGTGATCATCGCTCTGGTGAGCCTTGCGGTGGACATAACCAAGGCCAGCTATCTGGTCCGGCTGTCCGCCCGGCAAGGGTTTGTGATCGGAAGCCTGGTCGCCTTGTTCTGGCTGTTGATCTGGGGCGTCTCTCTGGCGAGGCGCAGGCCCCTGCGACCAACGACGGCCCTTGTGACCGCCGCCGTCTGCTTCTGGCCGGTCATCAGGGATCTGCTGTTCAACGCGTGCTTCATCACCGGTCGCTGCATCTTCTGAGGGGGCATCACCGCCCCCGACCCGTTGCGGACATCGCTCCGAGGTCACATCAACCGGGCGCCGTTGATCCTTGTTTCGCAGACCACACCAACGGGGCGATAGTCGAGGCTGACGGCGTCCAAACCCGACTGCTTCGTCAGGAGGCGGGAACCTAGACCTCTGCGCGTTGGCTTTACGACTGGGGGACCGCCTGTCTCTTCCCACCGCAGCACCACGCTGCCAGCCGCGACCGCCCAGGTGAGCGACACACGGCCCGATGACACCGAAAGTGCACCATATTTGAGAGCATTGGTGCCGAGCTCATGGAGGGCAAGAACGAGGGGCACACAGGACGCCGGGGGAATGGCACACGTTGGGCCGGCGAGCGCGATGGCTTCAAGCTGCTGAAATGGGCTGAGCGCAGCCTGTGGCAACTCGGGCAGGCGGCACTCTTCCCAGTTCCCCGATGAAAGCACGTTGTGAGCCTCAGCAAGCGCCATCAGCCGTCCCATGAAAGCCTCATAAAACTCATCGGGATCAGTCACTGATTTGGCCGTCTGGCGAGCAAGGCCCTGGACCACCGCCAAGTTGTTCTTCACACGGTGCTGAAGTTCGATGTTGAGGGCGGCTTCCCGCTTGGCCTTGACCTCAACCTCCTTGACCGAGGCTCTAAGCGAAGAAGCGGTGGCCAGAATGATGGACGCGCTTGTGAGGAAAGCCAGAGTTCCGACAGTATCAGCCGTGTGTAATGACCACTGAAAGCGGGGCTCGACGAACAAGAAATTCGCCGCTACCGCAGATGCCAGGATGACCGCCAGGCCCCAACGCCAGCCCAAAACCAGCGAAGCAACGAGGACCGCCGGAAAGAACGCAAGAAACGGGGACCCCTCAAGCCACGGGTCAAGAGCGAACCTGAACGTAATAGCCGTCATGACGGCGACAACTGACCACATCAGCGCACCAGCGAAGCTGCGGCGGTCATTCAGGACGAGGCGCTGGACGAAACCCCAACGGGTCATTGGTCAGCTCCCTGAGCAACCCTATCGGCCGCTCCTAGAGCAAGATTCCTATCCTCTTCCGAGGGCGCTCGTCCATAGGTCCGGGAAGGACGCCTAACCACCCATAGCCGACCTTTGATCAGGCCGGTTCCAGCTGTCGATCGACGCGCTCTATCCTTCGCTGGGCGGCCCACAGCCAGGTCCTACTGGTCCTTGCGCGGCCCCGGCCAGACCACGCGGAACGCCTTCAGGGCCGCCGGGTGGTAGATGGTGCTGTGGTGCTCCTGGGGCATCGGGTCATAGGTCCAGGCCAGGCCCGCAGGCGGTGCGGCCTTCAGCGCCGCCACGACCTTGTCGACACCCGCCTGCATCGTGCTCCCCTCGTCGCCGATGGTCAGGTAGAGCTTGCGGTCCTCGGCCGGCCAGCGGGCCAGGTCTGCGGCCGCGCCCCGGGCCAGGGCCTGGTCGCTCCACCACAGGCTGGGACTGGCGGCGATATAGGCGTCGAACAGGGCCGGCTGCTTGAGGAAGGTCTCGACCACGAACAGGCCGGCCAGGCTCTCGCCGATGATCGCATCCTCGCCGCTGGTCCGGTAGCGGGCCGCGACCCAGGGCTTCAACTCCTCGGCCAGGAAGCGGCGATAGGCGGCCGAACCGCCGTGGGTCGGAAAGTCGGCCTTTTCCTTGGGGTCGGTCGTGGGCGGGGTCAGGTCGTGGCGGCGGTCGATCCCTTCGATGCCGACCACGATCATCTCGCGCCAGGTCCAGGACAGCTCGCCCAGCTGGGCGAGGCCGGCGATGTGCGGGAAGTCCTCCTGCTCGCCGCCGTCCATCAGATAGAGCACCGGATAGCGCCGCTCCGGATGCGCCTCATAGCCGGCCGGCAGATGCACATTGATGTGCCGCACCTGGCCCAGCACCGTCGAGCTCAGGGTAAGGGACTCGCCGATGACGATCGGCCGTACCGCTGCGGGCTCTTCGGCCAGGGCCGGGGCGGCGATCAGCAGGCCGAGGGCGAGGGCAAGCGGTCTGAACACAGGGGGTCTCCGAAAGGGGCCGGGCCAGGGTAGGGCACCGCTGCCGTCGACGGAAGGCGGCCTTCCGCCCCCGGACGGGCGAGAAGGCCCGCAAAAGCAGGGTTTGCGGCCGCTTTGGGTTGATCCCCCCGACGGCTGCGCTAGGA
>NZ_QAII01000037.1 GCF_003060965.1 Caulobacter sp. HMWF025 | reverse complement strand
GGAACTTGTCGATCTCGGCCGGGCGGAAGCTGATCACCAGGACGGCCAGAAGGCCGCCCCACAGCAGGACGTCGAAGGCCAGGGCCGAAGCCGGACGCTTCGGCGGCGCCGGGATGGTCACGTCAGTCATGACAGGGCTCAGTTGGCCGGCGCGGCGACGCCGGCCTTGCCCTCGGCGGCCAGACGCTCGGCCTTGACGCCTTCCAGGACCTTCTGGGTCTCGGCGATCTTGGCCGCATCGCCCGACTCGCGGGCCAGACCGAACTGCTCGAGGGCCTCCATCTCGCGCACCACCAGCAGGTGGGTGTCATCGGCGGGCTTGAAGCCACCGATGCTCAGCTTCTTGAGATTGGCCCGCTGCTGGACAGCCGCCGGGGTGTCGCCCTGGGCATAGGTCAGGAAGAACTGGCGCAGCTTTTCCTTCACGGCCGGATCGAGATCCTTGCGCCAGACGATCGGGTCTTCGGGCAGGGTCGGCGATTGCCAGATCACCTTGACCTTGGCGGCCTCGGCCTCGCCGCGCGCAGTGCTGAGGTTGATGGCGGTCGTGTTGTTGGTGGCCGCGTCGAGCTTGCCGTTGGCCACGGCGAACAGGTTGGCCTGGTGGTTGGCGGAGAGCACGGTCTTGAAGCAGGTCTCGGGCTTCTTGCCGGCCGGGATGAACACATAGGTCATCGGGGCCAGGGTGCCCGAGGTCGACTTCTTGTCGCCGATCCCGAAGTTCAGGCTCTTGTCGCACTTGAGCAGGTCTTCAAGGGTCAGCTTGCTGCCGGCCGGCACGATGATCACCGACTTGTAGCCGTCGGTGCCCGACGGATCGAAGGTGCGGGCAAAGACCTCGCCGCCCGAGCGGCGCACGGCTTCCAGGCCTGACTGGTTCGAGAACCAGCCCAGATCCGTCTGCCCCGCACCCATGGCCACGATCAGCGACGAATAGTTGGACGAGAAGAACGGCTTCACCTTCAGGCCGGTCTGCTTTTCCATGTCGGCCAGGATCGGGGTCCAGTAGCCCTCCATGTTCTGGGCCGACTCGGTCGAGAGGATCGAGAAGGTCACCGTGTCCTTGGCGGGCGCGGCGGGCTTCTGGCCGCAGGCGGAGAGGGCCAGAGTGGCGGCGGCGGCGATGAACAGGCTGCGGCGGATCATTGCGGAGCTCCTTCCCAGAATACGTCCTCGAATTCCGGGCCGTAGATGTCGATGAGTTGTTCGCGTTTCAGGCCGGATGCGGGACCGTCATAGACTTTCTTGCCGGCCTTCAGGGCCACGACCCGGTCGCAGTAGCGCAGGGCGTAGTCGACCTGGTGCAGGGTGACGACCACCGTCAGACCGTCGGTCTGGTTCAGGTCGCGCAGGATGTCCATGACCTTGCGGGCCGAGACCGGATCGAGCGAGGCAACCGGCTCGTCGGCGAGGATGATCTTGGCCTTCTGGACCAGGGCCCGGGCGATGGCGCCGCGCTGCTGCTGACCACCCGACAGGGTGTTGGCGCGCTGGGCGGCATATTCGGCGACGCCCACGCGGTGCAGGGCGGCCATGGCGGCCAGTCGGGTTTCCTCGGGCCAGGCCCCCAGCAGACCCTGCAGGAACGGGATGCGTCCCAGCGAGCCCAGGGCCACATTGCTGAACAGCGACAGCCGCCCGACGAGATTGAACTGCTGGGCGATGAAACCGATGCGGATGCGCGCCTTGCGCACCTGGTCACTGACCTTGCCGCGCGCCTGGACGGGTCCGCCGAAGGCGGTGATGACGCCGCCCTCCTCGCCCTTGTCGCCGTCATCGATGGTCTGAAGGCCGTCGATCGAGCGCAGCAGGGTGGATTTTCCCGAGCCCGAAGGACCGATGAGCGCGATCATCTCGCCACGACCCACGTCGAGCGAAACGGCATCCAGGGCTCGCCTCGACCCGAAGGTTTTGGAGGCGGCGCGGATCGAGAGAACTGGGTCCGACGTCATGGTCGGGGCGAATCCTTAGCGTGGTTTCGGACGGTGTAAAATCCGTTCTCCGCTTTGGCCGCGCTTCGCAATGTATTTGTGACAATCGGTGGACGAAATCGTCGCGAAGTCCGGGACGAAAAGGGACTTTACATCGCGGGACGATGGCCCTATTTCGCTCGGCTCCGGCGGACCCGAAGTCCTCATAAGCGCTGCTAACGCCGGCTGGGTTTAACTTCTGCAGGGGTCTACGTGAATTGCACACGTACCATGAACCCCTGGACCTGGTCCGTGAGCGGTCACCGGAACGTCCTGTCGCACTCGTGCGACCGGACGCGGTGTCGGTAGCGGCGCGCTGGTTCCAGGCTGAATTTAAAGGCGATGTCTTTTACGCGGTGAAGGCCAATCCTTCGCCATGGGTGATCCGTGAGCTGGTCCAGGCCGGCGTGCGGTCGTTCGACGTCGCATCACTGAACGAAGTCGAGCTCGTGGCCGAACACGCCCCGGGTTCGCGCATGGCGTTCATGCACCCGGTCAAAAGCCGCGTGGCGATCTCCTCGGCCTATTTCGATCATGGCGTCCGGACCTTCTCGTTCGACACCCATGAGGAACTGGCCAAGATCCTCGACGCGACCGGCAACGCCAAGGACCTCAACCTGATCGTCCGCATGGGCGTCCAGGCCGAGGGCGCGGCCTACAGCCTGTCGGGCAAGTTCGGCGTCGAGCCGCACAATGCCCCGGCCCTGCTGCTGGCCGCCCGTCGCGCCACCCAGGACCTGATGGGCGTCTCGTTCCACGTCGGCAGCCAGTGCATGCGCCCCACCGCCTACCAGGCGGCGATGGCCCAGGCCTCGCGGGCTCTCGTGCGGGCCGGCGTGCTGGCCGATGTCGTCGACGTCGGCGGCGGCTTCCCTTCGGTCTATCCCGGCATGGTGCCCCCGGACATGTCCGAGTACCTGGCCGCCATCGACCGCGGCTTTGCCGAGATGATGGTCCACGAGACGACCGAGCTGTGGTGCGAACCCGGCCGGGCCCTGGTGGCCGAGGCCTCGTCCCTGCTGGTCAAGGTCGAGCTGAAGAAGGGCGACGCGCTCTATCTGAACGACGGCTCGTACGGCTCGCTGTTCGATGCGGCGCACATGAAGTGGCCCTTCCCGGTGAAGCTGCTGCGCAAGAACGGCGACGTCGTCGAGGAAGGCCTCAAGCCTTTCCGCTTCTACGGCCCGACCTGCGACAGCGTCGACCACATGCCCGGCCCGTTCTACCTGCCGGAAAGCGTGGACGAGGGCGACTATATCGAGATCGGCATGCTGGGCGCCTATGGCGTGGCCATGACGACCCGCTTCAACGGCTTCGGGGAAACCGACACCGTCGAGGTGCAGGACGCTCCAATGGCTTCGATGTACGGCCTGGCCAAGCGCTCGATCCCGACCCACAAGCCGGAATCGGAAGAACGCAAGGTCGTCCGGTTCTCGCGTCCGAAGGGTGCGGCCGGAAAGCGCAAGCGCCGCCGCTAGGATGAAGTTTGTGACGGGCCTCAGCACGTTCCGGGCCGACCGGGCCTGGGGCGCGCTGGACATCGGCGCGGTGGATGACACCACCGTGCGGCTGCACTGGACCGACCAGCCCTATCGCTGGCACGTCAATGACGGCCCCGAGGTGTTCATCGTTCTGTCGGGAACGGTGGATATGCATTGGAGACTCGACGGCGCTGAACGCGTCGAAAGACTGGACGCTGGCGACGCCTGCTTCGCGGAACCGGGTGACGAACATGTCGCCCATCCGCTCGGAGAGGCCCGCATCCTGGTGGTCGAACGCCGGGGCAGCGTCTGATATCCCATTCGCGGGACAGTCAATCTGTCCCGCTCCCGCCGACCGGTCGCTCCGTCCCGGCTGCGGGGTTCCTCCGACGGGCGCTCAAACCAAAGGGAAACCCGCGAGATGAACGCACCCGTTCCGAACACCAAGGCCGAACTCCTCCAGAACGTCGTCGAGCACATCGACATCACGTCCTTTGACGCGCGTCCGATCATCGACGCGATGCGCAAGATGTCGTTCTCGAGCCGCGACACCGCTCGCGCCGCCGACATCTTCAACATGGCGCTGGAAGACAAGGGCTGCTCGCCGTGGCTGATCCTGGCCGGCTCCACCTCGGCCGGCGGCTGCATGCACGTCTATCGCGACATGGTGCAGAACGGCATGATCGACGCCGTGGTCGCCACCGGCGCCTCGATCGTCGACATGGATTTCTTCGAGGCCCTGGGCTTCAAGCACTATCAGGCCGCCGGCCCGGTCGACGACAACGTGCTGCGCGACAACTATATCGACCGCATCTACGACACCTATATCGACGAGGAAGAACTCCAGAACTGCGATCACACGATCCTGGAGATCTGCAACGCCCTGGAGCCCCGCGCCTATTCCAGCCGCGAGTTCATCTGGGAAATGGGCAAGTGGCTCTCCGAGGGCAATGCCAAGAAGCCCGGCTCGCTGATCCAGACCGCCTATGAGCAGGGCGTGCCGATCTTCTGCCCGGCCTTCGTCGACAGCTCGGCCGGCTTCGGTCTGGTCAAGCACCAGAAGGAGCAGATCGCGCTCGGCAAGCCCTATCTGATGATCGACGCCGTCGCGGACTTCCGCGAACTGACCGACATCAAGATCGCGGCCGGCACGACGGGCCTGTTCATGGTGGGCGGCGGCGTTCCCAAGAACTTCGCCCAGGACACCGTGGTCTGCGCCGAGATCCTCGGCGTCGAAGCCGACATGCACAAGTACGCCATCCAGATCACCGTGGCCGACGTGCGCGACGGGGCCTGCTCGTCGTCGACGCTGAAAGAAGCCGCCTCGTGGGGCAAGGTCAACACCACCCACGAGCAGATGGTCTTCGCCGAAGCCACCACCGTGGTGCCGCTGATCGCCAGCGACGCCTATCACCGCGAAGCCTGGAAGGGCCGCGAGCGTCCGCGCTGGAACAAGCTGTTCGGCAAGTAGGCTTGATCGACCGGTTGTGAAAATGCAGGGTCCTCCGAACAATCGTTCGGGGGACCTTTTTCATGCGCAGCGCCGCTTTCCGGAGCCGCCTCCGGGCCGCGTCCGGCCTTCTGGTTCTGGCCGTTGTGGCCGGTGGCCTGACCCTGGCCGCGCCGCGCAGCGCCGGGGCCCGCGACGAGGCCCCGCGCGGCGCCTATCTGGCCCCGGGGACCTATGACCCCCTGAAGCGACTGGCCGGACCGCCCGCGCCGGGCTCGGCGGCCGATCTCGAGAACCGGCGGGTGTTTCTGGAGACCCGCAAGCTGGAGGGGACGCCGCGCTGGACCCTGGCCCGCGAGGACGATGACGCCGGCAAGATCGGCGAGGCCTTCGCCTGCTCGGTCGGCGTATCGACCGGCCCGAAGTCGACGCCGCGCCTGACGGCCCTGCTGCGCCGGGCCAGCCAGGACCTGCGCCCCGGGGTCGACCGGGCCAAGGACCATTTCGCGACCAAGCGGCCCTATCTGTCACAGCCGGGCGAGATCTGCCTGATGCGCTCGCCACTGCTGGCCGCCAGCCCGGACTATCCGTCAGGCCATGCCAGCTGGGGCTGGACGGTGGGTCTGATCCTGGCCGAGCTGGATCCTGCCCATGCCGACGCCATCCTGGCCCGCGCCCGCACCTTCGGCGAAAGCCGGGTGGTCTGCGGCGTGCACACGGTCACGGCGGTCGAGGGCGGCCGGATCAATGCCGAGGGGCTGGTGGAAGCGCTGAAGGCCGATGCGGCCTTCCAGGCCGACCTGGCCGCCGCCCGCGCTGAACTGGAGGCCGCCCGCGCCGCCGGTCCGGCTCCGGACAAGGCCCGCTGCGAGGCCGAGGCCGCCCTGGTCGCCCAGCGGCCGTTCTAGGTCTTCAGAGCGCCTGCCCCCGCAGCAGCCGGGGCAGGTCGCCGACCGCGCCGCCGGCCTCGTGCATGAAGAAGCGCCGGGCCGGGGCGATGCGGTTAACCACCGCCAGGCCCACGCCGCGTGCCGCGCGCAGGATGGGGTTGTCGTTCGAGAACAGGCGCACAAAGCCGTCAAAGGCCAGGGCATTGGTCACGGTGTCGAAGCGCCGCCAGCGGGCATAGCGCTCGAGCACCGCCTCGCTGCCGATGTCCTCGCCGCCGCGCAGGGCCTCGACCAGCACCTCCGCCAGGGCCGCCGCATCCTTGAGACCGAGATTGAGGCCCTGGCCGGCGATCGGGTGCACGCCGTGGGCGGCGTCGCCGATCAAAGCGAGGCGCGGCGCGACCAGCCGCTCGGCCAGTTGCAGCGACAGCGGATAGACAAAGATCGGTCCGACGATCTCGACCGTGCCGAGGAACTCCCCGAACCGCCGCATCAGATGGGCGTGGAAGGCCTCGGGCCGGGCGCCGCGCAGCGCCTCGGCCCGCTCCGTGCTTTCGGTCCAGACGAGGCTCGCGCGGTTGTCGGTCAGGGGCAGGATGGCGAACGGGCCGCTGGGCAGGAAGTATTCGTGGGCCACGCCCTCGTGCGGGCGCTCCATCTTCACGGTGGCCACCACACCGCTCTGGCCATAGCCCCAGCCGATCTCGCCGACGCCTGCGGCCTTGCGCAGGGTCGAACCCCGGCCCTCGGCGCTGACGGCCAGGGGAGCCGACAGCACCCGGCCGTCGGCCAGGGTCAGGCGCGCGCCCGTGGCATCAACCGCCAGATTGGTCGCCGCCATCGGCGCGATGACCGGAATGGCCTTGTCGGTCACGGCCTGCGACAGCGCCGCGCGGATCTGGCGGTTCTCGATCAGATAGCCCAGAGGCTCGCCGTACGAACGGTCGGCGATCTCGCTGGAGTCAAAGCGCAGGAAGGCGGGCGACGCGCCGCGCGCGCTGGCGCTGGGCGTGCGGCCGTCGGTGACCAGGATCTGCTCGATGCGCTGGGCATGGGGCTCAAGCGCCTCGCCGGCTCCGATCGTGCGCCACTGCCGAAACGAGGAATAGGCGATGGCCGACGACCGGCCGTCAAAGGTCGGGGCCAGTTGGGCCTCGAACGGCTGGGGGTCGACCAGCAGCGGCCGCAGGCCGCCGGAAGCCAGGGCCAGGGCCAGGGTCGAACCGGCCATGCCGGCTCCCGCGATGATCACATCGGCGTCGTGCGTGCGCATGCCCCGGATATGGGCCGCAGGCGCGGGGGTGTCCAGAGCGGGTCATCAATTCGATGACCCGCCCTTGAACCCTAGACCTTCAGTCGCCCGATCAGCGCGCTGGTCGAGGGGTCGTGGGTGCCCACGGCCCCGCTCTCCAGCTCGGGCAGGATACGACCGGCCATCACCTTGCCCAGTTCCACGCCCCACTGGTCGAAGCTGTTGATGCCCCAGATCACGCCCTCGACGAAGGTCTTGTGCTCATAGAGGGCGATCAGGGCCCCGAAGGTCTGCGGCGTCAGGCATTCCAGCAGCAGCAGGGTCGACGGCCGGTTGCCGGCGAAGGTGCGCTGCGGGGCCAGGGTGGCGATCTCGGCTTCGGACACGCCCTTGGCCGTCAGCTCGGCCACCACATCCTCGGTGGTCCGGCCGACCATGAAGGCCTCGGCCTGGGCCAGGAGGTTGGACAGCAGCTTCTCGTGCATGCCGGCCGGACCCTCGTCGGATTTCGAAAGGCCGATCAGCTCCATCGGCGTGATCTCGGTGCCCTGGTGCATGCACTGGAAATAGGCGTGCTGGACATTGGTGCCCTCGTCGCCGAACACCACCGTGGCGGTGCCGCGTTTGGCCGGCCGGCCGTCGGGTCCGACCGACTTGCCGTTGCTCTCCATCTCCAGCTGCTGGAGGAACGAGGCCAGACGGCGCAGGCGGTGCGAATAGGGCACCACCGAGCGGGCGCGGCGGTCCAGGCCGTTGCGGTTGAAGATCTGGGCCAGGGCCACCAGCACCGGGGCGTTCTTCTCCAGCGACGCGGTGCGGAAGTGCTCGTCCATGGCTGCGCCGCCGTCGAGGAAGCCCTGGAAGGCGTCCCAGCCGCAGGCCACGGCCACCGACAGGCTGACTGACGACCACAGCGAATAGCGACCGCCCACCCAGTCCCAGAAGCCGAACACGCGGTCGTCGGCGACGCCGAAGGCGGCGGTCTTGTCCAGCGCCGTCGAGATGGCGGCCAGGTGCTGGTTGGCTCCGGCCTCACCAAGGGCCTCGACCAGCCAGGCGCGGGCCGCGGTGGCGTTGGACAGGGTCTCCTGGGTGGTGAAGGTCTTGGAGACGACGATGACCAGGGTCTCTTCCGGATCCATGTCGGCCGTGGTCAGGGCGAACTCGGCCCCGTCGACATTGGCCACGAAGCGCAGGTCGATCTCGGGCTTCACCGGCCGCAGGGCGTCCCACAGCAGGCGGGGCCCCAGATCGCTGCCGCCGATGCCGATGTGCAGGATGGCCCTGAACGGCTTTCCGGTGGCCCCGGTAATCGCGCCGGAGCGGACCGCCTCGCTGAAGGACTTCATCCGCTGACGGACGGTCTCGACCTCAGCCATCACCGGCACGCCGGCAGCCTTGAAATCAGCGTCGGCCGCAGCGCGCAGGGCGGTGTGCAGCACGGCCCGGCCTTCGGAGCTGTTGATCGCCTCGCCGCCGAACATCCGGGCCCGGGCCCCTTCGACATCGGCCGCATGGGCCAGGTCCAGGGCCGCTTCCAGACCGGCCTCGTCCCAGGCCTGTTTGGAGAGATCCAGGTGCAGACCGGCGACATCGAGGGTCAGCGCCTCGAGCCGTCCGGGCTCGGCGTCGAACAGCTCGACGATGCGCTTTTCGCCGGCGGCCTTTGCGGCGGCTTCCAGGCGGGTCCAGGCGGTTTCGATGTCGGCCATGCGAGCGTCCTTCCGGTCTTGGTAAATCGGCGTTTACCCGCAGGGGCTTACCAAACGGATACCGCAGCGTCATGAAGACCAATGACGTTGTTGCGGGGAGAATGTCATGTCCTGCAGTGCCGTCGCCGTTTCCGCCATGCTCTGGCTCGCTTCGGGCAGCAGCGCGCCCCTGCAGGCCGCGCCGCCGGCCGCCACCGCGCCGGCCTCGGTCGCGGCCGAGCCCCTGTTTGCCGACATCGTCCGCCGCGCGACGCAGCTGAAGGCCCAGACCGAAGCCTATCGCAAGGCTCTGGCCGCCGATCCCGCCGCCCCGGCCATGCCGCTGAAGGACCTCGCCGGCTTCGAAGTCCGGATCGGCGAGCTGTCGGCCCTCGACATGAAGGGCCACCTCACCCTGAAGGAGCGCGGCGCGGTCGATGACCTCAAATGCATCCTGCGCGGCATCAGTCAGGACCTGCCCGACAAGCTGGCGGCCATGCAGGCGGCCACGACCATCAAGGCCCAGGACCTGGCCCTGCGCGACATGGTCTATCTGCTCAATGACAATGTCGAGGTGATCACCGCGCCGCCGACTCCGCCCGCCTGAGGCGCGGCGACCATCAAGCTTGAGCATAAGGCCATCACCCTGCCCCAAATCTTGCTATAGCTGCCGGCATCCTCGTCCCAGCCCCTGCGAGACCATGGCCCCGCGCTCGTCGACCCTGCTTCCCGCCTCTGCCGCCCTGGCCCTGACCGTGGTCCTGGCCGGTTGCACGACCAGCACCCATGAGACGGTCTATATTCCGGTCGTCGCCCCGACCCCGCCGAGCTCTCTCACGCCCCAGCCGGTGGTGCTGTTCAACCAGACCAAGGCCGGGCGCAAGCTGTTCACGCTCGACGCCGAGTTCCCCTATTGCGACGTCGAGACCGGCAAGGTCGTCGTCGTGCCCCGCTGGTACGTCACCGACTTCGCCAGCGTCCCATGGTACGGCCAGAGCTTCATCGATCCGCAGGGCCCGACCGCCCGCGCCGCCATCATCCATGACTGGCTCTATGCCATCGGCGAACCGGGCAAGCGCGAGGAGGCCGACGCCATCTTCCTGCGGGCCATGCTGCGCTACGGCGTGCCCAGCTTCCAGGCCAATATCGCCTATCAGGCTGTGCGCACCGGCGGCGAGAAGGGCTATGGCCTGCCGGGCGACTGGCTATTCATCGACCCGAAGCGGCAGGAGGTTCGCCAGCCGCCGCCGTTTGCCAAGCCGCGCACCGGGGCGGTGCGGGTGATGCCCCGGTGCCAGGGCTTCGGAGCCCTGATCCAGACCGGCTGGCGCGCCTATCCGATCAAGGCGCCGAGCGTTTATGTCCCGCCGCCCGTAGTGGTGACCAAGACCCCGCTGGACGAGATCAAGGACAAGCTGCCCTGGCCGGGTGACGGCAAGAAGAAGAAGTAGGCGTTACTGCGCCGCCTTCTCGATCGCCTCGATCACCATGCCTTCGGTCAGCAATTGCGGCAGGATGACCGGCTCGCCGCCCTTGGCTGGATAGACCAGATACAGCGGCACGCCGGCCCGTCCATGCTCGGCCAGGGCCGCGGCGATGGTGGCGTCGCGATTGGTCCAGTCGGCGCGTAGCAACACGGCGTTGCGGTCTCTGAAGGTCTGGGCCACGGCGGCCCCTGACATCGCCACCTTCTCGTTGACCTGGCAGGTCACGCACCATGCGGCGGTGAAGTCGACCAGCACCGGTCGGCCCTCGGCCCGCAGGGCGGCCAGCTTTTCCGGCGACCAGGGCTCGGAGGCGAGGCCCGGACCGGTCGGCGTGGCCGGCACCGTCATCGAGGCCGACGCCGCCGCAGGGACCGGCGCAGGGGCCTGCAGCGACAGCAGGACAAGGCCGATGGCCCCGGTGAGCGCCAGGACCGCCACCACCGTCGCGACCGGAGCCGGCTTGCCCGTCAGCCAGCGCCCCTGAACGTGGCCATAGAGCCAGGCCGCGAAGGCGAGCAGGACGGCGGCCCCCAGGATCTCGCCGAGGGCGATCGAACCGGTCTGCTGGCTGAACACCCAGACCAGCCAGGCGGCCGTGCCGTACATCGGGAAGGCCAGGCCCTTCTTCAGCAGGTCCATCCACGGCCCCGGGCGCGGCAGGCGCTTGAGCAGGGCAGGCGCGAAGGCCAGCAGCACGAACGGTGCGGCAAAGCCCAGCGCCAGCGCCAGGAACACCGCCAGCGACACTAGCGGCGGCTGGGTCAGGGCAAAGCCCAGGGCCCCGGCCATGAACGGCGCGGTACAGGGCGCGGCCACCACGACGGCCAGGGCTCCGGTGAAGAAGGCTCCTGCCGCGCCGTCCCGGGACGAGGCCCCGGCCCCGACGCCCTGGACCGAGGTCCCGAACTCAAAAACGCCCGACATGTTCAGGGCGACCAGCAGCATCAGCAGGGCCAGGGCCCCGACGACGAGCGGCGACTGCAGCTGGAAGCCCCAGCCCACGGCGGCGCCGCCGGCCCGCACGGCGATCAGCAGCCCGGCCAGGGCCAGGAAGGTGACGACCACGCCGGCCAGGAAGGCCAGGCCCTGCAGACGGGTCTTGCCGGCGTCATGGGCATGGCCGGCGAGGCTGGCGGCCTTCATCGACAGGACCGGGAAGACGCAGGGCATCAGGTTGAGGATCAGCCCGCCGAGGAATGCAAACAGCAGGGCGGCGGCAAGGCCGATGGGGGCCGCACCGGCAGTGCCCTTGGCGGCGGGCGGCGGGCCCAGCCCCCGGGCCGTGGCCGGCGGTTCACCGGCGGTCGCCGTGACCTCATAGGCCCCGCCCGGCAGCGCCAGGACGCCGGCCAGTTCGGCCGGTGGTGTCCCGGCGGTAAAGTCATAGCCGGGAGCCAGGCTGAGGGTCAGGCCCTCGGCCCCGCGCTCGATGGCCTGCTCGGCCGGATGCTCGATGACCTTGCCCGAATAGGGATAGAAATAGGCCCCGGCCATGTCGGCCCCCTTCAGGGGCGCGCCGGTGACGGCCAGTTTCAGGACTCCGCCCTCGAGCCTGAATACCGCCTTCAGGCCCGCCGGCTTGGGGGCCCTGGCGAGAGTCTCGGTGACCGCCTGGCCCCATTTGGGATCGGGCGAGGGCATTCCGGCCACGATCGGCAGGTCCAGGGTGACGACCGCGTCCTCCGGCACGCAGACCTGTTCGCAGACCAGAAACGCCGCAGCCGCCTTGAGGGTGACGGTCGAGCCCGGTTTGGCATCGGCCGGGACGCTGATCGGCACGGGCAACAGCACCTCGCCCGTATAGGCGTAGTCGAGCAGCGGCCCGACCCGGCTCTTTTCCGGCGTCGGCCAGACGATCTCGCCGGCGCTCCAGCCCCCGGGCAGGGTCCAGACGATGCGGGTGGGGTCGCCGGCATCGCCCGGATTGCGCCAGTAGGTGTGCCAGCCCGGCTGGATCTTCTGGCGCAGGGCCACATAGATCGTCGAGCCCGGGACGGCGGCGGCATCCTGGGCGACCAGTTCAGCCTCCAGATGGCCGGTCTTGACCGGGCCGGCCTGGACGGCGGTGCCGACCAGGGCTGCCAGCAGCACGCCCTGCAGGGTCGCGAGAACTCGTCGGATCAACATCGGGGCGTGCTCGGGCAGGGACGGGACCAAAGTTACGGTTCGACACATGGCCCGGACGCGCGCTCTCGACAAGCACCGAGCGACCATGGACAGTCGCAGACCCTTTCCGTGTGAGATTCCCATGCCCGCCGCCTTTGACGAGATCGAGATTGGTCAGGTCGTGACCCTGGGAACCCGGGTCGTCGACAGCAAGTCGCTGGAGGCCTTCATCGCCGCCTTTACACCGGCCTGGCCGGTCGAGAACGGCGCGCCCGACGCCATGGTCTTTGCGATCTGGTCGCGACTGGACAGCGAGTCGAGCGCCGTCTGGCCCCAGACCAAGCGGCTGGGTGTCGATGCCCTGCGCTGGATGCGCAATCCACCGGCCGGCGAACTGCTGCGCGGCCGCATGACGGTGATGGGCAAGGACCCGGTCGGCGAAGGCAAGGGCATCGTCATCGCCCAGCACGACCTGCTCGACGAGGCGGGCCGGCTGGTCTTCTCGTGCCTGACCCGCAGCATCTTCGCGCGGTAGACTTTCACCCGACAGAAAAGGCGGCGGAACCGAAGCCCCGCCGCCCTCCAGGCCGGGTCATCCTGCAGGGAGATCAGCCGACCAGACCACCGCGCTCCGCTCAGTGAGCCTCCGCCGGCGGCGGGGCATTGAGCTCCGGCGGGCGGCAGAGCGGGACCAGGATCAGGGCCGCGAGGAAGATCCAGGACATCAGTCGGAAGACGTCGTTGAAGGCCAGGGTCATGGCGGCCCGGCCGACAACCCGGCCCAGTTCGGCCTGGGCGATCAGCGCGGCATGGGCCCTGTCGGGCGTGATCTCGCCGATCCTCGTCGCGAGGCCCGCCAGGAGTTCAGGCGCGTTGCGACCGGCCGCGCCGAGGCTCTCGCCCAGACGAGCCACGTGAACGCGGGTGTTGTCGCCCAGCCAGGTGTTGACCACGGCGATCCCGATCGCGCCGCCGAGATTGCGCATCAGATTGAACAGGCCCGAAGCGTAGCGAAGCTCCGTCATGCCGAAGCCCGACAGCGCCAGTCCCACACTGGGCACGATGCACAGCATGATCGCAAAACCCCGCAGGACCTGCGGCCACAGCAGCGCATGGAACCCCCATTCGGGCGTCAGGTGCGACGTCAGGAACAGGCTGGTGGCAAAAAGCGACAGGCCGAAGGTGATGACGATCCGCGGATCGACCCGCTGCGACAGCCGCGCCGCGATGACCGTCGACAGGATCTGGGCAATACCGGTGACGAACACCGTCGTACCGATCTCGAGGCTGTTGTAGCCGCGTACCCGGCCCAGGAAGACCGGGATCAGATAGGTCGATGCATAAAGGCCAAAGCCGATCACCAGGTTGAAGACGCAGGCAAAGACAAAGGTCGGCCTGCGGAACGGGGACAGTTTCACCACCGGCCCGCCGGAGTTGAACGAGCGCTCCAGGAACAGCAGGAAGGCCACGAACGACAGCCAGCCGGCCGTCGCAATGGCCGGATCCTCAAACCACTGGTGGCGCGGCCCCTCCTCCAGCACATATTCGAGACCGCCCAGGAAGACGGCCATGGCCACTAGGTGGGAGTAGTCGATGGTCTTGAGCATCGACAGCTTCGGACGATCAACCCGGATGACGGCGATCGCCGCGACCGTGACCAGCGCGCCCGGGACGATGTTGATGTAGAAGATCGAGCGCCATCCGATCGCATCGGTCAGCCAGCCGCCGACCGTCGGGCCCAGGGTCGGGGCCAGAACCGACACCATGCCCAGAATGGCCGGGATCATCGCCCGCTGGGGTCCGGCGAACATCGAAAAGCCTGTTGCAAAAACCGTGGGCACCATGGCGCCGCCGACGAAGCCCTGCAGGACCCGGAAGGCGATCATCGAGTCGATGTCCCAGGCCATGCCGCAAAGGGCGCTGGACAGCGTGAACAGACCTGCGGACAGGGCGAAGAGCCAGCGGGTCGACAGGGCCTGGGCCAGAAAGGCCGCAAACGGGATCATGACCAGTTCCGCCATCAGATAGCCGGTCTGCACCCAGCTGATCTCGTCAGGCCCGGCCGAGAGTCCGGCCTGCACATCGTTCAGCGAGGCCGCAACGATCTGGATGTCGATCAGGGCCATGAACTGGCCAAAGGCCATGATCCCGAAGATCAGGAACTTGACGCGATCGGGCAGGGCCAGCGGATCGATGGGCGCTCTCGCCGTCATCGCCGGCGCGCGCTGGGCCGTGTCTGGCATATCGCCCCCTTGATGGCATGATCATCATAATATTATATGCATCATACCAAAGGAGACCGCTAGCCCGTGCGCTACGATGCCGAACACAAGCAGAAGACTCGCGAGCGGGTTTTGATCGAAGGGGCCAAGGCGATCCGTGTCGAAGGGCCACACAGGATCGGGGTCGCGGCGGTCATGGCCCGGGCGGGCCTCACCCATGGCGGCTTCTATGCCCACTTCGAGTCCAAGGAAGACTTTGTCGCCGCCGCCATCGGCCAGATGTTTGCCGAAGGTCGCATGCGGCTCGACAGGGCGCTGGACGGCAAACCCCGGCAGCAGGGCCTCGCGGACTATATCGACTTCTATCTGTCGCAAGCCCACCGCGACACCCGCACCACAGGTTGCCCCCTGCCCTTCCTGTCTGCCGACGCGCCACGCCTGCCCCAGCCGTCGCGCGAGCGCTTCGCCCAGGGCGTTGCGGGACTGACCACCCGGCTGGCCTCGGCGCTGGATGAGCTCGGCACCCCCGGCGCGGAGGAGACCGCTGCCTCCATGCTGTCGGAACTGGTCGGTGCCCTGGCCCTGGCCCGCGCCGAGCCCGATCCGACCCGTTCGGACGCGCTCCTGGCGCACTCCCGCGCCGCCCTGAAACGCCGCCTCGGCCTGGATACAAACCCATGACCCTGACCCTTGCCGACCGTCTTGCGCCCGGAGCGACCGGACTGGAGCAGCTGAAAGCAATGATTGCTGCGGGTGGCCCCCCGCCGATCGGCGACAGCCTGGACTTCACGTTCATTGAGGCGGACGACGGCACCGCCGTGTTCGCCGGAACGCCGGGGCATCATGCCTATAATCCGATCGGTACGGTGCACGGCGGCTATGCCGCGACCCTGCTGGTGTTCGAGCGATGACCGTGACCCCGGCGCCCGAAACCGCAGTCCAGACCCGAAAGGGCCTGCCTTTTTCCACCCGCACGGCGGTTACGGTGGCGGCCGCCATCGCGGTCGCCGTCGCCGGCGGGCTCTTTCTGAGCGCGCCCAAGTCTGTCGTTTCGACCGACGCGGCCTATATCCAGGCCGACAGTTCGACGGTTGCGCCCAAGGTGCGTGGTTTGGTGTCCGAGGTCCTCGTCCAGCACAACCAGGCGGTCCGGCGGGGTGACCCCCTGGTGCGCATAGAGTCCGAAGAGTTCGATGCCCGGGTTGCCGCCGCAGCGGCCAATCTGCAGCAGGCCCAGGCCAGTGTTGCGGCCGCAAAGGCTGCGTTCGTCACCCTGGAAACCGAGCAACAGCTGGCCGCCTCCAACATCCGCGCAGCGCAGACCTCGATACGCTCGGCCGACGCGCAAAACCTTCGGGCCCAGGCCGATCGGGACCGCTTCGACGCCCTGGCCTCCAGCGGTGCGGTCGCGCGCCGCGACGTCGAGGCCTATCGCGCGGCGGCCGTCACCGCCCAGTCGGAAGCCGAAAGAGTCCGCGCCCAGTACGACGTAAGCCGCAACCAGTCGGCGATGACCGGAGCCAAACGCGCGGCGCTGTCGGCCAGCCTCGCCCAGGCCGAAGCCGGAGTCGCCAGCGCCCAGGCGGCCTATGACCTGGCACGTCAGGATCAGGCCCACACCCTGATCCGGGCTCCGATCGACGGCGTCGTCGGCGACCGGCAGGCGGAACCCGGCGACTATGTCCAGCCCGGGACCCGGCTGCTGACCCTCGTGCCCCTGCGGGCGCTCTATGTGGTGGCCAACTTCAAGGAGACCCAGGTCTCACGCATGACCATCGGGCAGACGGCGACGATCAAGGTCGATGCTCTTGAAGGACGCCCCCTGAAAGGCGTGGTCGAGAGCTTCGCGCCGGGATCGGGCTCGCAATTCTCCCTCCTGCCGTTCGAACCCGGAACGGGCAACTTCACCAAGATCGTGCAACGCGTTCCGGTCCGAATCCGCCTGACGCCCGGCCAGCCGGGACTGGAGCGTCTGCGACCCGGACTTTCGACAATGGTGAAGGTCCGGGTCACCCAAGACTGACCCGGGCCTTCCTGATCGATCCGGGGGCGTTCGGTGCGCCCCCTGCAAGCCGGTAAAGAGCTGGCAGGACCAGCAGGGTCAGCAGGGTCGAGGACAGGATCCCGCCGATCACCACGGTCGCCAGCGGCCGCTGAACCTCCGCCCCTGCCCCGACATTGAACGCCATCGGCACAAAGCCCAGGCTGGCGACCAGAGCCGTCATCAGCACCGGCCGCAGCCGTGTCAGGGCCCCCTCAGAGATCGCCTCGTCCAGTGACCGGCCTTCGGCCAGCAGGCTGCGGATGACGCTGACCATGACCACGCCGTTGAGCACGGCCACACCTGACAGGGCGATGAAGCCGATCCCTGCCGAGATCGACAGCGGCAGCCCGCGCAGCAGCAACGCAGCGACCCCGCCGGTCAAGGCCAGGGGCACGCCGGAGAACACGATGGCAGCGTCCTTCACAGACCTGAAGAGAGCGAACAGCAGACCGAAGATCAGCAGCAGGGCGGCAGGCACGACGAGCTGAAGCCGTTTCGCCGCCGAGATCAGCTGTTCGAACGTGCCGCCATAGCTGATCCAGTAGCCTGTCGGAATCTCGACCTCGGCGCCGACCTTGTGTTGCACCTCGGCGACAAAGGAACCCAGGTCCCGGCCCCGCACATTTGCGGTGACCACGACCCGGCGCTTGCCATCCTCGCGGCTGATCTGGTTGGGGCCGATCACCGTCTCGACCTTGGCCACGTCCTGCAGTGGCACGAAGCCACGCGACCCATCAGAGGCCGACGGAAGCGGAACGCGAAGACGACCGATGCCGTCGACATCGCCCCGGATCGCCTCGGGCAGACGGACCACGACGTCAAAACGCCGATCGTCCTCGAAAACCTGGCCCACAACCGCGCCGCCAATCGAGGTAGCGACGACCTCCTGCAGGTCCTGCACGTTTAGCCCAAGGCGCGCCAGGGCGGCGCGGTCCGGCGTGATCTGCAGGACCGGCAGGCCGGTGACCTGTTCGACGCCAACATCCTGGGCCCCCTCGATACCCTCGACTACGGCCCCGACGCTTTCGCCGATGCCGAGCAGTTGCTCGAGGTCGTCGCCGAAGACCTTGACGGCGACGTCAGCGCGAACGCCCGACAACAGTTCGTTGAACCGCATCTGGATCGGCTGGGTGAACTCGTAGTTGTTGCCAGGAATGGTCGCGACGGCGGCCTGAAGCTCCGCGACCAGTTGGGTCTTGGGTTTGCGTGGATCAGGCCAGTCCTTGCGGTCCTTCAGCATAATGAAGGTGTCGGCCACGCTGGGTGGCATGGGATCGGTAGCGACCTCGGCGGTGCCGATCTTGGCCACCACGCGATCAACCTCGGGGATCTGCTTGATCCGTGCCTCCAGGGCCGTCTGCATCAGGATGGCCTGCGACAGGCTGGTGCCCGGAATGCGCAGGGCGTGCATGGCGATGTCGCCCTCATCGAGATTGGGTACGAACTCGGAGCCCATACGGCTGGCGGCGAAGCCTGCGATCACCACGAGGAGGACGGCACCGGCCACGAACACGACGCGCAGACGCAGGGCCATAGCCAAGGCCGGCTCGTAGAGGCGGCGCGCACCACGCATGACGCGGCTTTCCTTCTCTTCGACCTTGCCAGTGACGAAGGTTGCCACCGCGGCGGGGACGAAGGTCAGGGACAGGACCAGGGCTGCGGTCAGGGCAATGACCACCGTGATGGCCATCGGGTGGAACATCTTTCCCTCGACGCCGGACAGGGCGAAGATCGGTACATAGACGAGCGTGATGATCAGCACGCCAAACAGCGACGGCTTGATCACTTCGCCGGTTGCGGAGGCGGTCAGGGCAAAGCGCTCGTCCCTGCTGAGCAGGCGCCCCAGACGATGTTGGGCCTCGCCGAAACGCCTCAGGCAGTTCTCGACGATAATCACCGCGCCATCGACGATCAGGCCAAAGTCCAGCGCCCCCAAGCTCATCAGATTGCCCGACACCCGGCTCTGCACCATGCCGGTAATGGTCATCAGCATGGAGAACGGGATGATCGCCGCCGTGATCAGCGCAGCCCGGATGTTACCGAGCAGCAGGAACAGGACGACAATCACCAGCAGCGCGCCTTCGACCAGGTTCTTCTCGACCGTGGCAATGGCGCGATCGACCAGTTCGGTGCGGTCATAGACGGGTGCAGCGACCACGCCCGGTGGCAAGGCCTTGGCAGCCTGCTCCAGCCGGGCTGCTGCCGCTTGCGCCACGGTACGGCTGTTTTCGCCGACCAGCATGAAGACTGTACCGAGCACGACCTCCTGACCGTTCTCAGTAGCAGCCCCCGTGCGCAGTTCTTCGCCCAGCCCGACATCGGCGACGTCGCTGATGCGGATCGGCGCGCCGCCGCGATTGGTGATGATGGTCCCACGGAGGTCCTCAACACCGCTCGCCTGGCCAGGAACGCGAACGAGATACTGCTCACCATAGCGCTCGATATAGCCGGCCCCGACATTGCTGTTGTTGGTGGCCAGGGCGTCGGTGACATCGGCCATCGTTAGCCCATAGGCCGACAACCGCTCTGGCAGGGGCGTGACGTGATACTGCCGCTCGAAGCCGCCGATGGTGTTGACCTCGGTGACGCCAGGCGTGTTGCGCAGCTGCGGCCGGATCACCCAGTCCTGCAGGGTTCGCAGGTCTTCCGGCGTATAGGCCTTGCCGTCGGGACGGCGTGCACCCGGCTTGGCCTCGACCGTGTACATGAAGATCTCGCCCAGGCCTGTTGAGATCGGGCCGAGCTCGGGCGTCAGGCTGGTCGGCAATTGTGCGCGGGCAGCCTGCAGCCGTTCATTGACCAGTTGCCGCGCAAAATAGATGTCGGTCCCGTCCCTGAAAACGACGGTGACCTGGCTGAGGCCATAGCGCGATACAGAGCGGGTGTATTCCAGCCCCGGCAGCCCGGCGATGGCCGTCTCGATCGGGAAGGTAATGCGTTGCTCGGCCTCCAGGGGCGAGAAGCCTGGAGCCTCTGTGTTGATCTGCACCTGTACGTTGGTGATGTCGGGGGTGGCGTCGATCGGCAGGCGCTGGAAGCTCCAGACGCCGACAATCGACGAGATGATAACGAGCGCCAGGACGATCCAGCGAAAGCGGATCGACAGCGCGATGATACGGTCAAGCATGTCGCGCGCCCCCTAGTGGTCGTGGCTCGCGCCGGACTTTTCGATGTCCGCGCGGATCAGGAAGGCGCCGTCGGAGACATATTCGGTTCCGGGCTCAAGCCCGCCCAGGACCTCGGTCCATTCGGGCGTCTGGCGACCCAGCTCCAGCATCCGCACCTCGTAGGTATCGCCCACCTTGGCGAAGACGACGGTGAAGTCGCGGAAGCGCTGCAGGGCCTTGGTGCGAACGGCGAGCGGAACTCGGCTGGACGCGACCTGGAAAGATCCCTCGACACCCATGCCGGGCCTGAACGCGGCTGAACCCTCCGGCAGATGGACGTGGGCCATCAGGGTCTGACTGGCCAGGTCGGCGGTCGGGAGAACCGCCTCGACCCGCGCCAAAAGCCGGGTGTCGCCCGACAGGCTGCGCACCTCGACCGGTTGGCTGACCCGAACCTTCTCGGCGTCACGTGGATAGACGAAGAACTCGGCGTGCAACCTGGTCGGATCTGCGATCACGAAGATGGCACGCTCACCGGCGACATCGCCGACATTGAGGTTCTTCTCAACGATGATCCCACTGATTGGCGCGTGGATCGAATAGGTCTGCAGGCTCTCGCTGGACTCCACGCGCGCCAGCAGTTGGCCCTTGCGGACCTGGGTCCCCAGCTCGCCCCGAAGGCTCATGACCCGTCCGGGATACCAGGCGCGGACCTCGCTCTTGCCCTCCGGCGTGATCTCAACGCGCCCCGCCATATCGACCAGCTCGGCGACATCGGCCGATCCGGCAGTTTCGGTCTTTACGCCGCCTGCCTTGGCGGCCTCAGCGCTGATCGTCGTGCGGCCCTCGTAGGACGGGTAGGCCCATTGGTGATTTTGCCCGCCCTGATTGACGCTGACCCTGACGTCGAACGAGTGAGGTTCCGTCACCACGCCTGCACCGCGCAGATAGTCCTCCTGCGGCGTGAAGCTGAACCGATCGACCCTACCGCCCAGGCGGGTCAGTTCGACCGTCAACTGCACCTGACGCGGATCGAGCGGCTTGTCCTTGCGATAGGCATAGACATGGAACTCCGGCTCGACCCCGTCCTCGAAGATGGTGATCTCGATCGCCAGATCTCCGGCACGCAGCATGCGGCCACGATGGGGCCCTCGCTCATAGTCACCGGTCCCGGCGGAATGGCCTTCGGTCCCGGCGGCAGACTTGCCGCCCTCGCTGCACGAAGAAAGCATCAGGCTCCCGGCCATCAGCAGGACAAGGCGCACGGACGCGCGCCGGGTGTAGAGGCGGCTCATCGGACAGTCTCCGAAGCAGGAATGAGGGCCGCGTGGCGGCCGGTCAGGCGGGCCAGCAGGGCGCGGTCGGTATGGAAGGCCTTGAGAGCTTCAAGGCGTCGGCTTCGCGCATCGATCAGGACCTTTTGGGCCTCGATGACGTCGAGATAGGTGAAGCCGCCGCGATTGAAGCCCTCGCGCACGAGGGCAACGGTCCGTTCGGCGGCAGGCAGTACCTCGGACTCGATGCGACGGGCCTCACTGGCCCGTGCGGTCAGGGCGGCCTGAAGCCTGGCGATCTGCCGCTCGCGCAGGACCTTGCCGCTCAGCAGATCGGCGTCGGCGGCCGTGCGTTCGGCCTGGGCGCGCTCAATGGCACCACGATTGGTGTCGTAGCGGGCGAGCGGGATCGAGCCGCCGACCACGACCGCCATGTCGCGGCCATCATTCAGATAGCGAAGGCCGGCGCGCCAGGTCGGGTCCTGAACGGCCTTGGCTTCTTCCAGGCGTACCCTGGCGGTTGCAGTCTGCCGCTCGGCGTCAAGCAGCGCCAGGTCCACCGGCGAAGCCTCTCCGGCCACGTCCTGGGCGGCGGAGGTGTCGTCCAATAGAGCGGGATCGATCTGGACATCACCGCCACCGTTCCAGTAGCCGGCCAAGGTCCGCCGGGCGGTGTCAGCCGACATCTTCGCTTGTGACAGGACGATCCTGGCCTCGGCGACCTGGGTATCAGCGCGTGCGCCGGCGAACAGCGGGTCACGTGCCACCTTCACGCGGCGATCGACTTCGCCCTGGGCGCGCTCGGCGATGTCCAGGCGGTTTTGCGCAAGGCGAACCTGGGCCTCGGCCGCCAGGGCTTCGACCCAGGCCAGCTCCACCTCCTGCAATAGGTCCAGCACCCTGGTCTGATGGCGCAGGCGGACAAGATCGATCTCGGTTCGCGCCAAAGCGGTTCGAGCCTCGCGCTTGCCGCCGCGTTCCAGGCTCTGCTGGTAGTAGACGGTGGCCTGGGCGCGATCGACGAGGGAATAGGGACCGGTTCCGGTCAGGTCTTCGAGCTCGACGCCGATGACAGGATTGACGCGAACCTCGGCCTGCCGGGCACCGGCATCGGCGGCCTTCAAGCGAGCCTCGACCGCTGGCCGGGAGGGGTCGGCTTGGGCAGCTCGGGCGAGCGCCTCGTTCAGGGCAAGGGATTGAGCTTGTGTCGCCTGAGGCAAGGCGGTGAGCGGCAGCGCGACGGCGAAAGCCGACGCGAGCAGCCATGATCGCGCGAGGCGACCGTGGATAGGACGGGACATGGATTTCTCTCGAACGGAAGCAGGCGCGGCCAAGGGCCGCGTCGGTCAGGCGACGTGTTCGAGGACGCTTTTGGGAGGGCGTTTCTGCGGGGACGGCTCAGCGCTGTCCAACGACGTGTTTCGTCCAGGCCAGGGTATGGCGGAGCCAATCCATGGGCTTGCAACGGACATGGAGGTCACAAGACCCAAAAGAGAGGGGCCATCATGGTGATGGTGCGAGCCTTGCGAGGGTGACGGATCGCGATCGCCCTCTTCGGTCAGCGAAACCATGTCCGCCATGTCGCCTTTGTGATGGTCCTCGACCACCGGATGGCCCTGGTCATGATCGTGATCGTGATCGGCCAGATCGGCGGCAAGCGGGCCTGCAAAGGCATTGGCGGCATGGGTTTGACCGTTGGCGTGCAAGGCCCGGTCCACCATGGCGACCGGGGCCTGAACGACCAGCATGGCGAGCAGCATGACGGCCAGAGCCGTCACGTTTTTCCCAAGCCGACTGTTCAGATGCTGAAGCAGGGGTCCCTCGCCAGAGTCGCGCGTGCCTCATATTCGTCTCAAGCTGCCCGTAGATCAATGCGTCACCACGACCTCAGGATCGCGCAGCAGGCTTGTCAGTCCGATCACCTGGACGATCAGCAGGTGTGACGCGCCCCAAAGCCCGATCTGCTCGGACACCACCAGGGCGTTGCGGATCTCGATGCGGAGGTATCGAAAGGTGCTTTCGCCCCTAGAGCATTTTCCGATAAGTGTGAAACGGTTATCGGATCGAAAAATGCTCTAAACTTCTGATTTAGAGCCCTTTTCGCCCGACCCTGATGAAGCCATCAGGTCGGAAAGGGCTCTAGTGGCGGCCCGGGAGACGTTGGCAAGCTTGCCGGCGGCCCGTTCATCTGCGGGATCACCTTGGAGCCGATTGGGGTGGCTCGCCCGGAGGACCGGCGCTGCAGCGGGCCCTTCAGGCGGTTCCATCAGGTCAAACACCTAGGCCACGAACACATCCCCAAGGGTCAGTGCGGGTCTTCCGGTCAGCACGGCGATCTGGACCTGGTCGCTGTTGTCGCCGCCGGTGGCGTCGAACCACAGGGCTCCGGTGGCGATGTCGTAGAGCAGGGTCGGCCGGCTGTCGGCCGCCACCGGCGCGGCACCGGCCACAAAGCCCAGATCCGCGATCGTCGTCACCCCGAACGTGCTGGCCCGGAGCTGGATATGGTCCACGCCGGACAGGAAGTCGGTGATGCGGTCCACGCCCTGGCTGGCCAGCGGGCTGTCGAAGTAGAACAGGTCCGCCCCGCCGCCTCCGGTCAGTTGGTCATTGCCCCCCTGCCCGGCCAACAGGTCCGATCCCGCACCACCGACCAGGGTGTCATTACCGATGGCGCCGAAGATCGAGGTACCGGTGGTATTGGCGTAGCCCTGGAAGTTGCCTGTGCCGATGTACTGCAGGGTCTCGACATTGTCGGCCGCCTTGGCGCTGTTGAGCGTCGTCAGGATGCGGTCCTGCCCCTGGCCTGCCAGTTCCACCACCGTGTCGGAGACGCTGTCGGTGAAGTAGGTGTCGTCGCCCAGACCACCGACCAGCCGGTCCGCGCCGGCCTTGCCGTCCAGGGTGTCGTTGCCGGCACCGCCTGTGATGACATTGGCCAGGATGTTGCCGAAGCCCTGGAAGTTGCCGATGCCCGTATAGGTCAGGTTCTCGACGTTCGCGCCGAGGACATAGGCCGCGATCGCCGTCCTGACCGTGTCCAGCCCCTCGCCGGCCGCCTCGACGACCACGTCAGCGAGATTGTCGACGATATAGGTGTCATTGCCGGCCAGACCGATCAGGCGGTCGGCCCCGGCTCCGCCGTCAAGCTGGTCGACGCCGATGCCGCCGGTGATCACGTTGTTCAGGGCGTTGCCGGTGCCCTTGAAGGCACTCGCACCGGTATAGGTCAGGTTCTCCAGATTGGCCCCGAGCTGATAGATGGGAGCCGTGGTCCGGACCAGATCCAGCCCCTCTCCCGCCAGCTCGGTGATCACGTCGGCGGCCGAGTCCGCCAGATAGGTATCATTGCCCGCTCCGCCGATCATGGTGTCGGCCCCAGCCTTGCCGTCGAGGGTGTTGATGCCGGCATTTCCGACCAGGACCTGGGCATATTCGTTGCCGGTCAGGTTCAGCGCCGTGGTCCCGGCCACTGCCTCCAGGCGCTCGATCGAGACGCCCGTCCCCAGGGTGTAGGAGCCCGTCACGATGGCCGTGTCGGTTCCGGCCCCGAAGCTCTCGACGATCACGTCCAGGCTGCTGTCGAGCCGGTAGAGGTCGTTGCCGGACCCGCCGACCAGGGTGTCGCGGCCTGCGCCGCCGTCGAGGGTATCCGCCCCGCCGCCACCGTTCAGACTGTCATTAGTCGCCGCGCCGGTCAGGCTGTCGGCGAAGGTCGAGCCGAACAGCACTTCGATCGAGCGCAGGGTATCGATCCCGTCGCCACCGGTGGTCTGGGCCGTGGTCAGGGCCAGGGACACCGTCACGCCGGCCGAAGCCCCGGCATAGGAAGCCGTATCGATGCCGCCGCCACCGTCGAGGCTGTCGTCGCCGAGGCCGCCCAGCAGGGTGTCATCGCCCGCGCCGCCGGACAGGGTATCGGCTCCCTCGCGACCGGCCAGCACATTGGCCAGGCTGTCGCCGGTGAAGGTGTCCGACGCCGTGCCGCCGGAGATGTTCTCGATCCCGACCTGGTTCAGGCGTCCGAAGCCGATCGACTGGAAGCTGCTCTTGACGCTCAGATTGACCGTCAGCGCGGCCGTCACCATGCCAAACTCCAGCGTGTCGATGCCGGAGCCGCCGTCCACAACTGTGTCGGTAATCGTGGGCAGGTCGGATCCCGTGCCAAAGCCATACTGGATGATGTCGTCACCTTCGCCGCCCTGCGCCGTATCCAGCGCGACGGCGACGTGCAGGCGGTCATTGCCGGCCCCGCCAGACAGCAGGTCGTCGCCAAGGCCACCGATCAAGGTGTCAGCCCCGTTGCCGCCGCTCAGTTGATTGGCCAAGGCATCGCCGGTCAGGCTGTCGGCAAAGCTCGAGCCACTCACGTTTTCGATGCTCGACAGCGCGTCAGTCCCCGCC
>NZ_QAII01000173.1:19270-30283 GCF_003060965.1 Caulobacter sp. HMWF025 | reverse complement strand
GGCCAGGCTTAGAACAGGGCGATATCCGAATGGGTCAAGGACGGGGCATTGCTGATCACAGCGATCTGCACCCGGTCCGTGCTGCCCTCGGCATCGAAATAGAGCGCGCCGGTCTTGGTGTCATAGAGAACGGTCGGCCGGTCATCGACCGCGAACGGGTTCACGCCACTGATGAAGTTGAGGTCCGCGAGGGTTGCGACGCCGAAGGCGGTAGCCTTCAGACCGATGTGGTCGACGCCAACCACGAAGTCACTGATGCGGTCCACGCCGTCTGTCAGGCCCGCGAAGCCGAACAGGTCCGAGCCCAGGCCCCCGACCAGGGTGTCATTGCCGCCGGCCCCCATCAGGGTGTCATCGCCGCCCCCGCCGACGATGGAATTGGCCCCGTCATTGCCGATGCCGAAGAAGGTATCCAGGCCAGTATAGCGAAGCGTCTCGACATTGTCCGTCAGGGTGTAGCCCGAGAGGTTGGTCCTGACCGTGTCTGACCCTTCGCCTGACAGTTCCAGGACGATCGTTCCGGCGTTGGTGACCATGTAGGTGTCATTGCCGGTCGCGCCGCGCATCGTATCCGCAGCGCCGCCGTCGCTGAGCGTGTTGGAGCCGCCGTTGCCGACCAGTTCCATGGCGTACGAATTGCCGGTCAGGCTGATGGACGAGGTGCCCGACGCCACCAGATGCTCGATCTGTGAACCGGCCGTGGCCGTGAACGAGACGGTGGTCAGCACGGTGTCGTTGCCTTCGCCAAAGGCTTCGACCACGACGTCCCGGCTGTTGTCGACCTTGTAGAGATCGCCACCGGTTCCGCCGATCAGGCGGTCGCGCCCTGCGCCGCCATCCAGGGTGTCGGCACCGGCCGAGCCGGTCAGGGTATTGGCGCTGGTGTTGCCGATCAGTTCGATCCCGCGTGCCACATCGGCCGCGAACACGATCTGGTCGCTGAACTTCAGCTGCTCGAGATCGAACAGGGTATCCAGGCCTTCGGTACCCGTCAGGTCGCGAACCTTGAAGACATTGCCTTCGGCCCAGATGTCGTAGCGGCTGAGCGGGCCTTCGAAGGCCGCCATGTCGATCCCGCCGCCGGCATTGAACACATCATCGCCGTCGCCGCCGGTGAAGCTGTCATCGCCCAGGCCGCCGTCAGCCGTGTCGTTGCCGGCCAGGCCGAACAACTGGTCGCTGCCGGTGCCGCCGAGGATCGAGTCCGGGTCAGCCGTCGCGACGGCGCGCAGTCCGGTCACCGTGTCGCTGATGTTCACCGTCACGTCAGCAAACTGCAGCACCTCCATGTCGAACAGGCGGTCCATGCCCTCGCCATTGATGAGGTCGATGACGAAATAGGAGGTCCCGCCGTCGCCGAGCACGAGGTAGTTGCTGCGCGCGCCGGCGAACACGGCCGTATCGATGGCGTCGCCGCCGTGCAGGGTGTCGTCACCCAGGCCGCCCTTCAGGGTGTCATAGCCGTAGGTGCCGAAGAGGTCGTTGGCGGCGTCGGTTCCGTTGACGGTGATGCCCGTCGCGACCGAGGCCGCCACGGTCTTGTCGGCAAACTTCAGGAACTCGACATTGGTCAGGTGGTCGTAGCCGTCGGGCAGACCATTGGCCAGATCGATGACATTGAGCCCGCCCGTACCGTCGTCATAGATCGCGTACTGGCTGCGGATGCCATAGAAGACGACGGTATCGGAGCCGTCATTGCCGTTGATCTCGTCATTGCCCGAGCCCCCGGCCAGCGTGTCGTTGCCGAGCCCGCCGTTCAGCGTGTCATTGCCGCCGTAGCTGACGATCAGGTCATTGCCCGACCCGCCCGTGTGCGATTCCGAGAACCGTGAGCCCTGCAGGTAGATGCCCTGGGCGATGGCCGAGAGGCTGGATTGGCTGTCGGCGAAGACGATCTCTTCGATGGCAGACAGGTGGTCGGCGCCGCCGGCACCGTCCTTGTCGACGACGAAGTAGCCGCCATGGCCGTCGTTGAAGACAGAGTACTCGCTGCTGAGGCCGCTATAGACGACCTTGTCGTAACCCGAGCGGCCATAATAGTCGCCGTTGACGCTGAAGGCGAGGGTCGCGCCAACCCCGCCGATGATCGTGTCATCGCCGAGGCCGGCGACCACCGTCGTTGTGCTGGAGCCGTCGAAGACCTGGCCGACGACGGGGTCGCTGATCGTCACGCCCTGGATCGCATAGGCCCGGATATAGTCGAGCTGGAAGCCCGTAGCCGCCAGCGCCGCATCGTCCACCACCCCGCCGAAGGTCCCGCCGACCGCCAGATTGACCAGGACGTACATCGGCTGGTTCATGTCCGCCGGCGTGGGGATCCGGTAGACCTCGCCACCGTCGATGTACCAGGTGATGAAGCTGGCGTCCCACCGCAGGCCGTAGGTGTGGAACTCGCCGGCCGCGTTCGGCGTGTAGGCGATGTCGTTGACGGCCTTGCCGGGCAGGGACGCGTTGTGCAGCGTCATATAGGTGTTGTTCGGGTCGCCGCCCTTGGTTTCCAGAATGTCGACTTCGGGCGGATTGCTGCCGCTGACCGGCAGCAGCCAGAAGGCCGGCCAGGCCCCGCCCGCGTTCGGGAGCTTGGCCCGCATCTCGAAATAGCCGTAGGTCTGGGCAAAGGAGGTCTGGGTCGTCAGCAGGCCCGAGACATAGTCGAACCCGTACAGGACTTCCTTCTGGGCGGCGGTGGTGCGGGCGGCACGGATCGTCAGGACGCCGCTGTCCACGGAGAAGGGGTTGATGCCGAGCGGGTCGGTGCCGGTGCCGGCATAGGCGGCGTCGACATAGAACTGCTTTTCACCGGTCGCTTGCAGGACGTGGCTGCTGACCGGGCCGGCCCCGCGATAGCCATAGGTGGTCTGCCAGACCCCGGAGGCACCATCGGTCAGGGACAGGTTGTCGAACTCGTCCGAGAACACCAGTTGCAGGTCGCGGGTATCCAGCGTCACCCGGAAATTGTCGGCCGTGAAGGCTTCGAGGCTGGTGTTGCGGAACAGCACGCTGTCGCCATTGGTCAGGTCCAGCAGAACGTCTGCGCCGACCTGGCTCATTTGCGCCTTGATGGTCGCCAGATCGAAAAAGCCGGGAACCTCGATCCGGACCTTGTCGCCGCCGGCGCCGACCGAGAAATCGGTAATCACGTCCTGGCCGGAGCCCGGCGCGACGACGAACTCGTCATAGCCGCCACCGCCGGTCAGGGTGTCGGCGCCGCCGAGACCGATGAAAACCTGGTTGTTGGCATCGCCGGCGAGCGTATTGGCCAGGGTGTTGCCCACTCCCGTGAGGCGCGCGCCATTAACGCCGGTTCCGTAGAGGCGCAGGGTCTCGACATTGTCGGACAGCTGGTAGCTGACGGTGGAAACGACGCTGTCGGTTCCGGCACCGGCGGCCTCGACGATGCGGGCCTTGGCATTGGTGATCACATAGGTGTCGTTGCCGAGGCCGCCTTCCAGGGTGTCGGCACCCGACCCCCCGGTCAGGACATTGGCCAGGGCGTTTCCGTAACCCCGGAACGGTCCGGCACCGGAGAAGGTCAGGTTTTCCAGGTTGTCGCCGAGGGAATAGGTCAACAGCGTGGTGCGAACCGTGTCCGCGCCGCCGCCGGCGAGCTCGACGATGACATCGCCGACCGAGTCGACGACATAGGTGTCATTGCCCTTGCCGCCCGTCAGGGTGTCGTTGCCGGCCCCGCCGTCGAGGACATTGTTGCCGTCGTTGCCCGTCAGGCTGTTGGCGGCGCTGTTGCCGGTGCCGTTGATGTTGGCCAGACCCATCAGGGCCAGGGCTTCGACATTGGCGGCGGTCGCCAGGCTGTAGGTCACCGTGGAGCGAACGGTATCCAGGCCTTCATTGGCCAGCTCGACCACGACATCGGCCGCACTGTCGACCAGATAGACGTCATTGCCCGCGCCACCCATCAGGGTGTCAGCCCCTCCGGCCCCGTCCAGGGTATCGGCACCCTGGGCTCCGATGATCAGGTTGGGGTTGGCGTCGCCCGTCAGGGTCGCGCTCTGGGCCAGCGCCTCCGGGGTCGACTGACCGTCATTGAACACCAGGGTTTCGATCCCAACCAGCCGGTCGGTCCCGTCACCACCGGCCAGTGAATCGGTAACGTAGTATCCACCTGCCCCGTCGGGCGTGACCGTGTAGCGGGCCCGGGCTCCGGCGAAGATGGCGCGGTCGAGGCCTGCACCGCCGTCGAGGAAGTCGTTTCCGGCATTGCCGGTGAGATTGTCATTGCCCTGGCCGCCGGTCAGGGTGTCAGAGACGGCAGAGCCATACAGCGTGTCGGCTCCCGTCCCGCCGGTCACGACGGTCCCGGTGGCATTGGCAAAGCCGGTGAAGTTTCCGGCACCGATATAGGTCAGGGCCTCGATATTGGTCGCCGCCTTGGCGCTGCCGAGGGTCGTCAGCTGGGTATCAAAGCCTTCGCCGACATTCTCGACGAGCGTGTCGCTGGCATTGTCCGTGACATAGATATCGTTCCCCAGGCCGCCGATCAGTCGGTCCGAGCCTGCGCCGCCGTCCAGGGTGTCATTGCCCGTGCCGCCGGTGATGACATTGACCAGGGCGTTGCCGGTCCCCTGGAATGCACCGGTGCCGATATAGGTGAGGTACTCGACGGCCTCGGGCAGGACATAGATATCCAGCGTGGTCCGGACGGTGTCGTAGTCGGTTCCGGCGGCTTCGATCACGATCGTGCCCGCATTGCGGACCAGGTAGGTGTCGTTGCCGGCCCCGCCCCGCAGGACACTCGCACCGCCTCCGTCATCCAGCGTATTGATGCCGCTGTTGCCGACCAGCTCCATCGAAAGGGCATTGCCCTTGAGGTTGAAGTTGCCGGTTGAGTTCAGAACAACGCGCTCGATGAATGACCCGGCAGTCGCCGTCCATGATGTCGAGGCGTAAACGATGTCGAACCCATTGTCGGCGATCTCAAAAACCTGATCGCCAGCATTATCGACATAGTAAATATCATCTTCCGGACCGCCGGTGAGATAATCTGCCTTTGTTGTGCCGTAGAACACAGCCATTTTAGTCCTCGCAAGGGCAGATAATATTTACTGGTTACTGGACGGCATCGATTACAGGCGAACTTGCAATAACGATGCCAAGGCGTCGGGCTTGGTTAACAACCGCTGATGCGGGTTTGCGTTGCACCATAACGTTTTGGTAGCGACCTAACGGTTTGATTCTCCATGCGGGCGAATTCGCCACTGTACTGAAACAGCACATACGGGAAGTGGGATCGCGGGGGCTGTACAGTCGCAGGAATCCCTCCGGCGGGCCGATCGCAAGCGTGCTTTTGCATCAATTTCGGCGATGGCCGCCTGTTTAGACATCGACACCCGCCCGGTCAGCCTGCCCTGCGCCTCCTGCGAGGCGCCCTTCAGAACAGGCGCGACCCCTGAAGGGTCATCTTCGAACAAGTGGGCCCTCTGCGACCAGAACATGTGCTGGCTTCGCAAGTTTAATGCCTGTGTTTGTGTCGTTCCGTCACATTTACGACAAAAGTCACAGTAAAATTCATGTGTAAGCTTGACCGTAGAGCGCGGTAGTTTGTCGCAGATTGGCGATATGTTGTGAATATTCGTATACATGGAGAATTCTGTTTATTATCAAATCGATGAAATCTGTAATTTGGCCCGTTTTCGGGGTCACTGTTCGGGGATTAATCGATGGCGGCGACTGTCTATCGTGACTATGCGGGCACGGTTTTGGCCCAGAGCAAGGGGCCCCTGGCGCTTGTCCTTGGAACGGCGGCCAACGATTTTCTGACCGGAAGCGCTGCCGCAGACGCCTTTCAGGCGTCGGCGGGGGTCGACACCCTGGTCGGCGGACTCGGGGATGACACCTATATCGTCCAGAACAGTGCCGGCAGGGTGATCGAGGCCGCCGGAGGCGGAATCGATACCGTCAAGACCACGACCCACTACATACTGCCCGATAACGTCGAAAACCTTTACATCTGGGGATACACGCCGAAGAGCGGCAATACCGGCGTCGGAAATGCTCTTTCGAACCTCATTGTCGGGGATATCAATACTCAAAATCTGATCGGCATGGCCGGAAATGATGTCCTGGTGGGCGGTGGCGGCTCCGACCTGTTCGTGTTCGGAACGGGGTCTGGCCATGACGTCATCACCGACTTCACCTCGGGTGCTTCGTCGGGCCTCGACTATGTCCGGCTGCAGGGCTACGGCCTGACCACCTTCGAGGCCGTTCGTGCCGCGATGAGCCAGGTCGGCACCGACGTCGTGCTGCGGCTGTCCGCGACGGATGACATCACCTTCCGGTCGACGTCCGTCGACAGTTTCACCGCCGACAACTTCAAGCTTCCCATCGATATGGCCCGCTTCAGGCTGACCTTTGCCGACGAGTTCGACACCCTGCGACTGCAGACCCTCGGCAACCCGGCCACGGGCGTCTGGGCTCCTGAATTCGGCTTCGGCGGCTTCGGCTCCAAGGCCAGTCACTATATCGGCTACTATACCGGCGAAGTTCAGATGTTTGTCGATCCGGCCTTCACCGGCAGCACCGCCGGCGCGCTGGGTCTGAACCCGTTCTCCGTCAATGAAGGGGTTGTGTCGATCCAGGCCCGGGCCTCCACCGCCGCCGAAAAGGCCGCGATGTGGCCGACCGACACCAGGACCTTTGACTATGTGTCGGGCATGCTCTCGAGCGTCAGCTCGTTCAGCCAGACCTACGGCTATTTCGAGATGCGGGCCAGGCTGCCGGCCGGCCAGGGGGCGTGGCCCTGTTTCTGGCTTCTGTCCACCAAGCCGGGCGACAGGTCCGAGATCGACATTCTGGAAGCCCGCGGCCAACTGGCGGACATCAACAACACCAGCCTGCATCACACGTCTCTCGCCGGCGGCCAGGTCGGCTCCTCGGTGTTCACGCCGGGTGGCGCGAGCGCTTTCCACACCTATGGCCTGCTCTGGGACAAGGACGATCTCGTCTGGTACGTCGATGGCGCGGAGGTCTATCGCCTGGCGACACCGGCCGACATGAACGTGCCGATGTATCTGGTCGTCACCCTGGCTGTCGGGTCGTGGGCCGGGACACCGGACGCCGCTTCTCTCGCGGCCTCCAGCTTTGATGTCGACTATGTTCGCGCCTATGCCCCCGCCGAGGCCGGCGAGCGGATCAACGGCACGTCTGGAAACGATGTTCTGACCGGCTCGGCCGGCCCCGACACCCTGATCGGCGGGCTCGGCAACGACATTTATGTCGTCGACCATGCCGGCGACGTCGTCATGGAGGCGGTCGGTGCGGGCTATGATCTGGTCCGGACCTCGCTTCTGTCGCATGTCCTGGCCGAGAACCTTGAAAACCTGACCTATGTCGGCACCGGCGGCTTTTCCGGTACCGGCAATGGCCTGGACAATGTCATCACGGGCGGAACCGGAGCGGACCGGCTGGATGGCGGCCTCGGCGGCGACCGTCTGGTCGGCGGGGCCGGCAACGATACCTATGTCGTCGACAATGTCCGCGACTCGGTCGTCGAGCTGGCCGGCGGCGGATACGACACCCAGGTCACCAGCCTGACCAAGGCCATGGCGGCGGCCAATGTCGAGGCCCTGATCTATAATGGCGGGCAGGCCTTCACCGGCTATGCGCGCGTCGAAGGCACGGCGATCACCGGCGGCAGTGGCAACGACACCCTGATCGGTGCCGCCGGAGCCGACACCCTGGCGGGAGGCGGCGGCAACGACCTCCTGATCGGCGGCGGCGGCGGCGATACGTTCCGCTTCGATGGGCCGGGACTGGGGGTGGACCGCATCGCCGACTTCCAGGCCGGGATTGACCACATCACCCTTCAGGCTTCTTCCTTCGGGGTCTCCAGCCTTGTCGACCTGGGCTTCGTGGCCGGGGCCTCGCCCCAGGCGGCCGACAGCCACGCGACCCTGCTCTATGACACCGGGACCGGCGACCTCTTCTATGACGCCAACGGCGGCAGCCCGGCAGACCGGGTGCAGATCGCCACCCTGACCAACAAGCCAGCCCTGGCCCTGTCCGATTTCTGGCTGGTCTGACACCAGGCGCGGCGGGCCCCAGGGCTCGCCCCGCCTGCAATCTGCCCTAAGTTTGTCATGCAGGACGGTGGAGACAGCCTTTGGTCTCGATTACGCCCGCATCTGGCTCTAAGAGAGTTGCAACCTTATAGAGTCTAGACGTTTAGTGATGGCGACATCGGCGACCTGCCGACTGCAAGAGGGCCAAAGCTTTTGATGCTCCTAACCCTTCTCGGACTGACCTACTTCCTGGGCGCCGCGACCTGGCCGTTCATCGGCCGGACTCTGCGCCGGATCTGGCGCCGCATTCGCGGCGAACGTCACCCCGGCTGGAGTGACTATTTCGAGGGGTGACGCCAGGAGCGTCGCCGCTGAAGCGGAAAAGCCTGCGACCGGACGGGGCGGGGCCTTTTCCGCCGGCCTCCCCGGGCGCTCCGGGCGAGGCGACAGCGCCCATTTCGCTCTGACTGCATCAGTCAGATGGGAAAAAGCGCAAAATCAAAAGCCTAGAATATTTCTGGACCCGATGGCCGGTTTGCGCCGATCGGGAGACGCGCTAGGGCTGGATCACCCGGCCCGCGATCGGCGGCAGTGGCTTTGACGCCTGGGCCTCGGTCGGGGTCGGCAGCAGGGGAAGCCCGGCCGGGCCCGCCGTCGGATGCAGGTCGCTCAGATCCGAGGGCGCGGGCTTGCCGACGGGCTTCAGGCCGACACTGTCGATGCCCTGCAGCAGGGCCGTCCAGGGCAGGGCGCCCTTGCGGTGGACGCTGCGGAAATAGGCATCGGGCTGATAGGCATTGGCCGAGGGATCAATGCTGTCGGCCGTCAGCCGGCCGGTGGCCGCCAGCAGGGCGGCCCGGGCGACATATTCGTCATAGCGTGCATTGACCAGTTGCAGCTGGGCCGATTGCAGCTCCTGCTCGGCATTCAGGACCTCGATGCGGCTGCGAAGGCCGAACGGCTCTTCGCGGCGGACACCCTCATAGGCCAGCAGGAAGACCCGGGCCTGGGCTTCGAAGGCCGCCAGGCCACTGCGGGCCGCATAGAGCTGGTTCCACGCCTGGACCACGTTCTGAAGCGCGGACCGCCGCGTCAGTTCGATGGTCATGTCGTCGACGCCGTTCTGGGCGATGCTCTGGCGGACCGCCGAACTCAGGCTGCCGCTCTGGAACAGGGGAACGCGGACCACGACATTGGCCGAGAGCGAGTCCAGCGACTGCTCGGTTCGGCGCAGGGCAGCCGTCTGACCGGTGCCGTTGAAGGCACTGATGTCGCCGTAGCCGTACTGGATATTGGCCGTGACCGTCGGCAGGCGGGCCCCCTTGGCCTGTTCGACACGGGCCCGTGACACCTGTTCCGCATATTTGGCGCGGCCGAGTTCCGGATTGGCGGCCTCTGCGGCGTCGAAGGCTTCCTCCAGGCTCGCCGGCAATTCCAGCAGGGCCGGGGCAGGGGCCAGTTCGCCGGGCGCATGGCCGACGATCCGGGCATACTGGCCGGCCGAGATCGCCAGCTGGGCCTGATAGGAGGCCAGCTGGGCCTGGGCACCGAGCAGGCGTCCCTCCGACTGGGCAACGTCGGTGCGGGTGACCTGCCGGACGTCGAAGCGGGCCTTGGCCTCGGTCAGTTCGCCTTCGAGGGCGGCGAGGTTCTCGCGCGAGACCTTGACCCGGTCCTGATCGCGCAGGACGGCCATATAGGCCGAGATCACGTCATAGACGACCTGGCTTTCCACAAGCCGCAGATATTCCCGTCCCGCCAGGATCTGGGCCCGGGCGGCGTTGACGGCCGCGCCGGTGCGGCCGCCGTTATAGAGGGCCTGATCCATGCGCAGGGACCATTCACTGGTGTCGCTCTTGTCCCTGTAGCTGCCGTTCCGCTTGTCTTCGATATGCTTGAGCGTGTCGTTGGTCTGACCGGTCAGGCTGATCGACGGCCCAAAGCCGGCGCGGGCCTGTACATAGTCCTCGTCATAGGTCCGCTGGCGGGCGCGCTCGGCACCGAGGCTGGGATTGGTGGCATAGGCAGCCCCGACCGCCTGGGCCAGGGTCTCGGCCCGGGCCACGCCGCAGGTCGCCGCCAGGATCAGCGGTGTGACGAGCGCGCTCAGCAGCGTACGGCGCATCAATCAGCGCTCCCTGAAGCTTCTGCTGAGCTGTTCGGCCAGAGGCTTGAGCAGGTAGGACAGAACGGTCCGGTCGGCGGTCTTGATATAGGTCTCGATCGGCATGCCGGGCACGAGCTTGACATTGCCCAGGCGCGCCACCTGGCTGCGGGGCAGGGCGATGCGGACGACATAGAAGCTGGCGCCCGTGCGGCGATCCTCGACGAGGTCGGCCCCGATCCGGCTGACGGTTCCGTCGATCTGGGGGACCGTGCGGTCCAGGCCGACGAACTTGACGCTGGCCGGCTGACCGATCGACAGCTGGGTGATGTACTGAGGCGCGACCTGGGTCTCGACCGTCAGGCTGTCATCGGTGGGAACGATCAGCATGATCGGTTCGCCGGTCCCGACGACACCGCCGATGGTGTGGACTTCCAGTTCGTGGACAATGCCGGCCTGGGGCGCGCGGATCTCCAGCCGGTTCAGCTGGTCGACCTGGGCGGCTTCCTTCTCGATCAGCTCCGGCAGGCGCGCCTCGACGTCGCGCAGGTCGGTGAGAACTTCCGACAGGTGCTGGGCGTCGATCTGCAGGGCCTGCATGCGCAGCTCCGCGACCTTGTTGTTGACCTGGGCCGAGAGCGCCGTGAACTGCCCGCGCTCGCCGGCGAGGTTTTCAGCCTGCCGCTCCAGCGCCTTGAGCGTGCTCATCGGCGCATAGCCTTCCTTGTAGAGCTTGCGGACGCCCTGCAGCTCCTCATTGACGAGGCCCATCTGGTTTTCGCGCGACTGGCCCTCGGCCCGAAGGCCTTCAGCCTGCTGGTACTCGCCGGCCACCTGCTCGCTGAGCTGTGACTTCTGGCGCAGGCGCAGGGCGCGGCGGGCTTCCATCAG
>NZ_QAII01000173.1:6996-19257 GCF_003060965.1 Caulobacter sp. HMWF025 | reverse complement strand
TGGCCCCGCCGGTCGCGGCGGCTTGCTCGGCGAGCAGGCGGGCCTGGCGGGCGCGCAGCTGCAGGATGTTGCTGCGGGTGATGGCCAGCGCGGCGCGGACCTGGACGTCGTCGAGGCGGATCAGCAGCTGGCCGGCCTGAACCTTCTGGCCTTCCTGGATGTTGATCTCGCGAACCGTGCCGCCGGTCGGGTGCTGGATCTTCTTGACGTAGCTGGCATTGACCAGCGAGCCGCGCGAGATGACGGCTTCGGAGACCTTGGTCAGGGCGGCCCAGCCGCCGAGGATGAACACGAGCACGCCGCTCAGGATGGCAATCAGCCTGAGGTGCTTGTGGATGGACGGGCGGTCTGCGGCAGGTACGGTCGTCATTTGATCGTTCTCGCCGGAGCGGCGGGTTTCATCAGTTGGGCAAGGATCTCGTCACGCGGGCCGAAAGCCTGCTGCCGGCCGTCACGCATCACGAGCACAAAGTCGATGGTCGCGAGAACATTGGGCCGGTGTGCGACGATGATGACCACACCGCCCCTGCTTCGAACACCGGAAATGGCCATATTCAAGGCCTCTTCGCCCTCGGCGTCGAGATTGGCGTTGGGTTCGTCGAGCACCACCAGGAAGGGGTTGCCGAACAGGGCCCGGGCCAGGCCGATGCGCTGGCGCTGGCCGGCCGACAGGGCGGCCCCGCCTTCACCGATCTGGGTGTCATAGCCGTCGGGCAGACGCAGGATCAGCTCGTGCACATTGGCGGCGCGCGCGGCGTCGATGACCTTGGCCGGGTCCGGATTGACCAGGAAGCGACTGATGTTCTCGGCGATGGTTCCGTCGAACAGCTCCACGTCCTGTGGCAGGTAGCCCAGGGCGTCACCGAGCACGGCGGGGTCCCAGCTGTCCAGCTCGGCGCCGTCGAGGCGGACCTCGCCGCGGACCGGCAGCCAGACGCCGACGATAGCCCGGATCAGGGAGGACTTGCCGGAGGCGCTGGGGCCGATGACGCCCAGGCCCTGGCCGGCCGTCAGGTTGAAGCTGACCCCGTCGACCACGACGCGCTTCTCGCCCGGCGGAACGACCGTCACATTGGCGACCATCAGGCTGCGCTGGGGCAGAGGCAGGGCCAGCTGTTCGGGGCGGGCCGGCATAAAGGCCAGCATTTCGCCGAGCCGGCGCCATGCATCGCGGGCCGAGACGAAGCCGCGCCAGTTGGCGATCGACAGCTCGACTGGAGCCAGGGCGCGCGACATCATGATCGAGCTGGCGAACATGACCCCGCCCGAGGCCTTCTGCTCGATGACCAGCCAGGCCCCGATGCCGAGCAGGGTCGATTGCAGCACGACGCGCAGGACCCGCGAAATGCTCGACAGGCCGCCGCCGACATCGCTGACCCGCTGCTGCTTGGAGCCGTATTCGGTATTGGCGTCGCGCCAGCGCTTGCCGAGGCGGTGGCGGAAACCCATGGCCTGCAGGACTTCCGCATTGCGACGGCTTGCCTCGGCCAGACGGCTGCGGCGGCCCAGCATGCGGGCCGCTTCCTCGATCGGGGTCTTGGACAGGTGTTCGGTGAGGGCGGTGAGCGCGATCAGGACGAGGGCGCCGATCGTCGACACAATGCCGATCAGCGGGTGGAACAGGAAGCAGATGCCCAGATACAGCGGGATCCACGGCAGGTCGAAGAGGGCGGTCAGGCCCGGCCCGGCCACAAAGCCGCGCATCTGGTCGAGATCGCGCAGGGGCGAGACCGAGTCATTGGCCAGCTTGGCCCGCAGCGGCAGGCGCGCCAGGATGTCGTAGATGCGCTCGCTGATGCTGTGGTCCAGGGCCCCGCCGATGCGGACCAGGAGGCGCGAGCGGACCACTTCCAGCACGCCCTGGAAGCCGTAGAGCGTAATTGCCAGGACCGCGAGGGCGAGAAGCGTCGGAATGCTGCGGCTCGGAATGACCCGGTCATAGACCTGCAGCATGAAGATCGAACTGGTCAGCGCCAGGACGTTGATCAGACCGCTTGCGAGACCGACGCCCCAGACCGCCGACTTCAGGGCTGCGAGGGCCGCCGAGAGCTCGGACTTGGCACCACTCGACTGCTGGGAAACGCCCGCCACGCCCGCCACTGACTTCTCCTGATCCCTGAACCGCAAAGCCCGTCGGCGGTATTCGGCCAGACAATCGGCTAGGTGAGTTTACAAAGCGATAACAGTGAATGACCGCTTAACTATTTTGCTGAGATGGCCTTTAAAAGCTCAATCAGCAAGGGCTTTATACTGCTGGAGGGCACGGTTACGCGGATGGGCGTGCCGAGTTCGTCCATCATGCAAAGGCTGATTGCGCCGTCGTCAGCCTTTTTCGCCTGGAACTTTACCGCCGGCGGCGAATATTTATCCAGAGCGCTGCTCGAGCCGGGATAGTTCTGCTCTAGAAGCTCTTCCGCACTGGCCCCGAAACGCCGCAGGCCAAGCACAAAGGTGTCCAGCTGGTGCAGGTAGATCTGCAGTTCCTGGCGGGTGCCGTCTTCCGTCTCTATGGCGAACCAGACGTCGCGACCTGAATTGGCCCCGCCGCCATTGGGAAGATTGATGATGCGCTGCCCGCTCAAAGGCGTTCCCCCTGTATCGCTGCCTCGCCCCTACTGCGGACAGCCCCGGGCCTTGGCCTGGGCGAGGGCCGTGTCGAGGCCCTTGAGCCGGAACGTGCTGGCCTTGCGGGCGTAGCGCGGCCGGATGGCAATCTGGGTTGAACCGGCCAGTTCCTGGGCCGGCACGAGAACGCGCCCCTGGCTGGGGTTTTCAAGGCGGGCCAGATTGGTCGTCATGAAGGTATCGAGCGGTGCGACGGCGGTCATGACCGGGCCGTTCGCCACGCGGTAGGTCGCCCGCGAGGTGTCGGTCGAGCTGCGGAACTGGAAGGCCACCTTGCCGCTCTCATAGGCCATGCGACCCTTCGAGAGCCTGCAGGTCGTGACGCCGGTGAAGGAATCCTTGTAGACAATCAGGTTCCAGCCCGCGACGCGCTTTTTCTTGATGCGGGTGTCGGACAGGCTCAGATCCGGGATCGTAACGGTGTGCGGCAGGCGCGGAAGAGGCAGGTGGGGCAGCTTGAAGCCGCCGCTGGTCGCGGCAGCAGCCAAGCCGATCAAGACAATGCTCATGTCCGATTACTCCGAACCGTATGCAACCGATCGATGACGACCCGCAGGAATGAGCCTTGGAGTGCGATGAAGTCTCGGCCCCGTCAATCGAATATCCACTGTCGCAGAACCCTTTCAGCCGAGTTTTGCCGCCGGCTGTCGCAGGGTTTCGGCCTGTTGCCGCTCCTGCCCCTCCTGGGGCTGTTCTGTGTGACGGTGCCGGCCGGCGCGCGCGGCGGCGACAGCGTGCTGCGCCTGACCGCTCGCAAGCCGGTCGAGGCTCCCGCCCAGTGGCAGGTCACCTTCCAGGATCGCGGTGCACGGCCCAGCTATATGGACCGGATGGGGGTCGGGGGCGTCGACGGCGTCGTCCGGGTCGACTGTGCGACGCGACGCTTCCAGCTCGAGGAACTGGTGCTCTATGCCGAGGCGCTGGACCGGCCGCCCCTGGGGCGGATCGGCCCGAGGCCCGGGTGGCGCGCCGCCGGTGACGATACCCTGCTCGGCCGGGTGGTCGAGGCCGCCTGTGCGCCGGGCGCCAAGGTAGTCCCCGCCGGCACTCCGGGGGTCAAGGTCGCAACTGCGCGCCCGCCATCGGTCCCGGTACCGGTCGCCGTGGCGCCGGTCCTGCCATCGCAAGTTGCGCCGCCAGCGGTCGCCATGGCGTCCGCTGCAGGTTCGGTTCGGGCCCAGCTCGGGGCCTTCTCAACCCCTGGCCAGGCGCTCGAGGCGTGGGCCCGCCTCCAGGCTGAGGGTGGCTTCAATCTTGCTGGACTGGCTCCGCGCGTGGAATCCGCCACGGTAGGAGGAAAGGTCTTTCACAGACTTCTGGTCGAGGGTTTTCCGTCGCGACCGGCGGCGCGCGAGCTCTGTGCGGCCCTGTCCGCTCGGGAGCGAGCCTGTTTCGTTCGGGGCTAGCGCTTTTCCCGGGTCAGTTTGCCGGTGACGGGCATGTGCTCGGAGAGCTTCTGAACCGCCCTGGGCCGGGTTGTCCCGCAACAGCACAGATGTGAGCTGATGCACATTGTCGCATGTGCTATTTTGGCTCGTCCCAAAATGGCGCGTGGATCAAACCGGGACCAGTGAGTCTTGTTTTGGGAGCAGCTCAGGACTGTTAATTTGTCCTGAACCTTAAATTCGATCCGTCGAATACTTTCGACTATCTTACTGTCGAATTAGAGAGCCCGCCAAGAGGGGAGCGCCGCTCTCTTTTCAGGCGAGTCTGTGGCTAAACGGTACCGTTTTTGCGTCAAACTTAAATCTCTGCATCCAATGCGCGCTTTCCGCGTATTTTGGTTTATAAACTGTAAATTGTTCGCGCCTGCGTTATTGTCGCGTGGCATAACGCTTGCTGTTTAGCGAACAGCGGATGGCGATTGGCCCGTCCGCAGTTTGGCCGGGGGGTTCCCTGGCTGCGGGGATGTTGATGGGTAATTTCGTAGGCACCGCTGGCGTTGATACCCTCACGGGCACTTCGACCAACGATACGCTGGACGGAGCGGCGGGTGCCGACTCCCTCATCGGCGGCCTGGGCGATGACCTGTACATCATCGACAACGCCGGCGACGTCGTCGTCGAAGGTGTCGGCGGCGGCTACGATACCGTCCAGACCTCCAGGTCCTGGGTGGTGACGGCCGGTGCCGAGATCGAGCGCGTCACCGCGACCGGCACGGCGAGCCTGAATATCACCGGCAACCTGTTCGCCTCGCTGCTGGAAGGCAATTCGGCGATCAATACCCTCGATGACGGCGGTGGTGCCGACACGATGAGGGGTATGGCCGGCAACGATACCTACGTCGTGCGCAGCGCCGGGACCATCGTGATCGAGAATGCCGGCGAAGGCACCGATCTGGTCCGGACCACGATCTCGGCGTATGCCCTGACCGACAATGTCGAGAACCTGACCTATATCGGGGCGGCCAGCTTCTACGGCACCGGCAACACCCTGGCCAATGTGATCACCGGCGGTGCCGGCAATGACACGCTGGACGGTGGCGCGGGTGCCGACCGTCTGGTCGGCGGTCTCGGCAATGATGTCTACTATACCGACAGCGCCAGCGACACGATCACGGAGAACGCCGGCGAGGGGTACGACACCCAGATCACCAGCCTGGTCAGCGCCCTGGCCGCGGCCAACATCGAGGCCCTGGTCTACAGCGGTACCGCGGCGTTCACCGGCTACGCCAATGCGGCCGGCACGGCCGTTACCGGCGGCATCGGGGCGGACAGGCTCATCGGCGGTGTCGGCAACGACACCCTCGACGGCGGCGTTGGGGCTGACACCCTGACGGGCGGCACCGGCGATGACGTGTTCATCATCGACAACGCCGGTGACCGGGTCACCGAAAGTGCCAGCGGCGGTTTCGATACCGTCCGGACCGGTCTGGCCAGCCACACCCTCGCCACCGAAGTCGAGGCCCTGGTCTATACCGGTGCCGGTGCCTTTACCGGGATCGGCAACGCGTCGGCCAACCGGATCACCGGTGGCGTCGGTAATGACTCCCTTACGGGCGGCAGCGGTGACGATACCCTCGACGGGGGGCTGGGTGCCGATACGCTGGACGGCGGCACGGGCAATGATGTCTTCGTCGTCGATCACGCTGGCGATGTCGTGGTTGAGCTGGCCAGCGGCGGCAACGACCTGGTGCGGACCACCCTGGCGACCTACACGCTCGGCAGTGAACTCGAGTCCCTGACCTATACCGGCGCTGCGGCGTTCACCGGCACGGGCAATACCGCGGCCAACATCCTGACCGGCGGGACCGGCGCCGACCGCCTGTTCGGGCTCGGCGGAGCCGATACCCTCACGGGCGGGCTGGGCGATGACGAGCTCGACGGCGGGACCGGTGAGGATATTGCCGTCTATGCCGGCCCGCGCGCCCGCTACACGGTGACGCCGGACGGGAGCGGCGGCTTCTACGTCCAGGATACCAGCGTCACGGGTTCCGAGGGGCGCGACCGCCTCGTCGGGATCGAGCGTCTGCAGTTTTCGGATGGCCTGGTGGCCATTGCCGATGCCGCGACGGGGGCCGTGCTGCAGGGTACGACCGGAGCCGACACCCTGGTCGGGGGCTCGGCGGCGGATACCTTCATCGGCCTGGCCGGCAATGACGTCATCCAGGGCGGGGCCGGAGACGACCTGGCGGTCTATTCGGGCGCACGCGCGGATTACTCGGTCTACACCGACGCGGCCGGCGGCACCTATGTCCTGGACCGACGGGCCGGTGGCGCGAACGAGGGCCAGGATTATCTGACGGGCGTCGAGCGCCTCCAGTTCAGCGATGCGACCTTTGATCCGGCCACGACGGCGACGGGTCTTTATCTGACGTCAGGCGCGGCGGCCGAAGGTCTCGTCGGAACGTCCGGAGCCGACCTGCTGATCGGCGGCGGCGGCGACGATACCCTCAGCGGCGGCGACGGCGTGGATATCGCGGTCTATGCCGGCCCGGCGTCGCGATACATTGTCTACAGCGACGGGACGGGCGGCTTCTATGTTGACGACCAGACCGGCGTCGAGGGTCGCGACCGGCTGATCTCCATTGAAACCCTGCAGTTTGCCGATCAGTCCGGTGACATCGCATCCTATGCCCAGGGCCTGATGCTGGTCGGCGGCGCGCTCGCAGACCAGCTGTCGGGATCCTCGGGCGATGACGTCCTGGTCGGCGGCCTCGGCGCGGACACCCTGCTCGGCGGAGCCGGCGTCGATACGGCCATCTTTGCCGGTGCGGCTTCGCGCTACACGGTCTATGCGGCGGGCTCGGTCTATTTCGTCCGCGACGGCGCCGTCTCGGCCAACAGTGGCGTCGACCAGGTCTCGGGCATCGAGAAGCTCACCTTTTCGGACCGCTCCGGGACGATCGAAAGCTTCGCCAGCGGCGTTGCGCTCGTCGGATCCGGCAATGCCGACACGCTTGTGGCGACCGCAGGCCAGAACCTGTTCGTCGGCGGTCTGGGTGATGACACCCTCACGGGCGGCAGCGGTCTGGATGTTGCGCTCTATGCCGGGCCGGCCTCGCGCTACACCGTGCGGCCCGACGGTTCGGGCGGCTACTATGTCGAAGACAATCAACTCGGCGCGGGGAGCGAAGGTCGCGATCGGGTTTCCGGTATCGAAGCCCTGCAATTTTCGGACGGCGTCTTTGATCCGCGCAGCCTGGTGGTCGCGGGAACGATCGTCGGCGGGGCCGGGGCCGACACGCTGGTCGGCTCGGCCGGCAATGACGTTCTGAACGGCGCTGCGGGCGACGACACGGCGGTCTATGGCGGAGCGCGGGCGCGCTACACCGTCGTGCCGGACGGCACCGGCGGCTTCCGCGTGATCGACAGCCTGGGCAGCCCGGCTGGAGACGGATCCGACGCCCTCACTGCGGTCGAATGGCTGGCCTTCTCGGACGGCGTTGTCTCGGCCAATGCGACGGCCCAGGGCGCGTATCTGACCGGCACGGCCGGCAATGACGTGATCATCGGGGCCGCCGGCGCCGACACCCTGGATGGCGCCCCTGGCGAGGACTCCCTGATCGGTGGCCTCGGCAATGACGTCTATATCGTCGGCAACCCGGCAGACCGGGTTACCGAACTCGCCGGCGAGGGTTTCGACGAGATCCGTTCGGCGGTCAGCTATGTCCTGGCCGCCGGCGTCGAGGTCGAGCAACTCACCCTGACCGGGACGTCCAGCCTGGCCCTGACGGGCAACAGCCTGGCCAACCGCCTGACCGGCAATGACGGGGCCAATACGCTGGACGGCGGTGCCGGTGCCGACACCCTGGCCGGCGGCAGGGGCAATGACGTCTATGTCGTCGACAATGCCGGCGACGTGGTGACCGAACTGTCGGGCCAGGGCTCTGACACCATCCGGACCACGCTGACGACCTACACCCTGGGCGCCAATATCGAGAACCTGACCTTTACCGGAACCGGGTTCTTCAACGGCACCGGCAACGACCTGGCCAATGTTCTGACGGGCGGGATCGGTCCGGACACCCTCGCGGGCGGTCTGGGCGACGACACCTATGTGATCCTCAACAGCGCCACCAAGCTCATCGAAGCCGCTGGCCAGGGGATCGATACGGTCGTGGCGTCGGTCACCTATGTGCTCGCCGACAACATCGAAAACCTCCGGATGTTCGGTACCGGCAGCAACGGCGCGCGCCTCACCGGCGTCGGCAATGCCATGGCCAACACCATCACCGGCGATGCCAACACCCAGGTGATTTTCGGTCTGGGCGGCAATGACACCCTGACCGGCGGCGCGGGGGCCGATGAGTTCGTCTTCGGTCTCGGCTCGGGCGCGGATGTCATCACCGACTTCACGACCGGGGCCGGTGGCGACAAGCTGCGGCTTGAATATTCCAGCATGACCTCGCTGGCGGTGGTCCAGTCGAACATGCAGCAGATCGGGTCCGACGTCCTGCTGACCCTGTCGGCGACGGACAGCATCCTGCTGCGCAACACCACGATCGGATCGTTCACGGCTGAGAACTTCAGCCTGACCCTGGACCGCAGCAATCTGGTCCTGTCGTTCGACGAGAACTTCGACAGCCTCAGCCTGACCAACGGTGTCAGCGGCACCTGGCAGACGTCCTATGGCTATCGCGGCGCGGGGCCGCTTACCAGCCGGACGCTGCAGGCGACCGGCGAGCAGCAGCTCTATGTCGATCCGGCCTATGCCGGCACCAGCGGGTCGAGCCTCGGGCTCAACCCGTTCTCGAACACGGACGGTGTGCTGTCGATCAAGGCCAGCCTCACCCCGGACGCCCTGAAGGCCGACCTCTATAACTACAACTATCTGTCCGGCCTGCTGACCACCCAGACCTCGTTCAGCCAGACCTATGGCTATTACGAGATGCGGGCCAAGCTGCCGGCGGCCTCGGGCGCATGGCCGGCCTTCTGGCTCCTGCCGTCAACGGGCAGCAATCCGCCGGAGATCGATATTCTGGAGGCCCGCGGTGCGGATCCCAACAGCAGCTATCTGACCCTGCACGACATCTATCTGAACGGTGGCGTGGCCAGCGATATCGCCTACACGCCGGGCGCAGCGAGCGAGTTCCACACCTACGGGCTCCTCTGGGATAACGATTTCATCATCTGGTACATCGACGGCACCGAGGTCTACCGGCTCGCCACGCCGGCCGACCTGCACCAGCCGATGTACATGCTGGTCAATCTCGCTGTCGGCGGCAATTTCGGCGGCACGACCAACCTGGTCGACGACGCGGCCCTGACGGCCACCTCCTTCGATATCGACTACATCAAGGCCTATTCCATCCCGGGCGTGACGGTCGCCAATCCGGGCAACGGGGTCCTGATTGACGCCACGGCCAATACCGGGGCCTTCGGCGGCAACGGCAACGACACCATCCTCGGTGGTGCCGGCTTCAACCTGCCGTTCGGCGGCAATGGCGACATCTTCGGCGGCAACGGGGTCGATACGGTCGTCTATACGAACGCGGCCAGCGCATACACGGTCCTGAGCGACGGGCACGACGGCTACTTTGTCTATAGCCACCAGACGACCGGCGGCGCCGACCACCTTTCGGCGGTGGAGCAGATCCAGTTCCTCGACCAGGCGGGCGTCCTGGCCGATATCGCGTCCGGTTTCTATTTCCAGGGCACGCGGATCGGCGACACCCTGACCGGCAGTGCCGATCACGACATGCTGTTCGGCTACGGCGGCTCGGATGTCCTGAACAGCGGCGGCGGCGACGACACCCTGCTGGGCGGCAACGGCAACGACACCCTGGATGGCGGCGCGGGCGTCGATACCGCTGCCTTCGCCGGAACCCGGGCCCAGTATGCGATCTATGCCGACGATGTCGGCGGGTTCTTCGTCAGCGACATCAGCAGCGGCGCGCCGGACGGCTACGACTATGTCAGCAATATCGAGTTCCTGCGGTTCAGCGACCGCACGATCTCGGCCGCCGAGGCTCCGGGCTACTACAAGGCCGGCACGAGCGGCGCAGACTTCCTGCCCGGCACCTACGGTCACGACACCCTGTTCGGCGGGGCCGGCGACGACACGCTCTATGGCGGCGATGGCAACGACGTTGCAGTCTATACCGGTACCGCTGCCGACTACGCGGTCTATCGCAGCGGTCTGGGCGGCTATTTCGTGGTCGACCGGCGCGCCGAGGGTGAGGGTTATGATCACCTGATCTCGATCGAAAAGGCCCAGTTCTCCGATCTGACGGCCGACCTCGAGAGCCTGGCAATCGGCAACATCGCCGATGGTGGCGCGCTGGACGACAGCCTCGTCGGGTCCGAAGGCGGCGACCTCTTCCAGGGGCGCGGCGGTGCCGACACCCTTCTGGGCAACGGCGGCGACGACACCCTGCGCGGCGAAGGCGGCGACGACCAGATCGACGGCGGCGACGGCGTCGACAGCGCACTCTATGCCGGGCCGCGCTCGGCCTATGCCGTCTATGGCGACGGCACCGGCGGCTATTATGTCCGGGATCTCTCCAGCGGTTCGGCCGAGGGCATGGACCACATCACCGGTATCGAGAGTCTCGTATTCTCAGACCAGACCGTCGATCCGGCGGCGACGGCCACCGGCCTCTGGCTGACGGGCACGGCCGCGGCCGAGACCCTGACGGGCGGCACCGGCGACGACGTTCTGACCGGCGGCCTGGGAGACGACACCCTCATCGGTGGCGACGGCATCGACACGGCGGTCTATGTCGGCGTGGCGGCGGACTACGGAATCGTCAGCGACGGAGCCGGCGGCTTTATCGTGACGGGCGCCGAGGGCAGCGATCTGCTGACCGGCGTCGAATTCGTGCAGTTTGCCGACCAGCGCATCGAGCTCGAAGACGACGACGGGTCTAAGACCCTGACCGGGACGTCGGGCGCTGACAGCCTTGTCGGGGAAGACGGTAATGACACCCTGATCGGCGGCCTCGGTGACGACACCCTGGTCGGCGGCGCGGGCAGCGACACGGCCCGCTTCAGCGGCACCCTGGCGGGCTCGACCGTCTATAGCGACGGCACCGGCGGCTATGTTGTCAGCGGTACGGACGGCCTTGATCGCCTGCAGGGCGTTGAACAGCTGGCCTTCGATGACCAGACGGTCGAAGCCGCAGCGGCGGCTTCGGGCCTGTGGCTCGAAGGCACCGCCTCGGCCGAGACCCTGACCGGTGGCAACGGCGACGACGTCCTCACGAGCGGCCTCGGCGACGACAGCCTGGTCGGCGGCGCGGGCAGCGACACCGCGCGGTTCAGCGGCACCCTGGCGGACTCGACGATCTACAGCGACGGCACCGGCGGCTACATCGTCAGCGGCACAGACGGCTTCGACCGCCTGCAGGGCGTCGAGCGCCTGGCCTTCTCCGACCAGACCGTGGATGCGGCGACCGCCGCCTCCGCCCTGTGGCTCGAAGGCACGGCCTCGGCCGAGACCCTGACCGGCGACGCCGGCGACGACGTCCTGACCGGCGGTCTCGGCGATGACAGCCTGGTCGGCGGCGCAGGCACGGATACGGCCCGCTTCAGCGGCACCCTGGTAGCCTCGACGGTCTACAGCGACGGGACCGGCGGCTACATCGTCAGCGGCACAGACGGCTTCGACCGCCTGCAGGGCGTCGAACGCCTGGCCTTCTCGGACCAGACGGTCGATGCAGCGACCGCCGCCACCGCCCTGTGGCTGGAAGACACGGCCTCGGCCGAGACCCTGACCGGCGGCAACGGCGACGATGTCCTGACCGGCGGTCTGGGCGATGACAGCCTGATCGGCGGAGCCGGTACCGATACGGCCCGCTTCAGCGGCACCCTCGCGGCCTCGACCGTCTACAGTGACGGCACCGGCGGCTTCATCGTCAGCGGCACGGACGGCTTTGACCGCCTGCAGGGCGTCGAGCGCCTGGCCTTCTCGGACCAGACCGTGGATGCGGCCACCGCCGCCACCGCTCTGTGGCTCGAAGGCACGGCCTTGGCCGAGACCCTGACCGGCGACGCCGGCGATGACGTCCTGACCGGCGGTCTGGGCGACGACAGCCTGGTCGGCGGTGCCGGCACCGACACGGCCCGCTTCAGCGGCACCCTGGCGGCCTCGACCGTCTACAGCGACGGCACCGGCGGCTTCATCGTCAGCGGCGCGGACGGCTTCGATCGCCTGCAGGGCGTTGAACGCCTGGCCTTCTCCGACCAGACGGTC
>NZ_QAII01000173.1:6301-6986 GCF_003060965.1 Caulobacter sp. HMWF025 | reverse complement strand
GCGACCGCCGCTTCGGCCCTGTGGCTCGAAGGCACGGCCTCGGCCGAGACCCTGACCGGCGATGTCGGCGACGACGTCCTCACGGGCGGCCTCGGCGATGACAGCCTGGTCGGTGGTGCCGGCACGGATACGGCCCGCTTCAGCGGCACCCTGGCAGCCTCGACCGTCTATAGCGACGGCACCGGCGGTTACATCGTCAGCGGCACCGACGGCTTCGACCGACTGCAGGGCGTTGAACGCCTGGCCTTCTCGGACCAGACCGTCACGGCCGCCTCGGCGGCCACCGCGCTCTGGCTGACGGGTACGGCCTCGGCCGAGACCCTGACCGGCAACACCGGCGACGACGTCCTCACGGGTGGCCTCGGCGATGACAGCCTGGTCGGCGGCGTGGGCACCGACACGGCCCGCTTCAGCGGCACCCTGGCAGCCTCGACGGTCTACAGCGACGGGACCGGCGGCTACATCGTCAGCGGCACAGACGGCTTCGACCGCCTGCAGGGCGTCGAGCGCCTGGCCTTCTCGGACCAGACGGTGGATGCGGCGACCGCCGCCACGGCCCTGTGGCTCGAAGGCACGGCTTCGGCCGAGACCCTGACCGGCGGCACCGGCGACGACGTCCTGACCGGCGGCCTCGGCGATGACAGCCTGGTCGGTGGTGCCGGCACGGACACGGCCCGCTTCAGCA
>NZ_QAII01000173.1:6066-6291 GCF_003060965.1 Caulobacter sp. HMWF025 | reverse complement strand
GTGGATGCGGCGACCGCCGCCACGGCCCTGTGGCTCGAAGGCACGGCTTCGGCCGAGACCCTGACCGGCGGCACCGGCGACGACGTCCTGACCGGCGGTCTGGGCGATGACAGCCTGATCGGCGGAGCCGGTACCGATACGGCCCGCTTCAGCGGCACCCTCGCGGCCTCGACGGTCTACAGCGACGGCACCGGCGGCTTCATCGTCAGCGGCACGGACGGCTTT
>NZ_QAII01000173.1:5357-6056 GCF_003060965.1 Caulobacter sp. HMWF025 | reverse complement strand
GCCTTCTCCGACCAGACCGTCACGGCCGCCTCGGCGGCAACCGCGCTCTGGCTGACGGGTACGGCCTCGGCCGAGACCCTGACCGGCGGCACCGGCGATGACGTCCTGACCGGCGGCCTCGGCGACGACAGCCTGGTCGGCGGCTCGGGCACCGACACGGCCCGCTTCAGCGGCACGCTCGCGGCCTCGACCGTCTACAGCGACGGCACCGGCGGCTTTATCGTCAGCGGCACAGACGGCTTCGACCGCCTGCAGGGCGTCGAGCGCCTGGCCTTCTCCGACCAGACGGTCACGGCCGCCTCGGCGGCCACCGCGCTCTGGCTGACGGGTACGGCCTCGGCCGAGACCCTGACCGGCGGCACGGGCGACGATGTCCTGACCGGCGGCCTTGGCCATGACAGCCTGGTCGGCGGCGCAGGCACCGACACCGCCCGGTTCGGTGGCACCCTGGCGGCCTCGAAGATCTATAACGACGGCACCGGTGGCTTTGTGGTCAGCGGCCCGGACGGCATTGACCGCCTGCAGGGCGTCGAACGCCTGGCCTTCTCCGACCAGACCGTCACGGCCGCCAGCGTGGCCGTCGGCCTGTGGCTGACCGGGACCGGCGTGGCCGACAGCCTGACCGGCGGGGCGAGCAGCGATGTGCTGACCGGCGGTCTGGGCAACGACAGCCTGAACGGCGGCTCGGGCACCGACGCT
>NZ_QAII01000173.1:1256-5347 GCF_003060965.1 Caulobacter sp. HMWF025 | reverse complement strand
ACAACGGCCAGGCCCCCTTCATTCCGCAGGGTTGGGCGGCCATCGTCGCGGCCCAGCAGCAGGTCGTTGCGGCCCATGCCAACATGGCCTTCGCCGCGACAGCCTTCGGGCTGGAGCAGCTCGACGGCGGTCACTACACAGGGGCCTCGAGAGCCTGGCAGGCCGCTGACGTCGCAACCGCCGCCCTGTCTCTCATGGGACTGCAGAACCTCAGCTTCACGAACCAGGTCGGAACATCGGCCGCCGATACGCTCATCCTGTCGGACATGGGCGTGAGGCTTGATGCCGGGAATGGCGACGATGTCGTTTTCGGCGGTGCCGGCGATGACATCATCCGCGGGAACTTCGGATCAGACCTGATCCTCGGTGGACTGGGTCGAGACATTCTTTCGGGGGGCTATGGGAACGACACCCTCTATGCCGGTGCCGGCCAGGGCGAATTGCACGGAGACGCAGGGAACGACCTGCTGACGAACGGTGACGACGGCGGCCTGATGGCCGGCGGGCTGGGCGTCGATACCCTGCTCGGCGGCAGCGGGGCGGACACCCTCGACGGCGGTACAGGTGCCGACGTCATGGCCGGTGGCCAGAACGACGACACCTACTATGTCGATAACATTGCCGACCAGGTTGTTGAGTACGCGGGCGAAGGCTTCGACACAGTCATCAGTAGCCTGGCGGCATACACCCTGACGGGGACCGTTGAGGCGGGCCTGCTGACGGGCACCGCCGTTCAGCTCACCGGCAATGACCTGAACAATTCGCTCAAGGGCAGTACCGGCGCAAATCTCATCAATGGTGGGGCCGGAGCTGATACACTCGACGGCGGCGGCGGGGTGGATACCCTGGTCGGTGGCACGGGCGACGATACCTATATTGTCTCCATCGCCAACACCGTGATCCTGGAGTCGGCAGGGGGCGGATTCGATACGATCCAGCTGAGGATCAACAGCTTCACGATGTCTTCGGAGGTTGAGGCCCTGGTCTATACCGGTGCCGCAACCGTCAACGTCGTTGGAAACGCCCAGAACAACCTCATTACCGGTGCCACCGGCGGAGACACGCTGGACGGTGGTGGCGGTGCCGACACGCTGATCGGTGGCCTCGGCGGTGATTTCTATACGATCGACGACGTCCGGGACGTCATTGTCGAAGAGCTCAATGCCGGCGGTGACACCGTCAGAACAGCCCTGGCGATCTATACCCTGCCGACAAACGTCGACTATCTGATCTACACGGGTTCGGCGGCGTTTTATGGCACCGGAAACGCCCTGGGAAACCAGATCACCGGCGGCGGCGGAGCTGATACGCTCGACGGCGGCAGCGGCGTGGACAAGCTCACGGGTGGTGCCGGCAACGATCTCTATCTCGTCGAAAGTACGGGCGATCAGGTCGTTGAACTGGCGGGCGGCGGTCTGGATACGGTCCAGGCCAATGTGAACTACTACCTGCTAGGCGCCGAGGTCGAGAACCTCACCTTCGTCTTTAGCGGCAACGCCTCCGGGGTCGGCAACGTCCTGAACAACGTCCTTACCGGCGGCAATGGTGCCGATACGCTCGACGGCGGGCTCGGTGCCGATACGCTTGCCGGAGGCCTCGGTGCCGATGTCTATGTCGTCGACAACGCTGGCGATCTCATCGTCGAACGCGAAGCCGAAGGTATCGACCTCGTCCGGACGGTACTCACAACCTACGCCCTGTCCGCCAACGTCGACAATCTGACCTATACCGGCGGGCTCGCCTTCGCCGGTCAAGGCAACGGGCTCGGCAACGCAATCACTTCCGGAGCCGGGGCCGACACGCTCGACGGCGGCCTTGGTGCAGACACACTGACGGGCGGACTGGGCGACGATGTCTATGTGGTCGACAACCCCGGCGACGTGGTCATCGAAAACACGGGTGCCGGCATCGACCTGATCCGGACCACCGTCGGTAGCCTGACCCTGGCCAGCGGCGTCGATTTGCTGACCTATGTCGGTACCGGCGATTTCAGGGGTGTGGGCAACATGCTCGCCAACACCCTGACCGGCGGCGCGGGTGCCGATACACTCGACGGCGGAGCGGGCGCAGATCGCCTGATCGGCGGACTGGGCGACGACACCTATGTGATCGATGCCACTGGCGACGTCGTGGTCGAGGCCCAGGGTGGCGGCAATGACACCCAGATCGTCTCGCTGTCCGTGTTCACGATCGGCGCAAACATCGAGGCCCTGACCTATTCGGGTACGGCGGCATTCCAGGGCATTGCGGGTTCGACCAGTGCCCTCATTAGGGGTGGATCGTCAGCCGATACCCTGACCGGCGGTGCCGGTGCCGATACACTCGATGGCGGGGCCGGGGCGGACAGCCTCCTGGGGGGTGCGGGTGACGATGTCTATGTCGTCGACAATCTCGGCGACAAGGTTGTCGAATCCGCTGCCGGCGGGACCGACACTGTGCGTACGACCCTGTCCAGCTACGGGCTCGGACTGGAACTCGAGACCCTGATCTATGTCGGATCCGGCCCCTTTAACGGCTCGGGAAACGCAGCAAACAACCGGATTCTCGGCAGTGGCCTGTCCGACAGCCTGTCAGGCGGTGCCGGTGCGGACACCCTGGACGGCGGCACCGGCGCAGACCTCCTGACCGGAGGCTCCGGCGATGACCTGTTCCTGGTCGACAATACCGGCGACGTCCTGGTCGAACTGTCCGGCGGCGGCCTTGACGAGGCGATCGTTTCGATCTCGACCTACGGACTTGCCGCCGAGATCGAGATCCTGACGTTCGCAGGCAACGCCACCTTCCAGGGCTCGGGCAATGCGCTCGCCAACCGCGTCAGCGGTGGCAGCCTGTCCGACAGCCTTTCCGGTCTGGCTGGCGACGATACCCTGGTCGGTGGGCTTGGTGACGACACCCTCGAGGGCGGCTCGGGCCTGGACACCGCCAGCTATGCCGGTGTCAGCAGCGCCTACACGGTCTATGGCGATGGTAGCGGGGGCTTCTACGTTTCCGGCACCGAGGGCTTCGACCGGCTCGTCGACGTCGAACGACTGATGTTCTCCGACGGCGTAGTGGACATCGCGGCTTCAGCCGTCTGGCTGAGCGGCGGGACGACAGGCGATACGTTGGCCGGCGGTGTCGGTGATGACATTCTGAACGGCGGCGCTGGTGATGACCTCATTCAAGGCGGCACCGGATCTGATGTCGCGGTCTTCGCCGGCCGCCGCGCCGACTACCGGATCTTCGCGGATGGCGAGGACGGCCTCTATCTCCAAGGTCCCGACGGGCTGGATCATCTGGTCGGTATCGAGGTCCTCCGCTTCAGTGACGCAAACCTGGCGACCTCCATTCCGCCCCTCGACCTATGGCTCAAGGGGACGAATGGCAAAGATACCCTGACCGGCAACACCGGCGACGACGTCCTCACGGGCGGCCTCGGTGACGACAGCCTGGTCGGCGGCGTGGGCACGGACACGGCCCGCTTCAGCGGCACCCTCGCGGCCTCGACGGTCTACAGTGACGGCGCCGGCGGCTTCATCGTCAGCGGCACCGACGGCTTCGACCGCCTGCAGGGCGTTGAACGTCTGGCCTTCGATGACCAGACCGTGGATGCGGCGACCGCCGCTTCGGCCCTGTGGCTCGAAGGCACGGCCTCGGCCGAGACCCTGACCGGCGACGCCGGCGACGACGTCCTCACGGGTGGCCTCGGCGATGACAGCCTGGTCGGCGGCGCGGGCACCGACACCGCGCGCTTCAGCAGCACCCTGGCGGCCTCGACCGTCTACAGCGACGGCGCCGGCGGCTATATCGTCAGCGGCACCGACGGCTTTGACCGCCTGCAGGGCGTCGAACGCCTGGCCTTCGATGACCAGACGGTCGATGCGGCGACCGCCGCCACGGCGCTTTGGCTCGAAGGCACCGCCTCGGCCGAGACCCTGACCGGTGGCAACGGCGACGATGTCCTGACCGGCGGTCTGGGCGATGACAGCCTGGTCGGCGGCTCGGGCACGGACACGGCCCGCTTCAGCGGCACCCTGGCAGCCTCGACGGTCTACAGCGACGGGACCGGCGGCTACATCGTCAGCGGCACCGACGGCTTCGACCGCCTGCAG
>NZ_QAII01000173.1:0-1246 GCF_003060965.1 Caulobacter sp. HMWF025 | reverse complement strand
ACCGGCGGCCTCGGCGACGACAGCCTGGTCGGCGGCTCGGGCACCGACACGGCCCGCTTCAGCGGCACGCTCGCGGCCTCGACCGTCTACAGCGACGGGACCGGCGGCTTCATCGTCAGCGGCACCGACGGCTTCGACCGCCTGCAGGGCGTTGAACGCCTGGCCTTCTCCGACCAGACCGTGGATGCGGCGACCGCCGCTTCGGCCCTGTGGCTCGAAGGCACGGCCTCGGCCGAGACCCTGACCGGCGATGTCGGCGACGACGTCCTCACGGGCGGCCTCGGCGACGACAGCCTGGTCGGCGGCGCGCGCACCGACACCGCGCGCTTCAGCGGCACCCTGGCAGCCTCGACCGTCTATAGCGACGGCGCCGGCGGCTACATCGTCAGCGGCACCGACGGCTTCGACCGCCTGCAGGGCGTCGAGCGCCTGGCCTTCTCCGACCAGACCGTCACGGCCGCCTCGGCGGCAACCGCGCTCTGGCTGACGGGTACGGCCTCGGCCGAGACCCTGACCGGCGGCACCGGCGACGACGTCCTGACCGGCGGTCTGGGCGACGACAGCCTGGTCGGCGGCGCAGGCACCGACACGGCCCGCTTCAGCGGCACCCTGGCAGCCTCGACGGTCTACAGTGACGGCGCCGGCGGCTACATCGTCAGCGGCACAGACGGCTTCGACCGCCTGCAGGGCGTCGAGCGCCTGGCCTTCTCCGACCAGACGGTGGATGCGGCGACCGCCGCCACCGCTCTGTGGCTCGAAGGCACAGCCTCGGCCGAGACCCTGACCGGCGATGTCGGTGACGACGTCCTCACGGGCGGCCTCGGCGACGACAGCCTGATCGGCGGCGCGGGCAGCGACACCGCGCGGTTCAGCGGCACCCTCGCTGGCTCGACCGTCTATAGCGACGGCGCCGGCGGCTTCATCGTCAGCGGCACGGACGGTTTCGACCGCCTGCAGGGCGTCGAGCGCCTGGCCTTCTCCGACCAGACCGTCACGACGGCTTCGGCGGCGACGGCCCTGTGGCTGCAAGGCACGGCCTCGGCCGAGACCCTGACCGGTGGCACGGGCGACGACGTCCTGACCGGCGGTCTCGGCGATGACACGCTCATCGGCGGAGCCGGTGACGATGTCGCCGTCTTTGCCGGCCTGGCGTCTGGCTACGAGGTCTCGCAGGACGCCGCGAGCGGCGACTACCGCGTCGTGCGCTCGGCCGACGGAACCGTCGCGACCTTGCACGACATCGAAC
>NZ_QAII01000172.1 GCF_003060965.1 Caulobacter sp. HMWF025 | reverse complement strand
GCCCCGACCAGCCCTGCCGGCCCGGCCAGGGTCGATGCGGTCATGGCCGACGGCACGGTCACCCTCACCGAGGCGGGCAAGCCGGTGCTGGTCTATCGCACCAAGTCGCCTGACCCCGCCAACGAGCCCGGCCGGCTGAACTATATCCACCCGCTCTATGCCCCTGATGGAACAGTCCTGACGGAGGACAGGCCCGCCGACCATCTGCACCAGCGGGGTGTCTTCTGGAGCTGGCACCAGGTTCTCGTGAACGGAAAGCCGGTAGCCGACGGCTGGTTCATGAAGGGGCTGACCTTCCACATTCGCGAACAGCGCTTCAAGGGCGACGCCCAAGGCGGCGGAACCCTGACGATCAACGCCGACTGGATCGTCAATTCCGGACCGGAGCTGAACTATGTGGCCCGCGAGACGACCCGGGTGCGGGTCTATCCCCTGAAGGACGGCGGGCGTCGCATCACCTTCGACACCCTGATCACGGCCCGCGCCGAGAGCCTGGCCCTGGGCGGCAGCGACGATGCCAAGGGCTATGGCGGCTTCTCCCTCCGCCTGGTTCAGCCGGACCGGCTGACCTTTGCGTTCTCCGGAAAGGCGATTGCACCGGCCGATACGGCCGTCGATGCAGGAGCCTCCATGGGCTTTGCCTGGTCGCCCCCGGGCAAGACGCCGGCCTGGACCATGGGGCTCTCCTGCAAGGCCAACGGCCAGCCCGTCACGCGGTGGATCCTGCGCCAGTCACTGTCGATGCAGAACTGCGTTTTTCCCGGCCGCGCGCCGTTTGTCCTCAAGAAGGATGAAACCCTGCATCTGCAGGAAACCCTGGTGATCCGGCCAGCAACGCCTGTACGATCAGCCCCGTCTCGCACGGCTCCAGCAAGGCCCTGATCATGGCTGACATCCTGAACCTCAACCGCGCGCGTAAGGCGCGGGCCAAGACCGAAGACAAGGCCCGGGCGGTCGAAAACCGCGCCAAGCATGGCCGTACCAAGCTGGAAAAGACCCTCGATCAGGTCCGGGCCGACAGGCTGCGCCAGGCGCTGGACGGCGCGCGGCGCGAGGACTGAGGCCTGACTCAGGCCTCTTCCAGGTCGAGCATCTTCTGCTCTGCGAGAAAGGCCTCATGCTCCGGCAACGGATCGATCAGGCTGGAAATCCTGGACTTGATGGCCTTGAACCCCGCATCGAGCTGGGCCGTGGTCTGGCGATTGACTAGGGGATTGTAGCCGCGCGGCGCGATGCCCTGGCCGATCATCACCGCCAGCCAGGACGAGGCCGAGAAGAGCTCATCGGGACGGCTCAGGATCAGCCCGCGATCGCGGAAGATCTCCACCCGTTCGGCAAGACTGTCGGGGATCGGCATGGTCGCCACATACTCCCAGAACGGCGTGTCGCGCCGCTGGGTGACATGATAGTGCAGGATGATGAAGTCGCGGATCCGTTCGGCTTCCTCGCGCACCCGGCCGTTGTAGGTGGCGATGTTCACCGGGCTGAAGTCACGGTCCGGGAAGTGCTGCAGCAGTTTCACAAGCCCGGAATGGACCATGTGAATGCTGGTGGATTCCAGCGGCTCGATGAAGCCGCTCGCCAGACCCAGGGCCACGACATTGCCCTTCCAGGCCTCCCGACGCCGGCCGGTGACGAACCGCAGCAGGCGCGGCTCGGCCAGGGCCTCGCCGTCCAGATTGGCCATCAAGGTGGCGGTCGCCGTGTCCTCGTCGGTATAGCGGCTTGAGAAGACATAGCCGTTGCCGGTCCGGTGCTGCAGGGGAATGCGCCACTGCCAGCCGGCCTCACGGGCGGTGGAGGTCGTATAGGGCGTGATGGGTCCGGTCTTCGCGCAGGGCACCGCCACGGCCCGGTCGACCGGCAGCCAGTGGCTCCAGTCCTCGTAGCCCGCCTTCATCGTCTCCTCGATCAGCAGACCCTTGAAGCCGGAGCAGTCGATGAACAGATCGGCCGCCACCGAATGCCCGTCCTTCAGGATCAGGCTCTCGACCCGGCTCTCATCCGGGGCCTTGACGACCTCGACCACCTGCCCCTCGACCCGGCGGACGCCCATCTGCTCGCTGAACCGCCGCAGGTGCCGACCGTAGAGGACAGCGTCAAAATGATAGGCCGAGAACAGCCGCGACATCGGTGAGGCCGGATCGGTGGAAACCTGACCGACGCGCCCCCGGTAGGCGGCCTGGACACAGACCGAATAGGCCTCGAGGTCGTCGGCCAGGCCCTGCTCGCGGAGCCTTAGATAGATCTGGTGGAAGTCCCCCAGTTCGGCCTCAAGCCCGTAGACGCCAAAGGGATGCATGTAGCGGCGGTCCCGGTCGCCCCAGCCGACGAATTCGATCCCCAGCTTCAGGCTGGCCTTCGTGTTGCGCATGAAGGCCGCTTCCTTGAGGCCGATCATCGCATTGAACTGCCGGATGGCGGGGATCGTCGCCTCGCCGACGCCGACAATGCCGATCTCGGCCGACTCGATCAGCTGGATCTCGCAGGTCCGCCCAAGCGCCGTGCGCAGGGCCGCTGCGGCCATCCAGCCAGCGGTACCACCTCCGAGGATTATGATCGACCTGATGGCCTTGTCCGCCGTCATCCTGCGCTCCCTGCCGGGTGGACCCCGCCGACTTCAACGGCGGACGCGTTGAACAGCAACGCTCCTGATCCGGGCTGCCGGCCTATGCCATAGCCGGGGCCGCGGCGCGATCACGGCGTTCGGGCGGGATGGCGCGGTAAAGCGTATTGGGCCGGATCGCCAGGCTGGCGCGGGCCTCCTCCAGCGGCATGGCAAACAGCGCCGGATAGTCGACCGCCGGCAACCAGGCCGCCGCCTTGCCGTTCCGCCAGGCCTCACGAACCGCACGACCATAGGGCTCGCCATTTCTGGCCCGGCCAAACTGCTGCACTCCGGCCAGGGCGATGGCGGCAAAGCCCAGGCTGCGGGTTTGGGCATAGGAGAAGGCGACCACGCAGACCTCGCCCAAGGCGTCGGTGCCGTAGCCGGTCAGGACGTGCCAGACATCGTGGACATCGCGCATACGCCGGCCGTACCAGGCCAGGGGATGGGGCGCATCGACATTGGCATCGGCGACCTTGCGGCTTTCTTCGGCCAGGCCTTCGGCCGAAAGGCCGCGCGGTGCGATGAAGTTCCGATAGGCCGCACCGACCGTGCCGGGTCCAAAGCTGGCCAGCCAGGCCTTGTCCGACAGCAGGACGGAGAACTCTTCGCGCTCATAGGCGATGCGCCCGCCCTCCGGCGTCGAGATCAGCCGGCTGTAGCCGTTGGGGATCGCCTTGCCGGCGAGGGCCCGCATGATCTCGAACACCTGGGCGGTGTCTTCCTTGTCAGCAATCAGGCGGCGAAGTGCCTTCAGGGCCCGCATCGGCTGCAGCCGGAAGCTGTCACGGCTCGGTTGAGCTCGACTTGGCTTGACAGGTCTTTCAAAGACTTGCGTGGCGGCATTCATAGGGCATGCTCCGTCGGACCCCACGAAGGTGGCATGCCGTCATCTTTTATCAAGAGCCATTCCGCCAGCCATGGGCAGCCTCAAGAAGCGTTCAGTCAATCTGGAGGGACATGCCACGTCGCTCGCTCTGGAGCCGGAGTTCTGGCGTGCCCTCGAGCGGGTCGCCGCCGACGGAACCCTCAGCCTCGCGGCGCTGATCAAGCAGATCGACAATGCCAGGGGTGAGCGCCCGCTGGCCTCGGCCTGCAGGGTCTTCGCCCTTGAACGCGCCGGCCAGGGTGAACCGGGACGCGGCAATGGCGGGGAAGGCGACGGTGGATAGCTCGACGGTTGACCCTGCACGCCTCCCGACACGCCGCCGGGATTTCAGCAGTCCTCGGCCCCGCAGGCCCCGCAATAGACGGCCAGGGGCTTAAGCTCGCGGATGTCTGTGCTACATATGTTCCATGTCTTCAGCCTTCGACTCGCCGCCGCTTGATGGTGACCTCCCCTCGCCCCGCATCTCCGACCTGGCCCGGGCTCGCGGCCCGGCCCCGGCGGCGGCCGGCTATCTGGACGGGCTGAACCCCGAGCAACGCTCCGCCGTCGAAACCACCGAGGGTCCGGTCCTGGTCCTTGCGGGCGCCGGAACGGGCAAGACCCGCGTGCTGACGACCCGCCTCGCCCACATCCTGGCGACCGGTCGCGCACGGCCCTGGGAAATGCTGGCGGTGACCTTCACCAACAAGGCCGCCCGCGAGATGCGCGAGCGGATCACCCACATCATCGGCGCTGAAGCCGAAGGCCTGCGCTGGCTGGGGACCTTCCACTCGGTCGCCGCCCAGATCCTGCGCCGTCATTCCGAACTGGTCGGCCTGAAGTCCAGCTTCACCATTATCGACAATGACGACCAGGAGCGGCTGCTCAAGCAACTGATCGAGGCGGCCAATATCGACGCCAAGCGTTGGACGCCCAAGATCCTGGCCGGGATGATCGACCACTGGAAGAACAAGGGCTGGACACCAGAGCGGGTTCCGCCGGCGGACGGGGCCGAGTTCGCGGCCGGCAAGGGCGTGACCCTGTATCGTCAGTACCAGGACCGCCTGCGCATCCTCAACGCCTGCGATTTCGGCGACCTGCTGCTGCACAACATCACGATCTTCACCAGCCACCCCGACGTCCTGGCCGACTTCCAGGCCCGCTTCAAATACGTGATGGTCGACGAGTACCAGGACACCAACATCGCCCAGTACCTGTGGCTGCGCCTGCTGGCCCAGGGCCGCCAGAACGTCTGCTGCGTGGGTGACGACGACCAGTCGATCTATGGCTGGCGCGGGGCGGAGGTCGACAACATCCTGCGGTTCGAGCGCGACTTTCCCGGGGCCAAGGTGGTCCGGCTGGAACGCAACTATCGCTCGACCGAGCACATTCTGGCGGCGGCCTCCGGCCTGATCACCGCCAACAAGGATCGCCTGGGCAAGACCCTGTGGACCGAGGCCGCCGGCGGCGAGAAGGTCAAGGTTTCCGGCGTCTGGGACGGCGAGGCCGAGAGCCGGATGATCGCCGACGAGATCGAGAAGGCCAAGCGCGCCGGGCGCAAATACACCCAGATGGCCATTCTGGTGCGGGCCAGCTTCCAGATGCGCGCCTTCGAGGAGCGCTTCGTGATGCTGCAGATCCCCTACAAGGTGGTCGGCGGTCCGCGCTTCTTCGAGCGGGCCGAGATCCGCGACGCCCATGCCTATCTGCGCCTGATCCAGTCGCCGGACGACGACCTGGCCTTCGAGCGCATCGTCAACACCCCCAAACGCGGCATCGGCGACACCTCGGTACAGAAACTGCTGCACATCGCCCGGGCGGAAAGCCTGTCGGCGGTCGACTCAGCGCGCGTCCTGATCAGCAGCGACGACCTGCCGGCCCGCACGCGCACGGCGCTGAGCAACTTCCTGCGCGATCTCGACCGCTGGCGGGCTCTCGCCCAGACCATGCCGCACCAGCGGGTGCTGGAGGCGGTCCTGGAGGAGAGCGGCTATACTGACGCCCTGCGCCTGGACAAGGGCCCGGCCAGCCAGACGCGGCTGGAGAACCTCAAGGAACTCGTCCAGTCGATGAGCGCCTTCGACACCCTCGAGAGCTATCTGGAGCACGTGGCTCTGGTCATGGACCTCGACAAGGGCTCCAGCGACGACTCGGTCTGGATCATGACCCTGCATGGAGCCAAGGGGCTGGAGTTCCCGCTGGTCTTCCTGCCCGGCTGGGAGGAAGGCGTCTTCCCCAGCCAGCGCAGCATGGATGACAAGGGCACCAAGGGCCTCGAGGAAGAGCGGCGCCTGGCCTATGTCGGCATCACCCGGGCCCGCGAAGAAGCGCGGATCAGCTTCGTGGCCAACCGGCAGGTCTATGGCCGCTGGACCAGCCAGCTGCCGAGCCGCTTCGTCGACGAACTACCACTGGCCCATGTCGAAGCGGCCTCGGAGACCGGATACTACGGTGGCGGTCCGGGCATGCAGCAGACCGCAGCCTCACGCTGGGATGATGCAGGCGCAAGTTCCTCGTTCGGCGGCGCAGGCTATGCCAGCCCCGGCTGGAAGCGGGCCCAGGATCGCGTCGCCGCCGGCTCATGGAGCCAGCCCCGCACCGGCGGCTCGGGCGCGCGCTCGGCTCCCATTGAAGGCGAAGGCCGTCTTGTGGCGGTGTCTGCGCCCGCCAAGTCCAGCGCCTATCAGCGCGGCGACCGGGTGTTCCACGTCAAGTTCGGCTATGGTCAGGTCACGGCCGTCGAGGGCAACAAGCTCTCTGTCGCCTTCGACAAGGCCGGCGAAAAGAAGGTCATCGACAGCTTCGTCGAAAAGGGCTGATCAGGCTTCCAGCTAAACCTGACGGCCCGCCGGCCCGACGCCGGCCTTGCAAAACATGACAGGGTAACTGAACCCGGTGCCGCCCTGCGCGCTTTAGGGGGCATGCACCTGTCCCTGGACCCCTTGAGGACCTTTATCGCCGAGCGCCCGGTGGCCTATGGCGTGCCGGTTGCGGCCGTTCTGGGGATCGTTTTCGGGCTCTTGCTCCGCATCGGCGAACAGACAGCGGTCCCGCCCCTGGCCATGGCCAGACTGCCTGTGCCGGCAGAGGAGCTCCCGACACTGATCGCCTGGCCGAATGATCAGCCCCCGGACTATGTGGTCGGAACCGATTTTCTGAAGGCTCAGGACGTCCATGCGTTTGCGGACGCCGCGCTTGAGCCATCCTACCGGAACCTGGAGCTCCCACCCTATTTCGAGGCGGGGCAGAGGCCGCCGGCCGCTCGCCTGCCCGCGCGCCTGGAGGCCCTGCCCTCGGGATCTGCCGCCAGGGACGGCGACATTCTGGATGTCAGCCTGCCCGAGGACAGGCTCACCCCGATGGACGAGCAAGCACAAGACTAGATCCGGGCCCTGCCCTTGCAGTGGGACCGGCGGCTGATCGACGGATGTTCCGTTTCGTGCCAGTTGCCCGGAGCCCTGATGACCCAGGACAACACCGCGCTTGAGGACCAGGGCCAGCCGGCCCGGACACTCGAAGCCGTGGCCTGCGGCTTCATTGTCTTCATGCTGTCCAACGCCCTGATCGGCCCCCTGCTCGATCCGACCCAGGCCGGCGGCGAGGACATGCCGGTCTTGCGGCTGATGTGGCTCCCGGTCTATGGCCTGATCCTGGGCCTGGCCCTGTGGCGCCTGCCACTCTTGCTGCGCTTCTGGTTTCCGGTGGCTCTGTGCTGCCTGATGATCGGCTGGGTGTTCGCCTCGGCGTCCTGGTCCTTCGATCCCGGCACCACCCAGCGCCGCGCCGTCGCCGCCGCCTTTACCACCCTGTTCGGCCTCTATTTCGTGGCGAGTTTTGACGGGCGGCGCATGGCCGAGATTATCGCCACCACCTTCCTGATCCTGGCCGCCGGCGGCCTCCTGGCCACCATCGCCTACCCGAAAATGGGCGTGCAGCACGACATCAATGCCGGCGACTGGCGGGGTGTGTGGTTCGAGAAGAACCAGATGGGCGCGATGATGGTCCAGGGCGCGCTCGCCGCCGTGGCGGCCTTGGCCGCCGGCAGCCGTCACCGCAAGACCCTGGTCGCGACCATCCTCCTGTGCGGCTTCATGGTCCTGATGAGCAAGTCCAAGACCTCGCTGGTCTGCCTGATGATCGTTCTGGCCGGGGCCGGCACCCTGACCCTGATGCGGCGCGGTCCGGCGACGGCGATCCTGCTGGTCTGGCTGGGCGTAACCGTCGGCGGATTTGCCGCCCTGATCATGTGGCTCTCGCCAGAGACGGTCTATGCCGCGCTCGGCAAGGACCCGTCCCTGACCGGCCGCACCGAGATCTGGGAATCGCTGCTGCGGCAGTCGGCCAAGGCCCCGTTGACCGGCTATGGCTATGCCGTGTTCTGGCGCGAAGACTCGGTGCCGGCCAACTGGGTTCGGCATGACACCGGCTGGAACGTGCCCACAGCCCACAATGGCTGGCTGGACATGCTGGTCCAGCTGGGCTGGATCGGGGTTTGCCTGATCGCCGTCACCCTGGGCCTGGCGGTCCTCGCCGCCCTGTTCCGCTTCCGGCGGGTCGCGGACGGCTACTGGGCCACCCTCTATCTGGCGATCTTCCTGCTGGTGACCTTCTCCGAGAGCTTCATCCTCGAGCGCAACGGCCTGGCCTGGGCCATGGCCTGTGCCGCCATCACCCGGCTGCTGGGCCCCGCTCCCGCCGAGACCCGCCCGTCGCATGACGAGGAGGACGCCATAACCACGCCGCTCCCAGCGACGCCGTGGGTGCCCCAGAGCGTGGAAATCGAGCTGTCGCCGCTGCCGAACCCCGCCTTTTGCGCGCAAAGCCCGACGTTTGGCCGTCGGCAAGGCTCGCCTTTCGGCTCGGGGATGGCTACTGGAGCGGCATGACCGACTACACGCCCCAACAGATCGTCGCACGTGGCGCGCGCGCCGACGCTGAAGCCG
>NZ_QAII01000171.1:12247-24459 GCF_003060965.1 Caulobacter sp. HMWF025 | reverse complement strand
CCCCGGGGGTGCAGGCTGCCGACTTCTTGCCGATGCTCGAACCGATCACCGCGCCCAGCAGGCCGCCGAGGACGGCGCCTTCGGTGCGGGCCCCGTTGCCGGAGATGCCGCTGCCGATCGCGGCCCCGATGCCGGCTCCGGCCAGTCCGCCGCCGGTGCTGCGGTTGGTCGTGCTGCGGGCGCAGGGATCGTAATAGGGGCCGGTGCTGTCGTAGGTCGCGTAGGCCGGGCGGGGCGAATAGGCCTGGGCACTGGCCAGGGTCGGGACGAGCGCGCCGCTGACGACGGCGGCGATGGCGCACAGAGCGGTCTTCATCTTCAGGGTCCTGTTGATCATGGCGCGGTCTTCTCTGCCGGACGTGGCTTTTTTCTGTCGCTCGCCGGGGAGGGCGCGGCTGACCGGTGAAGATTGCCAGCGGCAACATGAACGGTCGTTGAGCGAGGTGTTCATCTTCGTTCATGCCAAGGGCGGCGTTTGCGGGTATGGACACCAGGATGGAAGCCCGCGACGGGCGATGGTGCCGCACGACCCCGGGTCGGCGGACATGAATGGGCCGGTCCCGTGTGGGCCTGCCGCGAGATTGGATACGGAATGCGAGAACTGATCATCGACGCGGTCGGCGCCCAGGGCGACGGCATCGCGCGCGGCGAGGCCTTTGTGCCCCTGACCCTGCCGGGCGAGCGCATCACGGCCCAGATGGACGGATCGCGCGGTGAGCTGATCGACGTCCTCGACGCCAGCCCGGACCGGATTGCGCCGCCGTGCAAGCACTTCGGCCACTGCGGCGGCTGCGCCCTGCAGCACTGGGCCGCCGAGCCCTATCTGGCCTGGAAGGCCGACCAGGTGCGGTTCCAGCTGGCCCGTGAGGGCATTGAGACCGAGATCTTGCCGACCTTTGCAGCCCCGGCCGGATCCCGGCGGCGGGTTGCCCTGCATGCCCGGGGTGGCAAGGGCGGCGTCCGGCTGGGCTTCAAGGAACGCCGCTCCTGGAACCTCGTGAAGATCGAGCAGTGCCCGGTGGCCGACCCGCGCCTTGTCGCGGCTTTTCCGGCCCTGGCCCGTCTCGCCCAGCCGTTTCTCGAGCATCCCAAGTCGGCCCCGACCCTGCATGTGACACTGACGGCGACGGGTCTCGACATCGACATCACTGGCGTCGAGGCCAAGAGCGGCGGCCTGTCGGCCGATGCCCGGATGCAGGCCGCCATGACGGCCGGCGAGGCTGACTTTGCCCGCGTCACCCTGGCTGGCGAGGTCGTCTATATGGCCCGCCAGCCGATGGTGAAGCTGGGTCCGGCGATTGTCGGTCTGCCGGCTGGCGGCTTCCTGCAGGCTGTGCCGCAGGCCGAGCGGGCCATGGTCGCCTTTGCGGTCGAAGCCGCCCAGGGCGCCAACCGGATCGCCGACCTCTATTGCGGGGCTGGGACCTTCACCTTCCGCCTGGCCGAGATCGCTGCGGTCCACGCTGCAGACTCGGCCGCGCTCGCTATCGCCGCCCTGAAGGCGGCCATCGGCGGGGCTCCGGGTCTGAAGCCGATCTCCGCCGAGGCGCGGGATCTGGTCCGGCGTCCTGTGCTCAGCACTGAACTGGCCAAGACCGACGTGGTGGTCATCGATCCGCCGCGGGCCGGAGCCCTGGAACAGACCGTCGAGATCGCCAAGTCCAAGGTCGGCCGCGTGATCGGCGTCTCGTGCAATCCGGCGACCTTCGCGCGCGATGCCCGGATGCTGATCGATGCGGGCTTCAAACTTGATCGGGTGTTGCCGGTGGACCAGTTCGTCTGGTCTCCCCATATTGAACTGGTGGGCGTCTTTTCGCGGTGAGGCCAGGATGGACGGGCGACGGGATCCCGGCGCGTTTGCGCTGGAGGCTGTAAGGCAAAGAGCGCGCTCGGCGGTGAAGGCGGCCTGGTGGACGGCGACCGGCGGTCTGGCGCGTGCCATCACCCAGCCGACCCGGGGCGAGAGCCGCAAGAGCTTCTCGCCGCAAACCCCGCCGGTCTCGGCCCAGCGCCTGCGCCGGGTCTATCTGGAAGCCTTCGAGAAGGATGCCCGTGACGTCGCCGCCGGGCTCTATCCGGCCATGGAAGCGGCACCGACCCGGCCCTTGCGATCCGTCATTCAGGCGCTCGATTTTCTGGCCGATGCCCGCGTGGTGGACCAGCGCCGCCGCCGCGGGGATGGTGTTGAGGTGAGGGACGAGATCAATTCTCCATCCTATCCAAATTACTATCGACAGAACTTCCACTATCAGACAGGCGGCTGGTTCACCGACGAGAGCGCCCGGCGCTACGACGCCCAGGTCGAGGCCCTGTTCGCCGGCACGGCGGGGGCGATGCGTCGTCGGGGTCTGTCGCTGCTGGCGAAGCACTGGCGCGGGCGAGACCAGCGCGGGCTGAGGCTGGTCGATGTGGCCTGTGGCTCCGGGGCCTTTCTGCACGACCTGCAGCGCACCTTTCCGCGCGCGGCGATGGCCGGTCTCGACCTGTCACCGGCCTATCTGGCCCGGGCGCGCCACCTCAGCGGCGTCGGCGGCGTCCAGGCCAATGCCGAGGCGATGCCGTTCGCAGACGGTACGCTGGACGCCGTCACCTGCGTCTATCTGTTCCACGAGCTGCCGCCCCGGGTCCGCCCTGTGGTGGCTGCCGCCATGGCGCGGACCCTGAAGCTGGGTGGCGTGCTGGTCCTGGTCGACTCGATCCAGCCGGTCGACGAGCCCGACCTGGCCCGGCTGCTGGAAGCCTTCCCGGCCTATTTCCACGAACCCTACTATTCGAGCTATGCCGAAACCGACCTCGCGGCGCTGTTCGACGCGGTCGGCCTGAAGCTGATCGGGCAGGACCGGGCCTTTCTGAGCAAGGCCCTGCTGTTCGAGAAGCTCTAGTCCGGCCCCGGGTTGCGCTTCGGCCCGATCCGCAAGCGGCTGGACGCGCCGCGCGACACCCGGCACTAAGCGGTCGAGCAGGGGCGGGGAGCAGGGTGCGGTTCGTGGGGCAAGGCAGTCGTCGGTATGAGGCCCTGGACGGTCTCCGGGGCCTGGCTGCCGTGGGCGTGCTGCTCTACCACCTCGGCGGCTGGACCTACCGGCCCTGGCTGATGGCACATGGCTATCTGGCCGTCGACTTCTTCTTCTGCCTCAGCGGCTTTGTGCTCGCCCATGCCTATGGTGACCGCCGGATCGGCTGGATCGGCTTCATGCGGGCCCGCCTGACCCGGGTCTGGCCGCTGATCGGGCTGTCGATGCTGGCCGGCGCCCTGGTGATGATCGGGCACCGCAACGCGATCCTGGAATGTCTGGTCATGGGATTGCTGGTTCTGCCGCGCATCTGGGTCGCAGACGAGGACAGCTTCTCACCGCTTTTCCCTTTGAATCCGCCAGCCTGGTCACTGTTTCTCGAGTTGCTGGCCGGGGCCCTGTGGTTCCCGGTTCGACGGCTGTCGACCCTGTGGCTGGTGCTGGTCATCATCGTTTCCGGCGGGCTGCTGATCGGCATCGGCTATGGCATGGGCGGTGTCCAGACCGGCTGGGACCGGGCCACCTACTGGATCGGCGTGATCCGCACGATCTTTCCGTTCGCCCTGGGCTGGGCCTGCTATCGCATCCAGCCCTATTTGCGGGCGTCTCTGCCGGCCTGGCTGCTGGCGCTGATCCTGTTCGCTGTCCTGGCCACACCACCGCTGCTGTATACGGCGACGTTCGACCTCGTCTGTGTTGCGGTCGTTTTTCCGCTGATCGTGCTGCTGGGCCATCGGGATCCGGCGGGGCGTGCCGCAACGGTTTTCCGCCTGAGTGGCGAGGTGTCCTATCCGCTCTATGCCCTGCACTGGGTCACCTGGGAGTTGCTGCTGCGAAGCTTCAGGGCGCTCGGCGGCAAGGGCTATCCGCTGGCCTTTGTGGCCGGGGCGGCCGTGTTGATCGTCCTGGCCGCGTGGGCCATGCTGAAGCTCTACGACCTGCCGGTTCGCCGCTGGCTGGCGGGGCACTGGAATGCCGGCCGGGACCATCAAGCCCCTGGCCAGGGCGTGTCAGGCCGCTCGCTCTGAGAGCGGCCGTATCGGGGGGACGTTTCCATGGTTCAGTTTGCGCTGATTGCTATCGGGCTGTTGGTCGCTGGCGTTCTCGCCGTCGCCGCCTTGCGGCCCGGCGTCTTTCGGGTCGAGCGGAGCGTGATCGTTCGGGCTGATCCCCAGGCGGTCCTGGATCTTGTCACTGATTTCCGGAACTGGAGCCGCTGGTCGCCCTTTGAGGGACTCGATCCCGCGATGAGCCGAACCTATGAGGGGGAGACCCGGGGTGTCGGGGCGGTCTATGGCTGGGCCGGTAACGGCAAGGCCGGATCCGGCCGGATGGAAGTCATTGAGGTGACCGACAGCCGGGTCGCGATCAAGCTCGACTTTCTCAAGCCCTTTGAAGCCCACAATCTGGCGCTGTTCACCCTGGACCCGGAAGGCGGTGGCTTCCGCCTGACCTGGGCGATGGAAGGTCCAGCCCCGTTCATGACGCGGCTGATGGGCCTGATCTTCAACATGGATCGCATGGTGGGCCGCGACTTCGAGACCGGCCTGGCCCGTCTGAAAGCCGTGGTCGAAGGTTGATCGGTCAACCGGGATCGATTCAGGGTGCTCAGAACAGGCTGAGCTGATCCCCGGCCCGGGGCGGAACCCGGAAGGCCGAGACGTCCAGCGGCCGGAGCGGCGCGTCGAGACCGAACCGGCGGCGGGCGACATGGAAGCGCTGGCTCATGACCTCGGCCACCGGGCCTTCGCCGGTCATGCGCTTGCCCCACTCGGAACTGTAAGACGCGCCGCCCCGCATCTGGCGGACCAGCGACATGACCCGCCGCGCCCGGTCGGGATGGTCGCTGGCCAGCCATTGCTGGAAGAGGTCGCCGATCTCCAGCGGCAGGCGCAACGCCACATAGCCGGCCGAGGTGGCCCCGGCCTCGGCGGCGCGCTCCAGGACGGCCTCCATCTCGTGATCATTGAGGCCGGGGATCGACGGGGCGAACATCACCGTGACCGGCACACCGGCTGCCGCCAGCTGCCGAATGGCGTCCAGCCGGCGCTCCGGCGTCGCGGCGCGCGGCTCCATGCTGCGGGCCAGACTGCGGTCGAGGGTGGTGATCGATACCGCCGCCCGGGCCAGACCGACCTTGCCCATCGGCCCGAGCAGATCGAGGTCGCGACTGATCAGGGCCGACTTGGTGATGATCGAGAACGGATGGTTGAACCGCACAAGCGTTTCCAGCACAGCCCGGGTGACCCGCAGGGTCTTTTCCTGCGGCTGATACGGGTCGGTATCACCGCCGATATGGATGATCTCCGGCCTGTAGGTCGGCTTCGAGAGTTCGCGCTCCAGCAACCGTCCGGCTTCCGGCTTGAAGAAGAGCTGCGACTCGAAATCCAGACCGGGCGAAAGGCCCAAATAGGCATGGGCCGGCCGGGCATAGCAGTAGATGCAGCCGTGCTCGCAGCCCCGATACGGATTGATCGAGGCGTTGAAGCCGATATCCGGGCTGTCATTGCGGGCGATGATGGTCCGCGACTTCATCGGCTGCACCTGGGTTTTCAGAGGCCGGGCGGCCTCATCAGCCTCGGTCCAGCCGTCCTCAAAGGCCTCGGACCGGAAAGTCTCGAAACGCCCGGTGGCATTAGTTCGGGCCCCTCGGCCCCGGAGCGCGACCCGGTTCAGATGTGACGGCTGTGGCATGGGCACAGGCTAGGCGTATTGATCGAACAAAACAAGAACGACCCTTGACCTTCAGAGCGCTTCGGCGTGAAGCAGGGTCATGATTACCGTCGTTATCGCCACCCATGACAGCGCCCAGTCCCTGGGCCCCTGTCTGGCCAGTCTGGTCCCGGCCGCCGTCGGCGGACTGGTGCGCGAAGTGGTCATCGCCGATGCGGGGTCTGGCGATGCGACCCTGGCCATAGCCGAGGATTGCGGGGCCCGGATCGTCCGGGCAGACGGCGACACCGGCGCCCGCCTGACGGCCGGCTGTGTCGACCCGCGTGGCGACTGGCTGCTGATCCTGCAGCCCGACGCCGTTCTGCCGGAAACCTGGCGGGCGAGCATCGAGAAACATCTGGCCGGTGGCCCGAACCGGGCCGCGGCCCTGCCGGTCTATCCGGAACGTGGCTGGGCCCGTCTGCTGGGCCTGGAGCGGCTGCAGGGCCTGCTGATCTCTACCCGGCACTATGGCGCGTCCGGGGGCTTCAGGCCGGGCGACAGGCCGCTGGTCGATCTGGCCCGGGCCTCTAGGGCGCTACGCCTGCGCTGGTAGCCTGCTGGTCGAGGCGGAAGTCGATCTCGCGCGCGCCCATGGCGACCGCGTCGAGGGTGCGGGTCTCGGCCCCCAATATGCGGCGGTAGGTCCAGTAGGACGCCATGACCTTTTCCACATAGTTGCGGGTCTCGACGGCCGGCAGGCTCTCGATCAGCAGCAGGCTGTCACAGTCGGCGCCGAGTTGGGCCTGAGCCTTCAGTAGCGTTCCGGGCCCGCCGTTATAGGCCGCGACAGCGCGCAGGACGTCGGTGCTCTGCAGGCCCCGGTCCATCAGCCAGGTGAAATAGTCCTGGCCGACCCGCAAGTTGAATGACGGATCAAACAGCGGCGTGTTGTCGGCCAGCAGCTTGTCATCGCCGGCCGCGCGGGCCGCCGCCACCGGCATCAGTTGCATGAGCCCGACCGCCCCTGCGCCCGAGACGGCCATGGGGTCAAAGCGACTTTCCTGACGGACCAGGGCATAGACCATGGCCTTGTCGATCGTGAAGCCGCCCTTGGGCTCCAGCGGGGGCAGGGGATAGTCCTCGGAACCGACCCGGCCCACCGGACGGCCGCCGTTCAGCGGAGCCCTTGCATTGAGCGCCAGGGTCAGGGCCATCCAGTCGGCCCGCACCTTTTCGTCGGCAGCCAGCGACAGGCCGGCCCGCAGCTCCTGTCCGGCCTCGACCCAGCGGTCGATCTGGGCCAGGGCGGCTGCACGATGGGCGCGCGGATCGCTGGCCAGCAGGTGACCCAGCGACTCGACGTCCGGACCGTCATAGCTGACGCGGGTGATCAGGGCGGCGATGGGGTCATCGGCGTCGTCGACCAGGGCGATCCCGGCCAGGGCCAGCTGCCGCGCGGCGATCATGCCGTAGAAGGTGTTGGGGGCGTGGGCGGCCTGGATCAGCAGGGCGCGGGCGTCAGCATCGCGTCCCGCGCCACTGGCCGCGCGGGCCGCCCAGAAGGCTCCGGCCGCTCGCAGCCAGTCATCCTGGCCCTCATCGCGGGAGACGGCCTCGAAATAGGTCTGGGCCTGGGCGGACTGCCCGAGGCGATAGGCGGCAAGGCCGGCGATCCAGCGCTCATTGCTGGCAATCGCCAGGGTCAGGGCGCGCTGGACGTCTCCGGAATAGTAGGCCTCGCGGGCGGCCCGGGCCTTGTCGGCCGGCGGCGGGCTGCGGTCGGCCGTCACGAACAGCGGCGGCGCGGGCGGCGGCAGGGCCTTGGCCGGTTTGCGCTTGAGGGCCAGGCTATAGATCTTCTCGGCACCGGCCTCGTCCGGATAGGACTCGAGCCAGGCCGTTAGTTCTTCAAAGGCCGCTGTGTGGGCCCGGGGGTGCATCAGTCGGGCAAAGTTGAGCCGGCCAGACAGGCTTTTGTCGCGGGTGTTGGCGAAAGCGGCCTCGGCCGCGTCGAAATCGCCCCGCTCGGACGCCTGGAAGGCGGCGCGATAGAAGCGGGCGTCGTCCTTCGACAGGGGTTCAAGGCTGGCGGCGCGAACGCCCGAAGCGGCACACAGGCAAAGAGCAAAGGCCGCAAGAACGGCCAGAGGGCGAGCGATGAGCTGCAATGCGTATCCGCAGGGCCCTGAAGGCCTCGCGTCCCCGTTCCGACTGGTCGCGATGAGTCCTAGTGGGGACGGTCGGGCCGATCAAGCCTTTCGGTCAGGGTAAGCAGATCCTGCCAGGCTTTCTTTTTGGACGCCGGTTGTCTTAGCAGAAAAGAGGGATGCAGGGTCGGCAGGGCGGGCAGTTCCTGGCTGCCGTCGGCCGAGGTCCACTCAAACCAGCGACCACGCAGGGCCAGGATGCCCTCATCGCGCTTGAGCAGGGCCTTGGCCGACGCCCCGCCAACCAGCAGCAGCAGGCGCGGTTTGACCAGGGCCACGGCCCGTTCAAGGAACGGCGCGCAGATCGCCTGTTCCTGCGCAGTGGGCGTGCGGTTGCCCGGCGGGCGCCAGAAGACGGTGTTGGTGATAAAGGCCCGGTCGGTCAGGCCTGCGGCCTTCAGCATTCGGTCGAGAAGCTGGCCTGACCGTCCGACAAAGGGCCGGCCGGCGGCGTCCTCGTCGGGACCTGGGCATTCGCCAATGATCATCAGGGGCGCGTCGACGGGGCCGCGCGAGACCACCGCCTGGCGCGCGCCCTGGGCCTTCAGCGGGCAGCCGTCGAAGGCGGCGATGGCTGCGGCGAGGGCGGTGATGTCCTGGCACTCGGCGGCGCTGGCCCGGGCCCGGGCAACCGCTGCGGTGACATCGGCCGATCCGCCGGAGACCAGCACCGGCCGCGCAACGGGCGTTGAAACGGGGGGCTGGCTGCGGGCCCGCAGCAGGGCCGCGCCCTCGGCCAGCCGGTCGATCGGCTGGTCGGCATAGGACGCCTCGACCCCTGCATCCGCCCAGAAGGCGAGCAGGCTTTCGACGGCGCGAGGGTCGACGGCGAGGCTCATGGAACCCTCCATAGCGCGATCCGGGCGTGTCCTCCACGCTGCAGCGCAACAAAACTCGCTGCTTTCTCTTGACCACCGTCACGTCAGGTTCGGATAAGGTGGAGTTCAAACAGTCATAAGACGGGACCCAGCCAAGCCAGCGTTGGGCCCGGGGCGGGAGATCCCATGAGCGAAGTCCTCGAACGCGAGTCGATGGAATATGACGTCGTCATCGTCGGCGGCGGCCCCGCCGGTCTCTCCGCAGCGATCCGCCTTAAACAACTGGCCGAAAAGGCCGGCACCGAGATTTCGGTCGCCCTGCTGGAAAAGGGCTCCGAGGTCGGGGCCCACATCCTGTCGGGCGCGGTCATCGATCCCAAGGCCCTGAACGAGCTGTTCCCGAACTGGAAGGAAGAGGGGGCCCCGCTCGAGACTCCGGTCACCAAGGACCGCTTCCTGATCCTCGGGCCGCAGGGTGAAGCCTCCCTGCCGATGTTTGCCCTGCCGCCCTTCATGCACAATGAAGGCTGCTACATCGCCTCGCTCGGCAATGTGACGCGCTGGCTGGCCGGCAAGGCCGAGGAACTGGGCGTCGAGATCTATCCGGGCTTTGCCGCCTCGGACATGGTCTGGAATGACGACGGGTCCCTCAAGGGCGTCGTGGTCGGTGTGGTCGGAATCGGCAAGGACGGCCACCACAAGCCTGACTTCCAGCCCGGCATGGAACTGCACGGCAAGTACGTGTTCATCGCCGAGGGCGTGCGCGGGTCGCTGGCCAAGCAACTGATCGCCAAGTTCGACCTGTCGGCCGGCAAATCGCCGCAGAAGTTCGGCATCGGCATCAAGGAACTGTGGCAGGTCCCGCCCGAGAAGCACCAGCCGGGCCTGGCCGAGCACACCACCGGCTGGCCGCTGGACGACAAGACCGGCGGCGGCAGCTTCATGTACCACTTCGGCGATAACTACGTGTCGATCGGCTATGTGGTGCACCTGAACTACAAGAACCCGTGGCTGTCGCCGTTCGACGAGTTCCAGCGCTTCAAGCACCATCCGTCGGTCAAGCCGCACCTGGAAGGCGGCCGCCGCATTTCGTACGGCGCTCGGGCCATTACCGAGGGCGGCTGGCAGTCGATCCCCAAGCTGACCTTCCCGGGCGGTGCGCTGATCGGCTGCTCGGCCGGCTTTGTCAACGTGCCCCGCATCAAGGGCAGCCACAACGCCATGAAGACCGGCATGCTGGCCGCCGAGCAGGCCTTCAAGGCCATCGCCGCCGGCCGCGCCAGCGATGAGCTGGTCGAGTACCAGACCGCGTTCGAGAAGAGCTGGGTTGCCAAGGAGCTCAAGGTCGTTCGCAACGCCAAGCCGCTGCTGGGCAAGCTGGGAACTTTCCTGGGCGGCGCCGTGGGCATGTTCGACATGTGGTGCACCCACCTGACCGGTGGCTTCTCGTTCTTCGGCACGATGAAGCATGACAAGACCGACGCGGCCTCGACCGGTCTGGCCAAGGACTACAAGCCGATCGTCTATCCCAAGCCGGACGGCGTGATCAGTTTCGACAAGCTCTCGTCGGTCTTCCTGTCGGCGACCAACCACGAAGAAGACCAGCCCGCCCACCTGACGCTGAGGGATCCGTCGATCCCGATCTCGGTGAACCTGCCCAAATACGGCGAGCCGGCCCGGCTCTACTGCCCGGCAGGCGTCTATGAGGTCCTGTACAACGAGCAGGGCACCGACCCGCGCTTCCAGATCAACGCCCAGAACTGCGTCCACTGCAAAACCTGCGACATCAAGGATCCGTCGCAGAACATCGTCTGGACGACGCCCGAGGGCGGCGGCGGCCCCAACTACCCGAACATGTAGGCTCTTTCGACGCGCGCCCGGCCCTTGCGGCGCGCGTCGAAACCCAACAGGGTGGGCGGATGCGTTTCAAGATCCTTCTCGCCTCGGCGACTGTCCTGGCTCTCTCCGCCTGCACCACCGCGCCCAAGACTGTTATACTGCGTGGACCGGTTTCGGCCGGGACAGCTGTTTTTGATGCCCGCAGCCCCTATGGCCAGTTTCTGGCCGGGCAGGCGGCCCTGCGCGCCGGCGATACCCGTCAGGCGGCGAGCTTTTTCGGGGTCGCAGGCGCGCTCGGCGAGGACCCGGGCGTCATCTCCGAACGCAGCTTCACCGCCCTGCTCCTGGCCGGCGAGGTCAGCCGGGCGGCTGCGATCGCCCCCGCCGGGCCTGAAGTCAGTGATGCCCTGAAGCGCCTGGGGGCCCTGACCCGGGTGGTCGACGCCCTGGCGGCAGGCAAGGGCAAGGAGGCCCAGGCCGTCCTGAAGGCCGAGGACATCGGCTTCCCCCATCGCCAGGCCGTCGCGCTGCTGGGGCCCTGGGTCTCTGCAGCGGCGGGCGATTCCGAGGGCGCCACGGTCCAGCCGACCCTGCAGAACGACCGGCTGGTTCAGTACTTCGGCCAGTTGGGCCAGGCTCGCCTGTTCGAGCGGGCCAAGCGCTTTGACGAGGCCGAAACCGACTACAAGGCGCTGACCGCCAATGCGGCGGCCAGTGACCTGTTCGTCCTGGACTACGGAGCCTTTCTTGAGCGGCGCAAGCGGCAGGCCGATGCCGTCGCCCTGTACGACCAGGCCCTGGCGAGAGACCCCGCTGACGAGGGGATGAAGGCCGCGCGGCTGCGGGCCGCCTCTGGCCGCAAGGCCCCGGCGATGGTCTCGATCCGGCAGGGCGCGGCCCAGAACCTCGTAGCCTGTGCGGCGACCTTCGCCAGCGAGCGCCAGAACCAGTTTGCCCTGGCCTATCTGAGACTGGCCCTGCGCCTGGAGCCGGAACGGGAAGAGGCCTGGCTGCTGGTCGGCGACCTGCTGAACGACAGCGGGGACCGCGTCGGAGCGATCGCCGCCTATGAGCGGATCTCTCCGGACTCGCCGCAATATGTCGCCTCGCGCGGCAAGATGGCCTGGGCCTATCAGCAGGCCGGCGACAAGGTCAGGGCCCTGGATACTGCCCGGACGCTCGCCGGCCAGTTCCCGGCGGATCGCGACGCCCAGGTCGGGCTCGCCGACCTCCTGCGGGCCAATGAGCGCTGGGACGAGTCGGTCAGGATCCTCGATACGGTCATTAGGGGAGACGGTGACCAGCCCGACTGGCGGGTTCTGTTCCTGCGCGGCATCGCCCTGGAACGCGCGGGCCGCTGGCCGGACGCCGAGGCCGACCTGAAGGTGGCCCTGAAGGTCAATCCCGATGAGCCGGAATTGCTGAACTTCCTCGGCTATTCGTGGATCGACCGCGGTGAACATCTGGCCGAGGCCCTGGCCATGATCCAGAAGGCCGTTGCGGCCCGCCCGCAGAACGGGGCCATGCTCGACTCGCTGGGATGGGCCTACTACCGCCTCGGAGACTACAAGACGGCGATCGAAAAGCTGGAAGCGGCCATTGAGCTCGAACCGGGCGACCCGGACGTCAATGGCCATCTCGGGGACGCCTACTGGCGGGCCGGACGCCAGATCGAGGCC
>NZ_QAII01000171.1:2895-12237 GCF_003060965.1 Caulobacter sp. HMWF025 | reverse complement strand
CGCGTGCTCAGCCTGGACCCGGACGAGAAGCAGAAGGCCGAGGCGACGGCCAAGCTGAAGGACGGCCTCGGTCCGCCCGCCATGGCCGCCACATCGACCATCGCGCGCAACTGAGCTAAGCCAGCGGTCCTGCGCCGTTCCAGATACGAGGGCCGAAGATGCGCCTTTCCGCCTTTGCTCCGGCCAAGGTCAACCTGTTCCTGCACGTCGGCGGACCGGATGACGAAGGCTATCACCCGATTTCGAGCCTGATGGTCTTCGCTGATGTCGGCGACGCGGTGGCCCTGCAGGCCAGCGAGGCCTTGGCCTTCGAGACGACCGGACCGTTCGGCAGCGAGATCCCGGCCGGAGACGACAACCTAGTCATGCGCGCCGTCGCGGCCTTCCGGGGCCGCATCGCCATGCCGCTGCCGCCGTTCCGCCTGCTGCTGGACAAGCGCCTGCCGATCGCGGCCGGACTGGGCGGTGGATCCAGCGACGCCGGTGCCGCCCTGCGGCTTCTGCGTGATGCCCTTGCGCCGGCACTCGCCGATGCGGACCTGGAGACGGTGGCGGGCAGTCTGGGGGCCGACGGAGCCGTCTGTCTCTGGGGCCGTCCAGCCCTGGCCGAGGGACGCGGCGAGCGGCTTTCGGCGGCGCCGGAACTGCCGCCGCTGCATGCGGTGCTGGTCAATCCGCTGGTGCCGTCGCCGACCGGGGCGGTCTATCGGGCCTATGACGCGGCCGTGGCCGCCGAGGGCGAAGCCCGGCCCTGGATGCCCGAGGCCTTCGAAAGTGCCGAGGAGGTCGCCGCCTGGCTGGCCATGGCCACCCGCAATGACCTTGAAGCGCCGGCCGTCAGGCTTGAGCCGCTGATCGGGCAGGTGCTCGAAACCCTGCGCGACGAGCCCGAGGTGCTGCTGGCCCGGATGTCCGGCTCTGGGGCGACCTGTTTTGCGCTATGCGCCGGGGATTTCGAGGCCGAGGGCCTGGCCGAGCGGCTGCAGACCCTGCGTCCGGACTGGTGGGTCCGGCGCTGCATTCTGGGAGAGGGGACACGATGATCCGGCGCAGAGACCTGCTGGCGCTCGCGGCCACAGGAGCCGCCTTTCCGGCCATGGCCCAGACCGCCCCGGCGGCTCCGGCTCCAGCTCCGGTCTCGCCTCCGTCGATCGTGCGCGTGAACCTGGAGACGGGGCAGGGGCTGATCGTCATCGCCCTTTATGTCGACAAGGCCCCGATCACCACGGCCAACTTCCTGCGCTATGTCGACCAGAAGCGCTATGACGGCGCGACCTTCTTCCGGGCGGCACGCGCCCCTGGGCCGGTCGACTACGGCCTGATCCAGGGCGGCGTGCAGAACGACCCGGCCAGGGTGCTCAAGCCGATCCCGCACGAGCCGACCACCCTGACCGGGATCAAGCATCTGGACGGGGTGATCTCGATCGGCCGCAATGCCCCGGGCACGGCGACCTCGGACTTCTTCATCTGCGTCGGCGATGCGCCCTATATGGACGCTGATCCTGCCGCCCCGGGCGACAACCTGGGCTTTGCCGCCTTTGGCCGCGTCGTCGAGGGCATGGACGTGGTCCACAAGATCATCCGGCTGCCGACCCCGGGCAAGGCGACCAATCCGGTCATGCAGGGCCAGATGCTGGATCCGGTTGTGCCGATTCTCCGGGCCCGTCGGGCGCCGGTCGAGGCCCCCGTCGCACCCGCAGTGCCCTAGCGCTTCCGACCGGCGGTCAGGGGCCTCTGCTTCCCCAGACGGACCGGCAAAAAGAAAGGGCGCGGAGCCAAGCTCCGCGCCCTTCGCCGTTTCAGCTGAGCCGGGGCTTAGCTGTGATAGGCGCGTTCCCCGTGCTCGGAGATGTCCAGACCTTCTTCTTCGGCATCCGGCGAAGCCTTCAGGCCGATGATCAGCTTGATCACGAAGAAGACGATGGCCGAGGCCACGGCCGACCAGATGATGGTCACGCCGACCGCCTTGACCTGCGCCATGACCTGGGTGGCCATGCTGTAGACGGCGGTGTCGCAGGTCGACAGATCGCCATCCTTGCCGCAGCTCATATAGTCGACGACGCCGGCACCGCCCCAGGCGGGGTTGACCAGGAAGCCGGTGGCGATGGCACCGACGATGCCGCCCACGCCGTGGATGCCGAAGGCGTCCAGGCTGTCATCGTACTTCAGCGCGTTCTTCACGACCGAGCAGAAGAAGATGCAGATCGGCGAGACGATCAGGCCGAGGATGATCGAGCCCATCGGACCGGCGAAGCCGGCGGCCGGGGTGACGGCCACGAGGCCGGCGACCAGACCCGAAGCCATGCCGAGGGCCGAAGGCTTCTTGCGGGTGACCCACTCGACCACGATCCACGACAGGCCGGCCATGGCGGTGGCCAGGAAGGTGTTGATCATCGCCAGCGAGGCGTAGCCGTTCGATTCCAGGTTGGAACCGGCGTTGAAGCCGAACCAGCCCACCCACAGCAGACCGGCGCCCACGAGGGTCAGGGTCAGCGAGTGCGGCGGCATCGGCTCCTTGCCGAAGCCCTGGCGCTTGCCGAGGATCAGGGCGCCGACGAGGGCGGCGATACCGGCATTGATGTGCACCACGGTGCCGCCGGCGAAGTCCAGGGCGCCGAACGACCAGCTCAGACCGGCCTTGATCGGGGCGGTCGGGTTCAGGGCGATGGCGTCAGGACCCGGCCACCACCAGACCATGTGGGCGATCGGATAGTAGGAGAGCAGGGGCCACAGGACGGCGAACACCACCACGGCCGAGAACTTGATGCGCTCGACCAGCGAACCGATGACCAGGGCGGCGGTGATCGCCGCGAAGGTCGACTGGAACGCGATGAAGGTGAATTCCGGGATGACGACGCCGGTCGAGAACGTCGCAACGTTGCTCGCGGGGGTGACGCCGTTCAGGAACAGCCGGCTGAACCCGCCGACGAAGCTGTCCCAGCTTCCGCCGTCGGTAAAGGCCAGGCTGTAACCCCAGAGGGCCCAGGTCAGGATGCCGATGATGCCGACGGTGGAGACCTGCATCATGACCGACAGCATGTTCTTGGAGCGAACGAGGCCGCCGTAGAACAGGGCGAGGCCCGGCAGGATCATCAGCAGGACCAGCAGGGTCGAGACGAGCATCCAGGCGTTGTCGCCCTTGTCCATCTTGTCCTCGATGGTCGGAGCGGCGACCGGAGCGGCTTCAGCCGCAGGCGCTGCGGCCGGTGCCGGCGCAGCCTCGGCGGGCGCGGCGGCGACCGCGGGCGCGGCCTCCTGGGCGAAGGCGACGGCTCCCATCGGAGCCCCCGCGAGGGTCGCGGCGAGCATGAGCCCGGCCAGCGGTTTGAACGTCAATTTCATCGTCGGTTATCCCCTGTTCCCGATGAGTACTAGAGAGCGGCCGGGCCGGTTTCACCGGTCCGGATGCGTACGGCTTCTTCCACGTTGAGGACGAAGATCTTGCCGTCGCCGATCTTGCCCGTGGCCGCAGCGGCCTTCACCGCTTCGACTGCCTTGGCGGCGGACGCATCGTCCACGACCGCTTCCAGCTTAACCTTGGGAACGAAGTTCACTTGGTACTCCGCGCCCCGATAGATCTCGGTCTGGCCCTTCTGACGGCCGTAACCCTTGACTTCGGATACCGTCAGACCCTCGACGCCCGCTGCAACGAGCGCCTCACGGACCTCGTCGAGCTTGAAGGGTTTGACGACCGCTATGATCAGTTTCATCCGCCTTGCTCCGGCCCGCTGACTGTGCGGGCTTGCCTTGTTCTGGTTTGCGGGCGCCAGGCGCCCGATGAGCACCGACGACGCGGCCCTTGCGCGCTGCATCGTTTTCCCCGGCCGCTTCACGCTATCGGGCGGGGTCGCGATCGTGCGGGTCCGGATCAACGAATTGGAAAGGAAATGGGCACCGAGTTCAAAAAACAGGCATTTGCTGTCGTTAATGCGTCAAAAACCGGCGTCTTGGGTCTCCGCGCTCAACGTGGGTTTGAGGCGCGCCTTGTGCCGGGGAGCAACCGTTCCCAACGGCCGCAGCGGAATGGGCCGGCCTGGCCTGTTGCCGGCCAACTTGGCTTGAAGCTCCGGGCCCCGGGCCCTATGGTCCGCCGACTTTTTTCCGGCCCTGTTCGGACACGCCCTGGACCCAAATGTCGCGCCCAAAGCCCACCTCGTTTCAAAGCCTGATCCTGACGCTCCACAATTACTGGAGCGAGCACGGCTGCGTCATTCTGCAGCCGCATGATGTCGAGGTGGGGGCAGGGACCCTGCACCCGGCCACGGTGCTGCGCGCGCTGGGTCCCAAGCCCTGGAACGCGGCCTATGTGCAGCCCTCGCGCCGTCCGGGTGACGGGCGCTATGGCGAGAACCCCAACCGGCTGCAGCACTATTACCAGTACCAGGTGATCCTGAAGCCCAACCCGCCCAACATGCAGGACCTCTATCTGGGGTCGCTGGAGGCGATCGGCCTGGACCTGCGCATCCACGACATCCGCTTCGTCGAGGACGACTGGGAGAATCCCACCGTCGGGGCCTGGGGCCTGGGCTGGGAAGTCTGGTGCGACGGCATGGAGGTGTCGCAGTACACCTATTTCCAGCAGGTCGGCGGCCTGGACGTTTCGCCGGTGGCCGGCGAGCTGACCTACGGCCTCGAGCGCCTGGCCATGTACGTGTTCGGCGTCGACAACGTCTATGACCTGCCGTTCAACGATTCCGGCGTCAGCTATGGTGATGTGTTCCTCGAGAACGAGCGCCAGCAGTCCGAGGCCAACTTCCACGGCTTCGACGTGGCGGTGCTCAAGCAGCAGTTCGAGCAGATGGAAGAGCAGGTCCCGCTGATGCTGGCCCGCTCCTACCAGGGCAAGGCCCTGGTCCTGCCCGCCTATGACATGGTCCTCAAGGCCAGCCACCTTTTCAACCTGATGAACGCGCGCGGCGCGATCGCCGTCGCCGAGCGCGCCAGCTACATCGGTCGCATCCGCGACCTTTGTAAGATGTGCGCCTCCGAGTGGGTGAAGCAGCAGGAAGCCGCGTAAAGTCAGATGCCCCAACTTCTCCTCGAACTGTTCTCCGAAGAAATCCCCGCGCGCATGCAGGCTAATGCGGCGCGTGATCTGGAACGCATGGCGCGCGAGCATCTGGCCGCCGCCGGCTTCCTGCCCGAGGCCCTGAAGACCTTTGCCGGTCCGCGCCGCCTGACCCTGGTGGTCGAGGGGCTGCCGATTGCCCAGGCCGACCGCAAGGAAGAGCTGAAGGGCCCCCGCGTCGGGGCCCCGCCGCAGGCCATGGAAGGCTTCCTGCGCAAGGCGGGTCTGACGCAGGACCAGCTGGTCGAGCGCGACGGCGTCTGGATGGCCTTCATCGAGAAGACCGGCCGCGCCACGCCCGAGATCATCGCCGAGATGGTCGAGGCCATTGTGCGCGGCTTTGCCTGGCCCAAGTCGATGACCTGGGGCAGCGGCAAGCTGCGCTGGGTGCGGCCGCTGAAGCGCATCCTCTGCGTCTTCGACCGCGAGATCGTGCCGCTGACCATCGACGGCATCGCGAGCGGCGACATCTCCGAAGGCCACCGGTTCATGGGGGATGCCCAGCCGTTCCGGGTCCGCGACTTCGACGCGTATGCCAAGGGCCTGAACGACCACTTCGTCGTGCTGGACGTTGAGGAGCGCAAGGCGCGCATCCTCGAGGGCTGCAAGACCCTGTGTTTTGCCCGCAATCTCGAACTGGTCGAAGACCTGGGCCTGCTGGAGGAAGTCGCGGGCCTGGCCGAATGGCCGACCCCGGTGCTGGGCGACATGGATCCGTCGTTCCTCGACCTGCCGGCCGAGGCGATCCGCACCTCGATGCGCACCCACCAGAAGTATTTCGCGGTGCGTGATCCGGCCACCGGCGGCCTGGCCCCGCACTTCATCACCATCGCCAATATCGCCGCCGCCGACGGCGGCAAGGTGATCGCCGCCGGCAACGCCAAGGTGCTGTCGGCCCGCCTGTCCGACGCCCGCTTCTTCTGGGACGAGGACCGCAAGGCCGGCAATTTCGAGGAGTGGCTGGAGAAGCTGAACGGCGTCACTTTCCACGCCAAGCTGGGCACGATGGCGCAGCGGGTGAAGCGCATTGAGGCCCTGGCCCGCGAGATCGCGCCGCTGGTCGGCGCCGATCCGGACAAGGCCGCCCAGGCGGCGCGTCTGGCCAAGGCCGACCTGGCCTCGCTGATGGTCGGCGAGTTCCCCGAACTGCAGGGCCTGATGGGCGGCTACTATGCCCGTGAAGCCGGTCTCGACGACGACATCGCCGACGCCATCCGCGACCACTACAAGCCGCAGGGCCCGGCCGACGCGGTGCCGACCGCGCCGCTGAGCGTGGCGGTGGCCCTGGCCGACAAGCTCGATACGCTGGTCGGGTTCTTCGAGATCGATGAGAAGCCGACGGGTAGCAAAGATCCATACGCTTTGCGTCGCGCGGCATTGGGCGTGATACGCACTGTGCTTGCGAACGATGTTCGGGCCAGCGTTGTCTCAGATCTACTCTTCCCTTGGCATCAGGCGCGTATTTCGACTGCAATGGATCAGTTGCAGGAAGAGCTTTTTGCGAACTTGGATAAGGTTGGAGCGGCTGCTTCTCTGCACGACGATCTTAGATCAATGGCTCGCCGAAACAGCCGAGACTACTCAAGTGTTTTCCGCCTGATGGGCGAGGTTGAGCTTGATCCATCCGCGACTGAGAATGATGAAGATATCGCAATTGCTATCGGCGGTTTCGTCAGCAGGCAATCTACTGTGCTTTGGCAATCTAGCGTCGTTCTTTCTAGAGACCTGCTCGCCTTCTTCGTCGACCGCCTGAAAGTCACCCTCAAGGACCAGGGCAAGCGGCACGATCTCGTCGACGCGGTGTTCGCCCTCGGCGACGACGACCTCGTGCGCATCGTCGCCCGGGTCGAGGCGCTGGACGGCTTCCTGAAGACCGACGACGGCAAGACCCTGATGGCCGGCTACAAGCGGGCCGGCAATATCCTGAAGGCTGAAGAGAAGAAGGGCTGGAAGGCGGAGGGCGAACGCAGCCTGCTGGACGACGCCTCGGTTCCGGAAGTGGCCTTGCACGACGCCCTGCGTCTGTTGGAAGCCCCGCTGGATCAGGCCCTGGCGGCCGAGGACTTCACGGCCGCCATGCAGGAGCTGGCCGGGCTGCGCGGCCCGGTCGACGCCTTCCTCGACGGCGTGTTCGTCAATTCCGAGGTCGCCGCCGAGCGCGACAGCCGCCTCAAGACCCTGGCCGCCGTCCGCGACGCCATGGGCCGGGTGGCCGACTTCGGGCTGGTCGCCGGGTAGGGGGAGTAGAACTCCTCAACTCGACCAAACTTCCGTCATCCCGGGCCTTGTGCCCGGGCCCCCTCTATCCGCCGCAAGGGCTGAGGGGTGTCGCGGCCGTTCGGCTGACCGCCACACCGGCGTCAGCTGTAAGTGATTCCAAGCAGCACGCCGGCCCAGACTGTCCGAAACTGGAACACGTGTGGGCCTTGATGGGGCCCGTGTTGGACCTCTGACAGAGTCTGTAAGCGGTCTGGCTATGCAGGTCCCAGAGACTTCCCAGTCAAGACAACGTTGTCATTGGAAATATTTGCCGAATTATCGATCTGGCAGCGTTAACGCAAAGCGCCGGTGGACGACTTCTTGACCGAAGTGCTAGTGAACGGGCCGGATATTGCAGTGCGGGATCACCGTGAAATGCTATGTCCCAAGGCAAGACGATCCCGCAGAGGATCGCGGCCTTTTCACTTATCGCAGGGTGAATTCAAATATGCCGGTTGAGACGCTGACCAAAGCCCGTTGGGTCTATTCGTTCGGAGGGGGCGGCGCTGACGGCGACGCCTCGATGAAGAATCTGCTGGGGGGCAAGGGTGCCAACCTGGCCGAGATGTCCTCGCTGGGCCTGCCGGTCCCGCCGGGCTTCACGGTGACCACCGAGGCCTGCGTGCACTACTATGCCCAGGGCAAGCAGTATCCCGCCGAGCTGGCCCAGCAGGTGGCCGATGGTCTGGCGACCGTCGAGACCCTGACCGGCAAGCGCTTCGGCGATGTGGCCAACCCGCTGCTCGTCTCGGTGCGCTCGGGCGCCCGGGCCTCGATGCCGGGCATGATGGACACCGTCCTGAACCTGGGTCTCAATGACGAGACGGTCGAGGGCCTGGCCAAACTGTCGGGCGACCGCCGCTTTGCCTATGACAGCTATCGCCGCTTCATCCAGATGTACTCGAACGTCGTGCTCGATCTGGAGCACCACATGTTCGAAGAGATCCTCGACGACCACAAGGAGCGGCTCGACATCCATGTCGACACCGGGCTGACGGCCGACGACTGGGCCGGGGTGATCAAGGACTACAAGGCTGCCGTGGCCCGCGAGTTGGGCAAGCCTTTCCCGCAGGACGCCCAGGAGCAGCTGTGGGGCGCGATCGGTGCCGTGTTCGCCAGCTGGATGAACGACCGGGCCAAGTTCTATCGCCGCATGCACGACATCCCCGAGGCCTGGGGTACCGCCGTCAACATCCAGTCGATGGTGTTCGGCAATATGGGCGAGACCTCGGCGACCGGCGTGGCCTTCACCCGCAACCCGTCGAACGGTGACAACCGCCTCTATGGCGAGTTCCTGATCAACGCCCAGGGCGAGGACGTCGTCGCCGGCATCCGCACGCCGCAGTCGCTGACCAAGGCGGCCCGCGAGGAGATGGGGGACACCACCCCCTCGATGGAAGAGGCCATGCCGGTGGTCTTCCAGCAGTTCAAGACCGTGGTCGAGACGCTGGAGCGTCACTATCGCGACATGCAGGACATCGAGTTCACGGTAGAGCAGGGCAAGCTCTACATGCTGCAGACCCGCAATGGCAAACGCACCGCCAAGGCGGCGCTGAAGATCGCCGTGGACATGGCGGCCGAGGGCGTGATCTCCAAGACCGAGGCCATCGGCCGGGTTGAACCCGCCTCGCTGGACCAGCTCCTGCACCCCACCATCGACCCTTCGGCCCATCGCGACGTGATCACCGTGGGTCTGCCGGCTTCGCCCGGTGCGGCCACCGGCAAGATCGTGTTCGACAGCGACGCTGCGGAACAGGCCGCTGCCAACGGCGAATCCGTGATCCTGGTCCGCGAGGAAACCTCGCCCGAGGACATCCACGGCATGCATGCGGCCCGCGGCATCATCACCGCACGCGGCGGCATGACCAGCCACGCCGCCGTCGTGGCGCGCGGCATGGGCCGGCCCTGCGTCTCGGGGGCCGGCGACGTGTCGATCTTCCCCAAGGAAGGCCTGTTCCGGGCCAAGGGCCGCGAGTTCAAGGCCGGCGAGATCATCACCATCGACGGCTCGACCG
>NZ_QAII01000171.1:0-2885 GCF_003060965.1 Caulobacter sp. HMWF025 | reverse complement strand
TCCGCGCCAATGCCGAAACCCCGCTGGACGCCAAGACCGCGCGTCAGTTCGGGGCCGAGGGCATCGGCCTGTGCCGCACCGAGCACATGTTCTTCGACGACACCCGGATCGCCGCCGTGCGCGAAATGATCCTGGCCGACGACGAAGCCGGTCGCCGCACGGCCCTGGCCAAGATCGCGCCCTTCCAGAAGGCCGACTTCGTCGAGCTGTTCACGATCATGGAAGGCCTGCCGGTCACCATCCGCCTTCTCGACCCGCCGCTGCACGAATTCCTGCCCCACAGCGAGGAAGACGTCGTGGCCGTGGCCGAGGCTACGGGTCTGGACGCCGACAAGCTGATGCGCCGGGCCAAGGAACTGCACGAAACCAACCCCATGCTGGGCCATCGCGGCTGCCGCCTGGGCGTCTCCTATCCCGAGATCTACGAAATGCAGGTCCGGGCGATCATCGAGGCCGCCTGCGACATCGCCAAGTCCGGCAAGGCCGCGCCGATCCCCGAGATCATGCACCCGCTGGTTGCCAAGGGTGAGGAGATGAAGTACCTACGCGAGCTTACCGACCGGACCGCCAAGGCGGTTCTGGCCGAGCAGGGCATCGCCATCGAGTACACGGTCGGCACCATGATCGAGCTGCCGCGCGCCGCCCTGCGGGCCGGTGACCTGGCCGCCAATGCCGAGTTCTTCAGCTTCGGTACCAACGACCTGACCCAGACGACGTTCGGCATCAGCCGCGACGACGCCGGCAAGTTCCTGGGTGCCTATATCGACAAGGGCATCTTTGAAAAGGACCCCTTCGTCAGCCTCGACCAGGAAGGTGTGGGCGACCTGATCCGCATCGCCGCTGAGCGCGGACGGGCGGCCCGTCCGGGCGTCAAGCTGGGCATCTGCGGCGAGCACGGCGGTGACCCCGCCTCGATCGCCTTCTGCGAAAGCGTCGGCCTGGACTATGTGTCGTGCTCGCCCTACCGCGTGCCGATCGCCCGTCTGGCCGCGGCCCAGGCGGCCCTGGCGGCCAAGTAGGCCAAGACCTCACGACCGGACTGAACAACCGCCCCGAGGCTCGCGCTTCGGGGCGGTTTGTTTTTGTGAACTTACCCAGGGACTGGCCCTTTCCGAGGGCAAGACATCCGGAGGAAAGCCCAGACAAGGCCATGACCGTGCGGGGGTTGCCTTGCGGCTGACAGCGGTGTCTGGTTCGGATCAACCGGCCGCAGATCCGTTCCGCGATCCCCTAGAGCCGCAGTCGGACCGGAGTGAGCGATGTCGAAGTGTCTCTGCCTGGTGATCGCCGGCCTGCTGGCCTTGCCCCTGGCGGCCGCCGCCCAGGGCGTGCCGGTCCCGCCGCGCCTCGCTTTCCAGATGGCCAGGCCCGATGCCGAGGGCCAGACGCCGCGCGCCACGGTCGTTTATGCGCCCTATCGTTATGACGACATCCTCTGGGAGAACGATCGCACCGCCCATCGCATCTATGGTCCGGCCCTGCAGGCGCATGAGCCGCCGTCTACGTCTGGCATTGATGCCTGGGGCAAGTCGGTGCGCTGGCCGTTCATGGAGCGCCAGCTGAAGACCGGCCAGCAGCATGATTTCCATGGCGAAGGCCTGGATTACTACAATGTCGAGACCACGCGCGGGGCCGGCGGCCTCGGAGTCTGGCAGGACAACAAGCTGTGGGTGTCGCGGAACTGGAAGTCGTACGCGATCCTCAAGAACGGCCCCGACGCGGCGGCTTTCAGGGTCGACTACGCCCCCTGGCCGGTGGATGTGGACCGCAAGGTCTGGGAGACCCGGACCTTCACCCTGCCGATGGGGACCAATTTCACGCGGATGGTCTCGACCTTCGGCTCCGACAGGGCCGGGCCCCTCACCATCGGCATCGGCATTGCCAAACGCAAGGGACCGAACGGGTCGGGGGCCTTTGTCGCTGACCTGGCTCCGGGGCGGGTCTCCTACTGGGAGCCGACCGACCCGGACAAGGGCACGATGGGCATCGCCCTGATGGTGGATCCGGCGTCTGTCGTCGAGATCCGGCAGGACGCCGACAACTACCTGGTCCTGGTCAGGGTCGAGCCCGGCAAGCCGTTCGTCTACTATATGGGGGCCGGCTGGGACAAAGGCCTGGACTTCCACTCGCGGGCCGAATGGGAGACCTATGTGAAGGCCCAGGCCCCGGACTTTGATCCGGCGCACTAGCCATTGACCCCCTCCCGGCCGACGGTCGGCGGGGAGGGGGCAGGGTGCATCCTGACCTAGCCGTGCAGCTTGATCGCGGTCTCGGCGACCTTGCGGCCCTGATAGCGGGCACCGCCAAGTTCGTTCTCGCTGGGCTGACGCGAACCGTCGCCGCCGGCGAGGGTGGTGGCCCCATAGGGGCTGCCGCCGGTGACTTCGTCGAGGGTCATCTGGCCGGCGTAGCCGTAGTCGAGCCCGACGATCACCATGCCGAAATGCAGCAGGTTGGTGATGGTCGAGAACAGGGTCGTCTCCTGGCCACCATGCTGGGTCGCCGTCGAGGTGAAGGCCCCGCCGACCTTGCCGTTCAGGGCACCCTTGGCCCAGAGACCCCCGGCCTGGTCGAGGAAGCTGGCCATCTGTGAGGGCATACGGCCAAAACGGGTGCCCGCGCCGATGATGATCGCATCATAGTCGGCCAGCTCTGCCACGGTGGCGATGGGGGCGTCCTGGTCGAGCTTGAAGTGAGCGCCCTTGGCGATGGCTTCCGGCACGGTTTCCGGAACGCGCTTGATGTCGACGGTCGCGCCGGCCTCGCGGGCCCCTTCGGCGACGGCCTTGGCCATGGTTTCGATATGGCCGTAGGACGAATAGTAGAGAACGAGAACCTTGGCCATGATGGCCTCCTTGGCTGGATCAGGGTGGGGCGGCGCGACC
>NZ_QAII01000004.1 GCF_003060965.1 Caulobacter sp. HMWF025 | reverse complement strand
TGCCGGGACCGCGCGCGCCGGCTTCGCCGCTGCGGACCGTAGTATTGACCCAGTACATCCCGGCTTCCGGCAGGGTGAACTTCACCGCGCCGTCAGCACTGGCCTTGACCTTGATCTCGCCGGGGCTGGCCCGCCAGCGCGAACCGCCGGGGATGAAGGTCACCTCCAGGCCGTCGGCCGGCTTGCCGTCGACCAGGAACCTGAAGGTCGCCGTCTCGGTGGCCACCAGATCATTGGGGTGGGTCACCGGCACCAGTTCCAGGCCCTTGCCCGTCGGCTTGAACACCTCGGTCGAGGGTTTGTCGCGGCTGACATAGGTTTCGTTGCGGTTGAAGCTGCGGATCGTCTTCAGGTCGGCGGCGCCGGCCGGAACCTGGCTGGCGAAGTCTTCGGGCGAGCCCCGGAAGCGCTTGACCTCGCCGTTCTCGGTCCAGCTGGCCTGGATGGTGCCCGAGGCCGAGCCGATCTTCCAGGTGCCGGCCTGGTTCAGCTGGACGTCGAAGGTCGAGCGGTACTGGCCGGTCGAGGCGTTCTGCAGCTTCTGGGTCGAGCCGTCGGGTGCCGTGACGGTCACGCCGTCGAGGCGCATCGGACGGTGGTCGGGATAGAACAGCTCGTTGGAGATGGCGGCATCGACCGTCACCCATGAGCCGTCGCCCGACAGCACGGTGAACGACGGCAGCAGCCAGCCCCGGTGGGCATTGGCGGCCAGCGGGGCGGTCAGGGCCAGGCCGGCGGCCGCGACGGCGAGAAGGCGGGTCTTCAGGGTCATGGCTTGATCTCTCACTTCACGGCGACGGTGACGGTGCCCAGCTCGGCCGAGCCCTTGGCAGATGCGGGCTTGCCGGGCTTGCCCCAGCTGAACGGCACGCGGACGGCCTCGTGACCCCCGACTTCGCGGGCGGCCTCGACGACGAGGGTGTACTGGCCGGGCTTGAGGCCCTTCAGGGCTCCCTTGGCGCCGCTGAACACCAGCTTCTGCGGGCCGGGCGCGCGGGTCGCGCCGCTGACGCCGTCGGCGGGGAAGCTCATCTCGCGGCCCGCCTTGCGCCACCACTGGCGCATGTCCTTCAGCCACTTGGTGCCGTGGTCTTCCTTGGAGTCGGCGTCATACCAGACGGCCAGGGTGCCGGCGGCGCTGGCATCGGCAGTCTCGATCCAGATCGAGACATAGGGGCGGTGATACTCGGCCACCGACAGGCGCGGGATCTCGACCGTGACATTGAGATCGGCGGCCAGGGCCGGCGAGGCCCCGACAGCGGCCCCGGCGAACGTCAGAAGGGATACGGAACGCTTCACGAAAGACACCTCAGAGGTGGACAAAAAGGATGATGAGGATGAGCGGCGCAGCCAGGCCCGCCGCGACCAGCGGCCAGGTCAGGGGGCGGGCGCGGGCGTGGAACTGCAGCAGGATCAAGCCGGTGACCGTGAACACGACACAGGCCGCCGCGAAGATGTCGATGAACCACGCCCAAGCCTTGCCGGTGTTGCGGCCCTTGTGCAGGTCGTTGAGCAGCGAGACGGCACCGCGCGTGGTCTTCTCATGCTCGACGGCCCCGGTCTCGCGGTCAATGGACAGCCAGGCGTCGCCGCCGGGCCGGGCCAGGGCGACATAGACCTCGGCCTCGGACCATTCGGCCTCGCGTCCGGCGATGTCGGTTGCGACGGCCTTGTCCAGCCAGTGCTGGATCTTGAGCGGGAGGGGGCGCTTGCCCTCGACCGGGCCCCTGGCCAGGTCGGCGATCAGGTTGGCGGGCAGGGTGGCCTTGCGGCTGACCACGACGGGCTCGGCCTCAATGGCCCCGGCATGGTTCAGGGTGATCCCGGTGATCGCGAACAGCAGCATGCCGATCAGCGACAGGGCCGCACTGATCCAGTGCCACTGGTGCAGTTGCTTCAGCCAGAAGGAGCGGCGGTGGGCGGCAGTCGACACGGTCAGCGATGAATCCCGGGTGGACCCCGATACGGGGACGGCTTGTCCATACTTGAGAACGAATTGCAATTTCAAGTGCGAGTTCGCATGCGGCATGTTGCCGGATGATTTCAGCCGGACGGAGGAGCGCCGGGCGGGCCGCCCGTGAACCGGACCGGGGCTGTCGCAAGGCTCCCGGCCTGTTCGCTGCGCCCGGGCAAGTTGGCCTCGACAAGTCACCGAGAACACAAGAAACATTCCGGCCTCGGACTGCGACACGCACGGTCGCGGCTGCTTTGGGGTGTGTTGTGAGATCGTTGCTCTTTTCCGTTTCGGTTCTGACCCTGGCCGCGACGGCCGCTCTGGCCGAGCAGCCCCTGCCGCAGCCGGCACCGCCCAGCCCGGCGATCCAGGCGGCCCGCGACGTGCCCTATCCCGGCACCCTGAAGCTGTCGGTGGATGCCACGGACCTGGCCCGCAGGATCTTCGACATCCGTCAGACCATCCCGGTGGCCAAGCCGGGCAAGTTCACCTTCTACTATCCGCAATGGGTTCCCGGCGGTCACTCGCCGCGCAACGACATCGACAAGATGGCCGGCCTGGTGGTCACGGCCGGCGGCAAGCGCCTGGCCTGGACGCGCGATCCCGTCGAGGTCTTTGCCTTCCATGTGGATGTGCCCGTCGGCGTGACCGAGCTGAATCTCAGCTACCAGTTCCTGTCGCCGGTCGAGGCCCGGGTCGGCCGCCAGGTGATGACCCCGGACATGCTGAACCTGCAGTGGCTGCAGATGGGCTTCTATCCGGCCGGCTATTTCACCCGCCAGATCCCGATCGAGGCCAGCGTCAAGCTGCCGGAAGGCTTCCAGTTCGCCACGGCGCTGGAGACGGCCCGCACCGAGGGCCAGACCACGACCTTCAAGGTCGTGCCGTTCGAGACCCTGGTCGACTCGCCGATGTTCGCGGGCCGCTACTTCAAGTCCGTCGATCTTGATCCCGAAGGCCCGGCACGGGTGCGCCTGAACATGGTCGCCGACCGGCCCGAACAGCTCGAGTTCAAGCCCGAACACATCCATGCCCACAAGGATCTCGTCCAGCAGGCCTACAAGCTCTACGGCTCGCGCCACTACGATCACTATGACTTCCTGGTCGCCCTGTCGGACCAGCTGGGTGGCATCGGGCTGGAGCATCACCGCTCCAGCGAAAACAATGTCGGTCCCAAGTACTTCCAGGACTGGGACAAGGGCTTTGTCGGGCGCGAACTGCTGCCCCACGAGTTCACCCACTCGTGGAACGGCAAGTTCCGGCGCGGGGCCGATCTGTGGACCCCGACCCTCAACACGCCGATGCGCGACAGCCTGATGTGGGTCTATGAAGGCCAGACCCAGTACTGGGGCAATGTCCTGTCCTCGCGCTCCAACCTGCTCACCAAGCAGCAGAGCCTCGACTCCCTGGCCATGACGGCCGCGACCTTCGACAATCGCCGGGGCCGTGACTGGCGCAGCGTGGCCGACACCACCAACGATCCGATCATCGCCAACCGCAAGCCGCTGTCCTGGCTCTCGTATCAACGCAGCGAAGACTACTATTCCGAAGGCCTGCTGGTCTGGCTGGATGCCGACACGCTGATCCGCGAAAAGACCGGCGGCAAGAA
>NZ_QAII01000036.1 GCF_003060965.1 Caulobacter sp. HMWF025 | reverse complement strand
CCGCTCTTCCAGTCCGCGCCGTCGCCGGCGACGCGTCCCGCCGCTGCGGTCAAAAGCTTCTCCTGGCCCGCCGTCTCCACCTGGCTGGCCGAGAACGGTCTGGCCTGGATCGGCGGCGGCGGCTTGGCGCTCGGGGGGCTGCTGCTCGTCATGTACGCGGCCCAGCGCGGGGTCTTTACGCCGCCGCTGCGCATCGCCGCCGCCGTCCTGCTGGGCGGGGCGATGGTCGCCGCCAGCGAATGGATCCTGCGCCAGAAACAGGTCGCGGGCGGCCGCCACCTGCTGGCCGCTGCCCTGGCGGCCGGGGCCGGCGCGGTCACCCTCTATGGCGCTGTCTGCGCGGCCCACGGCCTGTACCATCTGATCCCTCTACCGATGGCCGCCGTCCTGACCGGTGCGATCTCGTTCGGCCTGCTGGGTCTGGCCCTCAGACATGGCGAGCCCCTGGCCCTACTGGCGATCTTCGGCGCGGCCCTGGCCCCGCTGGTCACCGGGAGCAGCGACTGGGCCCCCTCGGTGCTCGAGGCCTATCTGGTGCTGATCGGAGCGACGGGCAGCGCCCTGAGCGCCGCGCGCCACTGGGGCAAGGCCGGCCGGTTGACCCTGGCCGTTCTGACCTTCTGGAGTCTTGGACTGATCACCGACCAGCGCACGCTGGACGCAGCCTTCCTGCTGCTGGTGGCCGCGCTCGGGCCGTTCAGCGCCACGGTCTGGCAGCAGGCGAGGGGCCTCGCGACCCCGACGGATCGCGTGTTCGACAACCAGCCCGCCGTGGCCCTGGGTCTGGTCAGCCTGGTGTCGCTGGGCGTGTGGCTGCAGGCCCTGGCGACCGGCCATGACCTGCCGGTGGCGATCATCCTCGCCGCAGCCCTGGTCGTGCTGGGCGCGGCCGGAACCGTGGCGGGCCTGATCCCGGCCTTCGTGTTCGCGGCCCCGGTCGCCGTGGCGATCCTGGCGTCCCTGATGGTTCTGGGGCTCAAGGGCGACGAGCCCGAGACGCCCTGGGTCTTCGCGCTGGCGGCCCTGATCCCCGCCAGTGGCCTGCTGGCCGCCCTGCGGCTGCGCGAGGTCCTGCCCCGGACGCTCGTGCTCGCGATCAGCGGCATCGGTGCCGCACTGCTGGCCAGCCTCGCCTGGCCGCTGCTGCAGCAGGCTGAGCTGGAGCCGGCCTGGCTGCCGGCCGCCCTGATCTCGGCCGGGATGTTTGCCTCGGCCGTTCTGCTGGTCCGGCGGGTCGAAGCGACCGGCGGCAGCGCCCAGGCCGATCCGGGGCTGGGCCTGTGGCTGGGGGCGGCGGCCGAACTGGCCTTTGTGGCCCTGCACGCTGCCAGTCCGGTGGCCGTTGAGCCGGCGACCCAGGCCCTGGCCGCCCTGATCCTGGCC
>NZ_QAII01000170.1 GCF_003060965.1 Caulobacter sp. HMWF025 | reverse complement strand
CGGAAGCCCCATCCGCCCCCGGGCGGGGGCGGATGGGGCTTCCGCATCCGCCGTCCCCCCTGCCCCGTAGCTCGATCACAACCGCGCCCGCCGGCGCCTGGAGGCTGCCGACATGATCCTCAAGACCCTCGCCCTGGTGGCGGCCCTCGCCGCGCCTGAGCCCGCGCCGCTCGACGTCGCCGCCCTGCGGCTGGCCACGGTCGGGGCGTGGGAGGGCAAGCTGGAATATCGCGACTATCAGGCCGACCGGTGGTTCGGCCTGCCGATGACGGTGCGGATCGAGACGCCGGGCGACGGCGTCACCCTGGTCCGCAAGGCGGCCTTTGATGACGGTCCCCAGACCGGCACGGTGTGGATCACCACGGTCGAGCTGCTGGATCCGGCGACCGGGCGCGAGACCTCGGCCGGGTTCCGCAAGGGCCGCACGCCCGAGCTGTCGGCCACCACCCTGCGCCTCGCCGCCCCGGCTCGCGACGCCGCCCACTGGACGATGATCGCCGAGGCCGACGGCCGCGACGCCGACCGCCCGGCCCGGCTGCGCCTGACGACGGTCCGCGACGGAGCCGTTATGACCACGCTGAAAGAGGTCGATTTTCTCGACGATGCCGGCGAGGCGTGGATCCAGCGCAACCGCACGACCCTGACGCGGGTCGGGGACTGAGGTCCGGGAACGGGGCAGTCCACTGGGCACCCCTTAACCCGTCATCCCGCGCTTTAGGCGCGGGACCCATCCGTCCGCCGCTCAAGAGAACCCAGACGAGAGGCTCACCTGCAAGCTGAGCCATGGGTCCCGCGCATGACGCGCGGGATGACGGGTCAGGGTCGGGGCAGGCGACGCCGAAGCCTCGCCCACCCCTGACACCCTACTTCACTTCGGTGACGAACTGGTCGCGCGGACGGCGGACCTTCTTCAGATTGACCAGCCAGTCGCCCTCGGGCTGGCGGTAGCCCAGCGGGGCGATGACCACCGAGCGCAGGCCGCGCTCGCGCAGGCCGAGGATCTCGTCCAGGGCCTTGGGGTCGAAGCCTTCCATCGGGGTGGCGTCGACTTCTTCGAAGGCCGCCTGGGCCAGGGCCAGACCGAAGGCGATATAGGCCTGGCGGGCGGCGTGCTCGAAGTTCACCTCCGGGGCGCGCTGCGGATACGAGGCCAGCAGCATCTGGCGGTAGTTTTCCCAGCCTTCGTTGCGGAAGCCCCGGACCTCGTTGACCAGGTCGAACATGTGGTTGATGCGGTCGACGGTGTAGTTGTCCCAGGCCGCGAAAACCAGCAGGTGCGAGCCGTCGGTGATCGGGCTCTGGTTCCAGGCGATGGCCTTGATCTTCTCGCGGACCTCGGCGCTGGTCACCACGAAGACCTCGAACGGCTGCAGGCCGCTGGAGGTCGGGGCCAGTCGTGCGGCCTCCAGGATGCGCTCGACCTTGTCCTCGGACACGGCCTTGGCCGGATCCATCTTCTTGGTGGCATAGCGCCAGTTCAGCTTATCAAGCAGCACAGGAAACCCCTCGTTTGGCCCGCCCACGGCGGTGAGAGCTTGCATGTGGCGACGGCATCCGAAATCGCAACCGCTACGGTTTCGAAAAAGTGAGCCGGGTCGTGAAGCCGGGCGTCAGGCGCCCGGCTCCGGCTTCAGGCCATAGCGCGCGAACCGCGTCTCGACATCCGGATCGATGGCGCGGGCGGCGGCGAGGTCGGCCCGGCCACCGGCCGTATCGCCCTTGCGCAGCCGCACCAGGCCGCGCCCGAACAGCGACGAGACCTGGCGCGGCTCGAGGGCCAGGGCGGCGTCGTAGTCGCGCAGGGCCGCGTCCAGACGGTCGGCACGGGCATGGACCAGGGCCCGGCTGTCGAGGTAGCCGGCCACCTTGGGGTTGGGCTTCAGCGCGGCCTCGCAATCGGCCAGGGCCTTGTCGAGGTCACGACCGAAGGTGGCCCGGGCCCAGCAGCGGTTGTTCAGCAGGCCGGGACTGTCGGGATACAGGGCCACCACCGCATCGGCATCGGCGAGGGCCGCCGCATAGTCCTTGCGCTGAGAATTGATATCGCTGCTGACGCTGTAGCTGGCGGCACTGAACGGATCGATGCGGCGGGCCTCGGTCACGCGGCGCAGGGCCAGGTCATAGCGCTCGGCCCCGGCATAGGCCTGAGCCTGGCCCAGCACCAGCGAGATGTCGTCCGGATCGATCACCAGGGCCGCCTCGTAGCGGGCGATGGCATCGTCCCAGGCCTTCATCTGCATGGACAGCGCCGCCCGGCTGGACAGGGTGGCTTCGTCGCGCGGGGCTAGGGCCAGGGCCCGGTCCAGCACGGTCCGGGCCTTGTCCAGCTGGTTCTGCATCCGGTGGGTCACGGCCAGGTCGCGCAGCAGGGGCTGGGAGTCCGGCTTGGCCACCAGGGCGGCGGTCACCACGGCCTCGGCCTTGTCCGGCGTGCCGGCGATCCGGAAGACCCGGGCGCGCATGCGGGCCCAGCCCTCGGCATCGGTATCCGCCAGCTTGCGCTCGGCCTCGTCGCACAGCTTCAGCGCCCTGGCATAGTCGCGGCGGGTCAGCGCCGTCTCCACCAGACCGCCATAGGCCGAGCGGGCCTGGTCCTTGTCGTCCTTCAGCCGCCCGAACTGCCGCTCGGCCGCGTCCAGGCGGTTCTCGGACAGGGCGTTCCAGGCCTGCATGATCGGCGTGTCTTCGGGGGTCTTGCTGCCCTCCGGCATGACCTGCAATGCGGTGATGCCGAACTCGCGGTCGGCGCGGCGGGTCCGGGCCGTGGCGGCGCGGGCCTCGGCGGCGGTGACCTCCGGGCCGAGTGTGCGCGAGCTGCTGAACATCACCACGCGGTTGTTCTGCATCCCGGCCCGCCGGCGGATGACATAGCCGCCCAGGGTCTCGTCGACCGTGCGACCCAGCACCCGGACCTGCGGCCCGGTGGCCGGCAGGATCACCGAGGTGACCCAGCGCTCATAGGCGGGGAAGTTGACCACATAGGGAGCCTCCTGGTCCTGGGCGATGTCCCGCTCATAGCTGGGCAGGGACAGGAAGCTGCCGTCGATCTGCCAGCGGCGCGGCAGGTCCAGATCCTGCCGCCAGTCGATCTTGCCCTTGCCGGTCACGGTGATCCGCAGCTCGGCCCGCTCGGCATCGAAGGCCCAGTCGGCGCGGTCAAAGTCGACCCAGGTGATCCGCTTGGCCCAGCCCGAGCGATAGCCGCGCTCCAGCTCGTCGCGGGGGGCGCTGGCGATCTCGCGCGACAGGGCCACGGCCGAGTCGCCGCGCACATAGGTGTCGATGGTCACGTCGGCCGGGGCATCGATCCCGGCGGAAGCGTCGACCCGCATCAGGGTCTCGCCATAGGGCCGGGCCGGAGCCGACGGGGCGATGCGCTCCAGGGCCCCTCCGGTGGCCCGCAGCGGCAGACCCCAGTCGTAGGGCGGCGGCTCGAGATTGGCGAGGTGCTCGTCCCCCGCCCGGGTGCCGTCCAGCCAGTAGACCCGGCCGCCCAGCGCCAGGCGCAGGATCACGTGATCGAACAGGGCCAGACGCGGCAGGTGAGTGTCGAGACCGTTGCCGCCGCCGCTGGAGTCGACCAGCGTCGCCTCGGCAGGCAGGCCCAGCTCGGTCAGCAGGGCCAGCAGCAGGGCGGTCTTGGCCTTGCAGTCGCCGAAACGCCGCCGCCAGGTCTCGTCCGCCGCCGCCGGGACCAGGGCCCCTGCCCCCATGCCGACATAGACATAGCGCACCTGCGACTCGACCAGCTTCAGGGCCAGGGCGGCCTGGACGGCGGGGTCGGCACTGGCGGCGCGGATCCGGGCGACCTCGGCCTTCAGCGGCGAGGCCGCCTCCAGGGTCGCGGCCCGCGCATAGTGGCCGGCCATCAGGGTGGAGATCTCGGCCCAGTCGCGGAACTGGCTGAACTCGATGGTACCCTGGTCGGCATAGCGCATCGGCGCGCCGGCCGGCAGCTTCGGGGCCTTGGCCAGCAGCATGTCCATGACCAGCTCCAGGCCTTCGGCCGTTTCGGTGACCACCGGCGTGGTGAAACCGAAGGTCGACCGCCAGCGGGTCGGCATGGCCTTGGTCCACAGGGCCCGCACCCGGTAGCGCCCGGCCGGGCCCTCATGGCGAATGGCCGTGGCGTCCTCATAACGGTCGACGCCCAGCGGATCGCGGAAGCGGCGGGTCAGGGCGGTGTCGATGATGTCGCCGACCCGCAGGCCGCGGATCTGCACGGTCGCGGTCAGCCGCCCGTCCAGCATCGAGGACTCCAGATTAGTCTCGCGCCGCAGCACCTCGAACTTGTCGGATTTCAGGGCGTCGATCACCTGGCCGTCGCGCAGGACGTGCACCTTGTGGATGGTCAGGCTTTCGGTCTCGGGATCCCACTCGCGCGACACCCAGCCCAGGTCCTGCAGACCCTCCTCGCTCAGCACCTTGCTGGCGATCTGGATATAGGTCTCGCTGCCCTGCGGCGCATAGCGGGTCTGCTCGTCATAGAGCAGCATGGCATAGCCCGCGCCCGGCTCGACCACCGGCACGGGCGGCAGCGCAGCCGGCTTGACCCAGGCCGACGGCGGACCATAGCGCAGGGTCGTCTCGGCGGCCCGGGCCTCGCCCACGGTCACCAGAATGGCCGCTACGGCCAGCACGCGAACAAACATGTAATCCCCCAACGGAACATCGACACTAGCGCGCCCGCGACACGGCGCAACCCAGGGTCTAGACTTCCGCTCGCCCCGGGCGCCTTTCCGTCATCGGCAAGCTGAGCCGGGGGCCGTGCGGGATCGCGAACCGGAGAGCGGCTGAAGTCCGCGCTCCGCCCCCTGCCCTAGCGCCGGGCGATCCAGTCGCTGATCAGCTTGAGGGCCGTCGGCGACATTGTCTCCGGCAGATTGCCGTACTCGCCGGGATCGCCGGTGGCGCTGGTCTGGAACAGGTGGTTCAGGCCGGGCAGTTCGACCACCTCGGCGGCCGGATTGCCCGCCAGGGCCGCGCGCAGGGCCGGCAGGTTCTGGCTGGCCACCACCTGGGCGTCGACCGAGCCGTTCACGGCCAGGACCGGAACCTTCAGGGCCTGCAGCGCCGGACGGGGGTCATGGGCCAGGAAGTCGCGATACCAGGGCGAGGCGACCGTGCGCACCTGGCCCTCGACCGCCTCGGCCGGGACACCGGCGGCGGTCAGCAGCCGACGCGCCTCGGCCCTGGCGGCCTCGGGCGACGGGGCGGCCAGGACGGCGGCGTCGAGGGCGTCCCCCTGGGCGGCGGCGGACTCGATGGCGGCCGGCGGCAGGCCCATGGCCTTGAGCACGGCCCGGCGCTGGACCGGCATGATCTCGCGACCGGGCACGCCGGGTCCGGCCAGCAGCACCACGAAGGCGACGGCCGGATCGCGGCCCGCCACCTGTGGCGCGATCAGCCCGCCCTCGCTATGGCCCAGCAGCCCGACGCGGGCCGGGTCAATCCCCGGCTGGGTCCGCAGCCAGGCGTGGGCGGCGGCGGCGTCATCGGCGAAGTCGCGACCCAGCGCCGTGCCGAAGGCACCGGTCGACTGGGCGGTGCCGCGATCATCATAGCGCAGTACCGCCACCCCGCGCCGGGTCAGGGTGTCGGCCAGCAGCAGGAACGGCTTGTGGCCCATCAGGGTCTCGTCGCGGTCCTGCGGCCCCGAGCCGCTGATCAGCACCACCGCCGGAAACGGTCCCGCGCCCGCCGGCATGGTCAGGGTGCCGGCCAGCTTCACCCCCGGCGCGCCGCCGTCGAAGGTGACCGGACGGGCCTCATAGGGGAACGGCGGCTTCGGCTCCTGCGGGCGGCCCGGCGGCGGATACTTGCCCGGGGTCAGCACCAGCGGCAGCGGCATGCCTTGCAGCCAGACCCCCGACCAGCCGCCCTTGGCGCCGTCCCAGGTTCCGGAATAGCGGCCCTGCACGGCGGGGACGGTGAAGCTCAGCGTGCCGTCGGCCAGCCGCGCCTCGGCCACGGGCAGCGGCGGCGACAGCTGGTCCAGGCTGACCAGCTGGCCGCCGAGGGCACCGTCGGGTCCGCGCTTGAGGCTGATCTCCAGCCGCAGGCTGCGCGGGCCGATCGCCAGCGCGCCGTGCCAGTCGCCCTCAGCCGATGCCGGCGGGGCCGCGGTTGCGGGCGGCGGGGCCTGGGCCCGGGCCGGCAATGCGGCCAGGGCCAGCGCTCCGCCGACCAGAAGGCCGATCAGGCTGACCAGCAGCAGGCGGCGCGCGCGGCGCGACGTCATCATCCAGAACATCACAGGGTCTCCAGATCGAGCGGGGTCGGCGCAGCGGAGAGGACAGGAGCCAGGGACCCCGGAAGTCGATCAACACGCCACGCCGGTCCCCGCGAGGGATTACGACATGGCGTCCGGTTATCGACGGACGCCGGACCGGATTCGCCCCGGAGCGGAGCGCGGCCCGGCCGCGACAGGCGCGGCCCGATATCTGTCGCCATTCTATAAAACGGCGTTCGCCCGTCAAGCAAAACCGGAAGGCGAGCGGACCCCGCCGGCTCGCCCGCCCCCCTGCCGCCATCCTGCTGACAGTCGCCGTCAGCAGGCCCCCTAGCC
>NZ_QAII01000169.1 GCF_003060965.1 Caulobacter sp. HMWF025 | reverse complement strand
CCCCATCCCCGACCCTTCCCCCATCAAGGGGGAAGGGGGTCACCCCTTCTGCTCATCCCACCACGCCACCGCGTCGGCGTCGCGCAGGCTGAGCTCCGGATAGCGCGGATCGGTGCCGACCTCCGGCAGGATGCGCCACGAGCGGGCGCACTTGTTGCCTTCGGCCCGATTGGGATCCACCGACACGCCCTTGACCTCGTCGGTCGTGAACGCGCCGCCTTCACCGGCCACCAGGGTTGCCGACGAGGTACGGAACACCTCGGCCGCATCCAGGCCGTCAAAGGCCGCCAGCAGGTCCGCATCGGCGACATGCACCACCGGCGCGGCCTCCAGGGCTGAGCCGATCCGCTTTTCGCGGCGTTCGACTTCCAGGGCTCCGGTCACCACCGACATCACCGTCGAGACCCTGGCCCAGCGGGCGGCCTCGGCGTCATTGCGCCAGGCCGCCGGGGTTTCCGGGATCACCCGCAGGCTGTTGGAGCCGGCGTCCGGGAAGCGGGTCTGCCACGCCTCTTCCATGGTGAAGCTGGTCAGCGGCGAGAGCCAGATGGTCAGGCGCTCGAACACATAGTCCAGCACCGTGCGATAGGCCCGGCGACGCAGGGCGTCGGGGCGGTCGCAATAGAGGCTGTCCTTGCGGATGTCGAAGAACAGGGTCGACAGGTCGCCCTGGCAGAACTCGATCAGCGGCCGGGTGACGTCGCTGAAGCGATAGGTCTCGTAGGCGGCGCGAACCTGGCCATCCAGCTCCCACAGGCGGTGCAGGATGAATTTCTCCAGCGGCGGGAACTGATCGTAGTCGGTCACCCGCTCGGCCTCGTCGAAGCCGGCCAGGGCCCCCAGCAGGTAGCGGGTGGTGTTGCGCAGCTTGCGATAGGCGTCGGTGGTGGTGGCCAGGATGGCCGGGCCGATGCGCTGGTCTTCCATATAGTCGACCATGGCGGTCCACAGGCGCAGGATTTCCGCACCGGAGTCCTTGGTGATGGTCTGGGGCTCGATGGTATTGCCCCGCGACTTGCTCATCTTCTCGCCGTTCTCGTCCATGGTGAAGCCATGGGTGACGACGGCCTTGTAGGGCGCACGGCCGCGGGTGCCGCAGCCTTCGAGCAGGGACGACTGGAACCAGCCGCGATGCTGGTCGCTGCCTTCCAGATAGAGGTCGGCCGGCCAGTGGCTGTCGGCCCGGCCCTCGATCGTGAAGGCATGGGTGCAGCCGCTGTCGAACCAGACGTCGAGGATGTCGGCGACCTTTTCGAACTGCGCGGGATCGTACGCCTCGCCGAGGAACTCGGCGTCGGGACGGGTGAACCAGGCATCGGCTCCGCCCTCGCGGATGGCCGCCAGGATGCGGGCATTGACGGCCGGATCCATCAGCGGCTGTCCGCTGTCCTTGTCGACAAACATGGCCAGCGGCGTGCCCCAGGCGCGCTGGCGGCTGACCAGCCAGTCGGGACGGCTTTCGACCATCGAGCCGATGCGGTTGCGGCCGCCGTCGGGATGGAAGGCGGTGTCGGCGATGGCCTGGACGGCGGTCTCGCGCAGGGTCTTGCCGCTCTCGAGCGGCTGATCCATGCGGATGAACCACTGCGGGGTGTTGCGGAAGATGATCGGGGCCTTCGAGCGCCAGCTGTGCGGATAGCTGTGCTCGACGCGGCCGCGGGCCAGCAGGTTGCCGGCCTCGATCAGTTTGTCCATCACCGCGCCGTTGGCGGGGCCGAACTTGCCGGCCTTCTTGCCCTCGGTCTCGATGACCTTCAGGCCCGCAAACAGCGGCACATGCGGATAGTAGGCGCCGTCGGGATCGACGGTGTCGGGGATGGAATCGAGGCTGTAGCCGCTCTTCAGCCAGACCAGATAGTCATCTGCGCCGTGGCCCGGGGCTGTGTGGACAAAGCCGGTGCCGGCGTCGTCGGTCACGTGTTCGCCGGCCAGCAGCGGGACGTCGAAGCCGAAGCCCGTATCGAACTGGGCCAGCGGGTGGGCGCAGATCAGGCCGGTCGGATCGATGGGCTCGACCCGGCGCCAGGTGGCGACCTTGGCGGCCTTGCGCACGTCCTCGGCCAGCTTGTCGGCGATGATCAGCCGGTCTCCCGGCTTGGACCACGGGGCGAACTCGAGGTTCTCCTCCATGGCTTCGACCTCATAGAGGCCGTATTCGACCTTCGGATTGAAGCTGATCGCCCGGTTGGCCGGGATGGTCCACGGCGTGGTGGTCCAGATGACGACGCTGGCGTCATTGGGCGGCAGCCGGAAGACATTGTCGCCGGCCGGATTGCCCGACAGCGCATAGTGCTCCTCGTCATAGACCCTGACCGGGAACTTGACCCAGACCGTCGGGCTGACGTGGTCGTGGTACTCGATCTCGGCATCGGCCAGGGCCGTGCGCTCGACCGGGCTCCACATCACCGGCTTGGAGCCGCGATAGAGCTGGCCCGAGGCGGCGAACCTGTGGAACTCGGCGACGATGGTGGCTTCGGACGTGAAGTCCATGGTGGCATAGCGGTTCCACCAGTCGGCCAGAACGCCCAGGCGCTGGAACTCGGTCTTCTGGGCCTCGATCCAGCCGCCGGCATAGTCGCGGCAGCGCTTGCGGAACTCCTCGGCCGGGACCTCGTCCTTGCGGCGGCCCTTGGCGCGGAATTCTTCCTCGATCTTCCACTCGATCGGCAGGCCGTGGCAGTCCCAGCCAGGCACATAGTCGACGTCATAGCCGAGGGCGAAGCGGCTGCGGACCACGAAGTCCTTGAGAATCTTGTTCAGCGCGTGGCCGATATGGATCGGGCCGTTGGCATAGGGCGGGCCGTCGTGGAACACGAACATCGGCGCGCCGTCGGCCTGGCGCTTGGCCCTGACGGCGCCATAGAGGCCCTTGTCCGACAGGGCGGCCCAGCCGGCCAGGATTTCAGGTTCCTTCTTGGGCAGGCCGCCGCGCATCGGGAACGGGGTGTCGGGAAGGAAGACGGTGTCGCGATAGTCGCGGGCGGGCGTGGCGTCGTCGGCCATGGGAATGAGATCCGGATCTGGAAGTTCGGGGTTCCCGGCACGGCCTGCGCGGCGACGCCGCGTCGTTGGCCGGGAATGACGGATTTAGAAGAACCCGACGCGCGCGCATGCCTGACCGGCGGCGTCACGCCGGGCGGATAATTCGCGGGATTTTCCGAACGAACGTCATGGCTGTCGGGATAGCAGAGGGAAAAGGGCAAGACCAGTCCGATGCACCGCGCTTACGATCGACAGGGGGCCGCGATCTCGCGCCAGGGCTGCGAGGGGATGGAAAGGAGGGCGGAGCGCCCGGGCCACGCCCGGAAGTGAAAGAGATTACCGTTTCGACGAAGCCTTGACGCTCCGCGCGACCGTTTGGCGACGGCATCCGGCCTTTCGGCGCTGTTGACGCCAGGCCGTCTAGGCCGCCGGCCGGCGGGCAGGCCGCGAAGCCTGTCCCGGACCGCAGGCATCTCTGCCTGCCTGCCGTCCCCGTCGACCCTGTCACCCCACGTCGTTTCTGTGATCCACGGCCGACCGCCGCCAGAGGGATGGAGGTTGCTCCCGACGCCACGCGGACCCCGGATCGCATCGACGAGCACTCCCGGCTCGATCGCCCCCCGCCGCCGCATCGGTCGCTGGCCATGCGCCCTTTCCCGCGTCGAGGTGAGATCAGTATGGGCCAGGTTTCGAACGCGTCTGACCGGCGCGCCCGATCTTTTTTCAAAGGTCCGATTTCATTGAAGTCTTCAGGCGAGAGAACGGGGATTGAGCGGGCTGTATCCCCATGGTCCCGGCCGGCCGCTCACCCGCGCTTGCGCACTTTCGGGGTGATGCTCACGGTCATCAGCCGGCCCTCACGGATCAGGCCGAAGGCCATGGGCCGGTCGATGCTGTGATGGTCCAGGGCCCGCAGCAGGTCATCCAGGCCGGTCAGGGGCTGGTCACCGGCGCTGAGCAGCAGGTCGCCTTCCTTGACCCCGGCCTTGGCCGCCGGTCCGCCGGCCTCGACCTGGGCGACGAATACGGCATAGGCCTGGGTGACGCCGGTGGCCTTGGCCAGGGTGGCGGGAATCGGGGCCTGCTGGGCGACCAGGCCGATCGAACCGCGCCGCACGAAGCCGTGGGTCAGCAGTTCGGCCATGACGAAGGTGGCGGTGTTCACCGCGACGGCGAAGCACAGGCCCTGATAGCCGGCGATGATGGCGGTGGCGATGCCGACCACCTCGCCGCGCGAGCTGACCAGCGGCCCGCCGCTGTTGCCGGGATTGAGGGCGGCATCGGTCTGGATCAGGTCCTCGATCAGCCGGCCGCGTTCGCCGCGCAGGCTGCGACCCAGGGCCGAGACGACGCCGGTGGTCACCGTCGCCTCAAAGCCGAGCGGCGCGCCGATGGCGATGACCAGCTGGCCGCGTCGCAGCCGCTTGGAGTCGCCGAGGGCTACGACGGGCAGGCTTATGCCCTGGTCGATCTTCAGCAGGGCCAGGTCGGTATCGGGGTCGTCGCCGATGCAGCGGGCGGTCAGGCTGCGACCCTCGGCGGTGATGACGACGAAGCGGCTGGCCCCCTGGACCACGTGGCTGTTGGTCAGGATCACCCCGCCTTCAGCGACCGCAAAGCCCGAGCCGACCCCCTGGATGCGCGGGTCTTCCAGCATCGGATGGACGCGAACGACCGAGGGGCCGACGGCCTCGACGGCGCGGACGACGGCATTGGAATAGGCGTCCAGCAGGCCGTCATCGGCCGGAAAGCACACCGCCCCGCCGGCCTGGGGCACCTCGCCGGAGTCGAAGACGAACTGGGCGGCGTCGGGCCAGGCCAGGATCTCGTGGCGCGGCCGCCGGGCCGGGCGCCGGGCCTGCGCGAAACTCTGGTACTTCCGCCCCTTCAACATGCCTGTCCCCACAGCCCTGCAAGAAGGTTAACAGCAGCGGCGCGGCCGGGGATAGGGGGATTGGGCGCGCGCTGGGTCCCCGTCGTCACGATGCTGCGCATCGCGCCACCGCGCCGGTCTTTCGGGTGAGGAGAAAGCACAGCTCGCTCCCCCCGCGGAGAGGGCGGACTAGAACCCCGGGGCCACGATCGCCCGGGCGGCGGTTTCGTCGCGGCGGATCTGTTCGACCATCAGCTCGATGCTGTCGAACTTCAGTTCCGGCCGCAGGAAGGCGATCAACTGGGTCTCGATAACCTGACCGTAGAGGTCCTCGTCGAAGTCGAACAGCCAGGTTTCCAGCCGGGTCTCGACCGTCCCGGTCGTCGGGTTGTTGCCCAGGTTGGCGACGCCGGGCACCTCGCGCCCGTCGGGCAGGCGGGTGCGGGTCGCGTAGACGCCGAGCTTGGGCACCACATAGTCGACGATCTCGACATTGGCCGTCGGGAAGCCCAGCTGGCGGCCCAGCTGCTGGCCACGCCGGACCACGCCTTCGATGGCGAACGGGCGACCCAGGATCCGGGCTGCCGTCTCCGGCTGCCCGTCGCGCAGGGCGTCACGGACGCTGGTCGACGAGAACTTGTCGCCTGCCTCGCCGGCCACGGGGGCGGCGATCGATACGCCGAAGCCCTTTTCCGCGCCATAGGCGTTGAGGGCCTCGGGGCTGCCGGTCCGGCCCTTGCCGAACGAGATGTCGAACCCGGCCGCCACGTGCCTTACGCCCAGGCCCTCGACCAGAACCTGATCGACAAATTCCTTGTCCGAGAAGCTGGCCATCTGGAAGTCGAACGGCAGCAGATAGAGGACATCGACGCCCATTCCGGCCAGCACGCGGGCCTGCTGCTCGATCGTCATCAGCCGGAAGGCCGGCTCGCTGGGACGGAACAGGCGGCGCGGGTGGGGATCGAAGGTGATCACGCCCAGCGGAGCCTTCAGCACCTGGGCGGCCCGGGCGGCTTCGGCGATCACCTGCTGGTGGCCGCGATGGACACCATCGAAATTGCCGAGCGCTGCGGCCACGCCCCGATGTTCCGGGGGCAGGTCCTTCCAGCTGTGGACGATCTTCAGGGGCATCAGGCAGCCTTGCGCGGAACCATGATCAGGGCTTCGCCCTCGATCACGGGCTTGCCGTTGACCAGGCAAACCGTCGTCAGGGTCACGCGGGCCTTGGCCGTGTCGATTTCGCTGATCGTGGCACGGGCGGTGACCTCGTCGCCGATCTTCACCGGGCGCTTGAAGCGCAGGGCCTGGGACAGATAGATCGCGCCGGGGCCCGGCAGCCGGGTGCCGATCACGGCCGAGATATAGCTGGCCGACAGCATGCCGTGGGCGATGCGCTCGCCGAAGCTGGTCCCGGCGGCATAGTCGGCGTCGAGGTGGACGGGATTGTTGTCACCGCTCACGGCCGCGAAGGCGATGATGTCGGCTTCGCCGACGGTGCGGACCAGATCGGCGCTCTGGCCGACCGAAAGATCCTCGAGAAACAGACCCTGCATGACGCGTCCCCTGCGTTTTTTATTGTGCGTTGCAGCGCAATCTAGCCGCTGATCGGCAATTCACCAGACCAGATCGCCTACGGCGTGAGTGGCCCCGACCTTCTCGGCGGCCAGCAGGCCCAGCACGGCCTCCGGGTCCAGACGGCCGTCGGGGCCGATGGCGGCTTCGCCATGGATGCCCTTGGCGATGAACAGGCAGGCCAGGGCCTGATTCTGCGCGCCCAGGACATCGGTGATGACGCCGTCACCGATGCAGAGCACCCGCGAGCGATCCACCGGCTTGCCCGTGAGCTTTTCGGCCTCGGCGAGGGCCAGGTCGTAGATCGGCGCGAACGGCTTGCCGGCCATGATCACCTTGCCGCCCAGGCTCTCATAGAGATCGGCCAGGGCCCCGGCGCAGAAGATCAGGCGGTCTCCACGCTGCACCACCCGGTCGGGATTGGCACAGATGAAGGTCAGGCCGCGTTGGGCCGCCACGGCCAGACGGTCGCGATAGAGCTCGGGCGTCTCGGTCTCGTCGTCATAGAGGCCGGTGGACGAGATGAAGTCGGCGTCCTCGCAGCTCCCGTCCTCAAGGTCGAGGCCGGCATAGAGGGTCTCATCGCGCGGCGGACCGATCTTCCAGGCCTTGCCCGGGGCCCGCTCGGCCAGCAGGGCGCGGGTGGCGTCGCCCGAGGTGACAAAGCCGCTCCAGGCCGAGCGCGGCACGCCCAGGCTGTCCAGCTGGGCCACCACATCGGACGACGGGCGCGGCGCATTGGAGATCAGCACCACCGGCCCGACCCTGGTCCCCCACTGGGTCAGGGCCTCGCAGGCCTCCGGGAAGCTCTGGACGCCGTTATGGATGACGCCCCAGACGTCGCAGAGGACGACGTCGTAGCGGTCGGACAGGGCGGAAAGGCCAGCAGGAAAGTCGATCATGACAGCGCGGGTACCGGTCGGGGGGCAAGGCGTCAACGGCGAGGCGTGGCTTAGGTGTCGCCCTGATCGGCAAATTCAAGGGCCCGGCTTGGGGATTGCGTCGTTCCGGGCCTAAGGTCGTGGCCAGAAAACATTGGGGGGAGACAATGACGGTACTGATCCTTGGGCTGGTGCTCTTTCTCGGGATGCACAGCGTCCGCATCGTCGCCGGACCTTTTCGGGACGTGCAGGTGGCGGCCCGGCCGGGGCTCTGGAAGGGGCTCTACTCGCTGGTCTCGGCCGTCGGTCTCGGGCTGATCATCTGGGGCTGGATGCTCTACCGCCCCGCCGCGCCGGTGCTGTACGACCCGCCGGTCTGGGGTCGCCACCTGGCCATGGCCCTGGTCTGGCCGGCCTTCATTCTGCTGGCCGGGTCCAACGGTCCGGTGGGCAAGATCAAGGCCGCCGTGCAGCATCCCATGCTGATCGGCATCATCCTGTGGTCGCTGGCCCACCTGCTGGCCAATGGCGACCAGGCCTCGGTCCTGCTGTTCGGCGGCTTCCTGGTCTTTTCGGTCGCCGACCTGGTTTCGGCCCTGGGGCGCAAAACCCCGGCTCCGGTGGCCGTCGGGGTCCTGCCCGACGTGATCATGGTCGTGGCCGGCACGGCGCTCTACGCCCTGTTCGTCTTCGTGCTGCACCGGATGCTGTTCGGGGTTTCGCCCCTGGGCTGAGCCCTTATGTCGCGTCGTGAAAGATCAAGCCCAGGGTCCGGCGGCGGCCCGAGCGGATCTCGCTGACGCCATGGCGCAGGATCCGCCGGTGCACCCCGCGCGTCCCCTCGGCCGGGCGGTCGCGGACAGCAAAGATCACGGCCTCGCCCTGCCGGATCGGCACGACCTGGGGCGCGGACTGCTGGCGGGGGCGCTGTTCGACCAGCACGAACTCGCCGCCCTCGAAGTCGCGGCCGGGCGCATCCAGCAGGATGGCGGCCTGCAGCGGAAAGACGTGTTCGCCGTAAAGGTCCTGGTGCAGGCAGTTATAGTCGCCGGGGCCATAGGTCAGCATCAGCGGCGTGGGCCGCACCTGACCGGCCGCGTGGCAGCGGGCCAGCATCTGGTCCAGCGTCTCCGGATAGCGCTGATCCTGTCCCAGACGTTCGGCCCAGCGGTTGGCGACGCCCGCCAGCGGCGGATACAGGCTCTCGCGCAGGGCCTGGACGGGATCCGGCAGGGGGTAGCGGAAATACTGGTATTCCCCGCGGCCAAAGCCGTGACGGCCCATCACCACGCGGCTGCGAAAAAGCGACTCCTGCCCGTAGAGTCCCGCGAGGTCCGCGCAGGTCGCCGGCGTCAGCAGCGGCCCGGTCAGGGCCCAGCCCCGCGCGTCCAGCTCACCGGCGATCCGTGTCCAGTCCAGGGTCATGCCGCCCCCGGCATGCCGTCAGGCCGGCAGCGCTTACAGGCCCGAAAACCGGCGGCGAGGGCGCTGGCGGCCGTGTCGTGAAAGACGACGTTCTTGCGCAGCGGCCGGGCCGGACAGACCGGGCGGCAATAGATCCCGGTGGTGCGAACCGCGATGAAAAAGGCCCCGTCTGCGGCTGCGTCGCGCGCCAGGCAGGCGGCCCAGCGGGTCTCGTCGTCGGGATATGCCGTTGGGGTCATGCTGGGCGGGCTCCGTTCAGAAGGAGAGCCTGCACCCCATTCGTCGTCCGGTCATTCCGAAGCTTGCGGTTTGCCTACCAGTTGGCGGTCCGGCGGCCCAGGGCCCCGCGCAGGAAATCCTGCGGCGGCTCGGCCTCGGCCAGCACCGCATCGCGGATCGCCCGCGGCTCGCCGAACAGGTGCCCCTGGCCGTAGCCGATGTCGAGATCGAGGATGTCGACGATCTGGCGCTCGGCCTCGACCTTCTCGACGATCACCTCGATGCCGTAGCGACGGGTCAGGGCGGCGAAATCGGCGGCATTGAGGTCGGGCAGGCTGGCAATAACCAGCTTGCCGTCCTGCTCCTGCAACTGGTCCAGCAGCATCTGGGCCCCGATTTTCAGGAACTTGACGTCGGCCCGGGACAGGTCCTGGAAGTCCATGTCCAGGTCGACGACCTTGTCGATGCTGAACTGGAAGCCGAGGGCGGCGAGGCGGGCCATGTGCCGGGCCTCGACGGGGCCGCGCTGGTCGAAGGCGGCCTGGCCCAGCTCGAAGAACACCGCGCCGGCCAGGTCCTTGTTGGCCTGCATAAACTCGAGGAACTGCGGGAAGAAGCTCTCGTCGGCCAGGCTGGCCAGCGAGATGTTGCAGAAGATCCCGACCTTGCGGTCCTGCTTGGCCAGACGGCGGACGATCTGCACGCAGCGGAACAGCAGCAGGTTGTCGATGGCGGTCATCAGGCCTTCAGGCTCGGCGACAGCCAGATACTCGGCCGGCATCATCACCCGGCCGGTCTCATCGCGCAGGCGCGAGAAGCTTTCGTAAAACACCGTCCGGCGCTGGGGCAGGCTGACGACCGGTTGCAGATAGAGGTCGACCCGGTTTTCGGCCAGGGCGTCCTGCACCACTTCGAGCATGATGTTGGACTGCGGGCTGCGGCCGCGGACCTCGACCCGGGCAGCCGCGACCTGGTGGGTCAGCTGGTGCTCGAGGCGCGCATTCATGTCCTGGATCAGGTCTTCGAGCTGGTGCACCTCGGTGGACAGCTCGTCGGACCGGCGCTGGGCGTCCAGGGTCACCGTCTCGACCAGCTCGGTCATGCGGGCGTCGACCCGGCTCAGCTGCTCCAGCAGGATGGCGTGGGCTTCGCGCACCGTTTCGATGTCCATGCGGACGCTGACCGACTCGAAGGCGTTGCTGATCAGGCCGTGGAAGGCAAAGCACAGGCCCAGCATGCCGATGAAGGCCGACAGGCCGACAGCCGGTGCCGCTCCCGTGCGCCACATCAGCAGGGAGACGATCAAGGCCAGACAAAGATAGGCGCCGGTCAGCAGCGCCAGCTTTAGCCTTCGCATTATTCCGTCCAAGCGAATCGTTACGGCCTTATCAGACCGGGCTGTGTCTCAAGAGTCGAACAGATTAACACGGCTGCGCCATTCCGCCTCGCTCCGGGGGCGGAGATTGAGCGGCGGGCCCCGGCAGATCGCCGGAAATCGCGGCCCAGCGGGTGGCGTGCGCGCATCCGGGACCCTCAACCGATGCGTATTTGCGGCAGACCTTGATCCTGGGCAAGGACACGCCGTGCGTGACCGACGACAACGCCGCATCGACATCAAGCTCTTACACTGATAATCACTCGCAAGTTTTTGCGGAGCCCTGGATGCCCGACGGTCTAGCCCTTGCTGCCGGCCTTGATGCCGCCCCTCCTGCCGTGCCCCCCGCCGTGTCTGAAGAGCGCCTGCTCAGCCTGGCCTCGCGGGGTGACCGGGGCGTGATCGTGCGCGTGACCGGCGTGACCGGCGCGGATGAGGCGGTGGTCGCTGATGAGCTGGAGCGCCGGCTGCTGGAAATGGGCTTTGTCGAGGGCGCACGGATCGAAGTGCTGCACGAGGGCCTGTTCGGCCGTGACCCGATTGCCGTCCGGGTCGATGACACCCGTGTCGCCCTGCGCCGTCGCGAGGCCGGGGCCGTGACCGTGAAGTTCGACGGACGCCAGCCTTGACCACAGAAACCCTGTCCCTAGGCCTCGACCCGGCGCGCATCGCCCTGGTCGGCAATCCCAATTCGGGCAAGACTGCCCTGTTCAACGCCCTGACCGGCAGCCGCCAGAAGGTCGCCAACTATGCCGGCGTCACCGTCGAGCGGAAGGAGGGCATCCTGACCACGGCCGGTGGCCGCACGCTCCGGCTGCTGGACCTGCCCGGCACCTATTCGCTGCGGGCCCGCAGCCCTGATGAAGTGGTGACCCGCGACGCGATCCTCGGCCGGCTGGCCGGCGAGGCTGCGCCCGATGTTCTGGTCTGTGTGGCCGATGCGACCAATCTGCGTCTCGTCCTGCGCCTGGCCCTGGAACTGAAACAGGTGGGGCGCCCGTTCGTCCTGGCCCTCAACATGTTCGATATCGCCCAGCGCCAGGGGCTGCGGATCGATGTCGAGCAGCTGGCCCGCGAGCTCGGTGCGCCGATCGTCACCACCGTGGCGACCCGCAAGCGCGGCCTGGACGAGCTGATCGCCAAGGCCGAGATGCTGACGGTCACCCATGCCGGTGGTGCCGCCAATGTCTGGCGCGAGCCGGATGCGGCCGAGATCCGCAGTGCCCATGCCGAGGCCCAGCGCATCTTCCGCGCCTGTGTGAAGCCGCCCGAGCGCCCGGACACCGTGACCGGCAAGATCGACGATGTGCTGCTGCACCCGGCGGCGGGCCTGGCGATCCTGCTGGGTCTGCTGTTTGTGATGTTCCAGGCAGTGTTTACCTGGGCCACCGTGCCGGCGGATGCGATCGACTCCGGTTTCTCGGCCCTGGGAGCCTGGGTGTCGCAGACCCTGCCAGAAGGCCTGCTGGCCAGCCTGATCGCCGACGGCCTGATTGCCGGGGTGGGCAGTGTGCTGGTCTTCCTGCCGCAGATCCTGATCCTGTTCTTCTTCATCCTGCTGCTGGAAGACAGCGGCTACATGGCCCGGGCGGCCTTCCTGATGGACAAGATCATGGGCGGGGCCGGCCTGCACGGCCGGGCCTTTATCCCGCTGCTGTCCAGCTTTGCCTGTGCCATTCCCGGCATCATGTCGACGCGGGTGATCGACAACCGGCAGGACCGGCTGACGACCATCCTGGTCGCGCCGCTGATGACCTGCTCGGCCCGTATTCCGGTCTATACGCTGATCATCGGAGCCTTCATCCCCAATCAGACCGTGTGGGGCGTGCTGTCCCTGCAGGGGCTGGTGATGTTCGGCCTCTATGCCGGCGGCATCGTCAGCGCCCTGGCCGTCTCCTTCGTCCTGCGCCGGGTGTTCTGGCGCGGATCGGTCGAGCCGTTCATGATGGAGCTGCCGACCTATCGCTGGCCCGAGCCGCGCAACGTCCTGATGAACCTGTGGACCCGGGCCCGGATCTTCCTGACCCGGGCGGGGCGGATCATCCTGCCGCTGATGGTACTGGTCTGGGTTCTGTCGACCTTCCCCTATCCGCCCGAGGGGGCGACCGGCCCGGCCATCGACTACAGCTTCGCCGGGCGGATCGGGCACTTCATCGCGCCCGTGATGCAGCCCATCGGCTTCAACTGGCAAATGACCATCGCCCTGATCCCGGGCTTTGCAGCCCGCGAGGTGGCCGTCGCCGCCCTCGGCACCGTCTATGCGGTCGGCGGCGACGACGAGGCCGGCACCAAGCTGGGCGTGCTTCTGGCGGGCAAGTGGTCGCTGGCCACCGCCCTGTCGTTCCTGGCCTGGTACATCTTCGCCCCGCAGTGCGCCGCGACCCTGGGCGTGGTCAAGCGCGAGACCAACAGCTGGCTCTGGCCGACGGTGATGTTCCTCTACATGACCGGCCTGGCCTACCTGGCCTCGTTCGCGACCTACCACATCGCCGTCGCGATGGGGGCGGGGTGATCCCAAACGAAAACGCCCGCTCCGGAGGCCGGAGCGGGCGAGCTTTGGTTTTTTCTGGCTAACGCCCTAGCGCGTCGGAACCGGGACGTCGCCGCGATAGTCATAGAAGCCGCGGCCGGCCTTCTTGCCCAGCCAGCCGGCCTCGACATATTTCACCAGCAGCGGGCAGGGGCGATACTTGCTGTCGGCCAGGCCTTCGTGGAGCACGTTCATGATGCTCAGCACCGTGTCCAGGCCGATGAAGTCGCCCAGTTCCAGCGGGCCCATCGGGTGGTTGGCCCCCAGCTTCATGGCGGTGTCGATGGCGTCGACCGTGCCCACGCCCTCGTACAGGGTGTAGATGGCCTCGTTGATCATCGGTACCAGCACGCGGTTGACGATGAAGGCCGGGAAGTCTTCGGCATTGCTGGTGATCTTGCCCAGCGACTGGGCGAAGGCCACCGCCCGCTCATAGGTCGGGACGTCGGTGGCGATGCCGCGGATGATCTCGACCAGCTTCATCAGCGGTACGGGGTTCATGAAGTGCAGGCCGATGAACCGCTCGGGGCGGTCAGTGGCCGAGGCCAGGCGGGTGATCGAGATCGACGAGGTGTTCGAGGCCAGCAGGGTCTCGGGCTTCAGGTGCGGTTGCAGCGCCCGGAAGATGGCCTTCTTGGTCTCTTCGTTCTCGGTTGCTGCCTCGATGGCCAGATCGGTCTGGCCGACCGCTTCAAGCCCTTCGGCCGGTTTGATGCGCGACAGGGCTCCGGACATGGCGGCATCGTCGATGATGCCGCGCCCGACCTGACGGGCGAGGTTCTTCTCGATCAGCGCCAGACCGGCGTCGATACGGTCTCTGGAGACGTCATGCAGCAGGACATCATAGCCTGCCAGCGCACAGACATGCGCAATGCCCGACCCCATCTGGCCGGCACCGATAACGCCGACCGTCTTGATTTCACTCATGAACGCCAAGCCTTCGCTTGATACGGCGACCGGAGGAACATCCGCGCCCTCGATTATGGCGATGTTTCTAGCACGAGAAACATCGACCTCGCCAAGGCTTTGCTGCGACGCAGCGGGGAAGTGTCGCGCCGGCCCTGTCCAGCGCTGTCTTGTCCGTCAGACGGCCTTCCCCGGCGGATAGGCATGGATCCCGCCCTGCGGGTCTTCCACGACCGGGCCGTCCAGATAGACCGGGCCGACCGGGACCTTGCCGTGCCCGCCCGGGATGTCGAGGATATAGGTCGGCTGGGCGAGGCCCGAGACGGCCCCGCGCATCGCCCTCATCAGGGCCTGACCCTCGGCGAGGCCGGTGCGCAGGTGGCTGGTGCCCGGCGCATGGTCGTGATGGTGCAGATAGTAGGGCTTGATCCGGGTCTCGACGAAGGCGCGCATCAGGGCCGCCAGGGTGTCGGCGTCGTCATTGATCCCGGCCAGCAGCACCGTCTGGCTGACCATCGGGATGCCGGCGTCGACGATCCGGCCGCAGGCGGCGCGGGCGGCCGGCGTCAGTTCGCGGGCATGGTTGGCATGCAGCGCCACATAGACGGCCTTGCCCGACGCCTTCAGGGCTTCGACCATCTCGGCGGTGATCGCGGCCGGATCAACGGCCGGGATGCGGGTGTGGAAGCGCACCACCTTCACATGATCGATCTTCGCCAGCCGTTCGCCCAGGTCGCGGATACGGCGCGGTGACAGCACCAGCGGGTCGCCGCCGGTGATGATCACCTCCCAGATCTCCGGATGGGCGGCGACATAGGCGAAGGCCGCGTCCAGTTCGTCCGGCGACAGGGTCTTGAGGCCCTCGGGCCCGACCATCTCGCGCCGGAAGCAGAACCGGCAATAGACCGCGCAGGTGTGGGTGGGTTTCAGCAGCACCCGGTCGGGATAGCGGTGGACGATCCCCCCGACCGGGCTGTGGGTCAGGTCGCCGATCGGGTCGGGATCCTCGCCGGGCGTCGAGATCAGCTCGGCGACCTGCGGCAAAAACTGGCGGGCGATGGGGTCGGCCTCGTTGGCCGGCTCGATCAGGGCGGCCATGTCGGCGGTGATCGCCACGGCATACTGCGCCGCCACGCGCTCCAGGGCCGGCAGGCGCTCGGGAGCGATCAGGCCGGCGTCGGCCAGGGCGGCTGCGCTGCGAAGGGTGTGGGCG
>NZ_QAII01000035.1 GCF_003060965.1 Caulobacter sp. HMWF025 | reverse complement strand
CCCGGGGGCGGGACTGGATTTTCACGCATGATCCGCCCTATATCCCCGCCATGTCCGGCCAACCCTCCCCCCAATCCGCGCCCAGAACCCTGTACGACAAGATCTGGGACGCTCACCTCGTCAGCGAAACCGGCGGCGAGGCGATCCTCTATATCGACCTGCACCTGATCCATGAGGTGACCACGCCCCAGGCCTTCGCCGGCCTGCGCGCGGCGGGTCGCAAGGTGCGCCGTCCCGACCGCACCCTGGCCGTGGCCGACCACAATATCCCGACCGAAGGCCAGGGCCTGGGCGTCGATGCCGTAGCCGACGAAGAGGCCCGGCTGCAGCTGAAGACCCTGGCCCGCAACGTCGCCGACAACGGCATCGAGTTCTTCCCGATGGGCGACATCCGCAACGGCATCGTCCATGTGGTCGGCCCCGAGCAGGGCCGCACCCAGCCTGGCATGACGATTGTCTGCGGCGACAGCCACACCTCGACCCACGGGGCCTTCGGGGCCCTGGCTCACGGCATCGGCACCTCCGAGGTCGAGCACGTCCTGGCCACCCAGACCCTGCGCCAGAAAAAGGCCAAGAACATGCTGGTCCGCGTCGACGGCCAGCTCGGCCCCGGCGTCACCGGCAAGGATGTGGCGCTCGCCGTGATCGGGGCCATCGGCACGGCCGGCGGCACCGGCTATGTCATCGAGTTCGCCGGCGAGGCCATCTCGGCCCTGTCGATGGAAGGCCGCATGACCCTGTGCAACCTGACCATCGAGGGCGGGGCCAAGGCCGGGCTGATCGCCCCGGACGACAAGACCTTCGCCTATATCCAGGGCAAGCCCGCCGCCCCCAAGGGCGCGGCCTGGGAGATGGCCCTGGCCCACTGGAAAACCTTCTCCACCGACGAGGGCGCGGTGTTCGACCGCACCGTGGTCATCGACGGATCGGCCCTCGTGCCGATGGTCACCTGGGGCACCTCGCCCGAGGACGTCATTCCGGTGACCGGCAATGTCCCTGATCCCGAAAGCTTCGCCACCCCGGACAAACGCGCCGCCGCCCACCGGGCGCTGGACTATATGGGCCTGACCGCCGGCCAGCCGATCTCGGAAGCCCGCATCGACCGGGTGTTCATCGGCTCGTGCACCAACAGCCGCATCGAGGACATGCGTGCCGCCGCCGCCGTGGTGCAGGAAGCCTTCCTGCACGGCCGTCTGGTCGCCGACCACGTGCGCGCCATGGTCGTGCCGGGCTCGGGCCTGGTGAAGGAACAGGCCGAGGAAGAGGGGCTGGACGCCATCTTCAAGGCCGCCGGTTTCGACTGGCGCGAGCCGGGCTGTTCGATGTGCCTGGCCATGAATCCCGACAAGCTGGCCCCGCAGGAGCGCTGCGCCTCGACCAGCAACCGCAATTTCGAAGGCCGCCAGGGCCGCGGCGGCCGCACGCATCTGGTGTCCCCCGCCATGGCCGCGGCGGCGGCGATCGCGGGCCATCTGGTGGATGTGCGGACCTTCCTCGAGGAGACTGTCTGATGCAGGCCTTCATCCGCCTTGACGGCCGTGCCGTCCCCCTGTCGCTGGCCAATATCGACACCGACCAGATCATCCCCAAGCAGTTCCTCAAGACCGTGGAGCGCGAGGGTCTGGCCAAGGGGCTGTTCTACGATTTCCGCTTCGACGGCGAAGGCCAGGAGATCAGCGACTTCGTCCTGAACCGGCCGGAGTACAAGGGCGCGTCCGTGATGATCGCCGGCGACAATTTCGGCTGCGGCTCCAGCCGCGAGCACGCCCCCTGGGCCCTGATGGACTTCGGGATCATGGCCGTGATCTCCACGAGCTTCGCCGACATCTTCTACAACAACTGCTTCAGCAACGGCCTGCTGCCGGTGGTGCTGGCCCCCGAGGAGGTCGCCCAGCTGATGGACGAGGCCAAGGGCGGCAACCACATGGTCAGCATCGACCTGGAAGCCCAGACCGTGATCTCGCCCTCGGGCAAGACCTTTGCCTTCCAGATCGATCCGGTCCGCAAGGACAAGATGCTGCGCGGCCTCGACGCCATCGGCGAGACCCTGCTGCACGGCAGCGATATCGACGTCTTCGAAAGCAAGCGGGCGCTGGACCGGCCCTGGCTGGAAGCTTGAGGCCTTAAAAACTGTCATCCCGGTCAAGCGCGAAGCGCGTAGAACCGGGACCCAGGGGGCGGCGCATTGCGGTTGCCCCTGGGTCCCGGCTCTCCCCTGCGCTACGGCCGGGATGACAAGTATCTTGGACAACACCCATGACCATCATCCTCGCCGGCACCATCCGCCTCCCGCCCGAGCGTCTGGCTGATCTGCGTCCGCACCTGCGGGCCCAGGTCGAGGCCAGCCGCGCCGAGCCCGGTTGCCTCGACTATGCCCTGACCGAAGATCCCCTCGATCCGGGCCTGATCCGGGTTTATGAGCACTTCGTCGACGAAGACGCCCTGGCGTTTCATCGCGCCAGCCCGCACATGGCCGCCTGGCGGGCCAGCTGGCCCGATCTGGGCGTTGGCGACCGCCGCATGTCGTCCTTCGACGTTTCCGACTACCGCGAAATCTAAGCCGCAAGATCTGAAGAGAGCCTCCCATGTCCACGCTTCTCCTCCTGCCGGGTGACGGCATCGGTCCCGAGGTCTGCGAGCAGGTGCGTCGCGTCGCAGCGGCCCTCACGCCCGATCTGGTGGTCGAGGAGGCCATCTATGGCGGGGCCAGCTATGATGCCCACGGCACCCCCCTGACCGACGAGGTCCGCGACCGGGCCCTGGCCAGCGGCGCGGTGCTGATGGGGGCCGTCGGCGGGCCGAAGTGGAAGGACGCGCCGCGTCACCTGCGCCCGGAAGCCGGCCTGCTGGGCCTGCGCAAGGCGATGGACGTCTATGCCAACCTGCGCCCGGCCTACTGTTTCGAAGCCCTGGCCGGGGCCTCCAGCCTGAAGACCGAGCTGGTCTCGGGCCTCGACATCATGTTCGTCCGCGAACTGGTCGGCGGTGTCTATTTCGGTGAGCCGCGCGGCATCGAGGACCTGCCGGACGGCCAGAAAAAGGGCTTCGACACAGCCGTCTACACGACCAGCGAGATCGAGCGGGTCGGACGCGTGGCCTTCGAGCTGGCCCGCGGTCGCACAAACAAGGTCCACTCGGCCGAGAAGTCCAATGTCATGGAGTCGGGCCTGTTGTGGAAGCAGGTGATCACCGACCTGCACGCCCGCGAATATCCGGATGTCCAGCTGGAGCACATCCTGGCCGACAACTGCGCCATGCAGCTGGTCCGCGCCCCCAAGCAGTTCGACGTCATCGTCACCGACAACCTGTTCGGCGACATCCTGTCGGACGCGGCAGCCATGCTGACCGGCTCGCTGGGCATGCTGCCCTCGGCGGCGCTCGGCGCAGCGGGCAAGCCCGGTCTCTATGAGCCGATCCACGGCTCGGCTCCCGACATCGCCGGCCAGGGCGTGGCCAATCCGCTGGCCGCCATCCTGTCGTTCGAAATGGCTCTGCGCTGGTCGCTGGGCCGGGCCCCGGCCGCTGATACCCTGCTGGCCGCCGTCAAGGCCGCCCTGGACGCCGGGGCCCGCACCCGGGATCTGGGCGGGACACTTTCGACGGTGGAGATGGGCGACGCGGTCCTCGCCCAGCTCTGAGGCCGCCGCCCCGAGGCCTCAGGCCTTCGGGGCGAGGTCCGGTCGCGATGCCAGAAAGGCCGCGCGTTCCTCGTCGGTCAGGACCTTGGCGCTCTTGCGCCGCGCCACCATCGGCGCAGGCCGGGCATAGGCCTCGGCGCGGCCTGACGATGGCTTGAGATCGGCCAGGCGTTTGATCGGCGGCTTCATGTGTTCCCCTGTTCGCAGAGCCGGAGCCCGCTGAAGACTAGGCGGCTTTCGGTGACGATGCGGTGACGTCGTCCGTCCTTGCACCCTCTTCCCCAACCCCCGCCATACGCCCTACGCTCCTCCCAACCACAAAAAGGGGAGCGCCGCGCATGACACCGGGCCTGATGCAGACCACGCCGCTGATGATCAGCGGGATTCTCACCTATGCCCGGCAGGCCCACGGCGCGCGCGAAGTCGTTTCCAAGCTGATCGACGAGCCCCTGTGGCGCTATGACTATGCGGGTCTGGCCCGCCGTTCGGCCCGGCTGGCCCATGCGCTGCGGCGGCTGGGCGTCCAGCCCGGCGACCGGGTCACTTCCCTGGCCTGGAACACCCACCGGCACCTGGAGCTGTTCTATGCCGTGCCCGGGATCGGGGCGGTACTGCACACGGCCAATCCGCGGCTGTTCGACGAGCAGATCATCTACACGATCAATCACGCGGAAAGCGGGGTTCTGTTCTTCGATCGTAACTTCGCGGCCCTGGTCGAGCGGATCGCGCCGCATCTGACGACGGTGCAGACCTTCGTCATGCTGTCGGACGAAGAGCGCACCAGCCCTGGCACGGTCGGGGCGCTCAGCTACGAGGGCCTGATCGCCGGCGAGGCTGATGCGATCGACTGGCCCAGCTTCGACGAAAATGCCGGGGCCTTCCTCTGCTACACCTCGGGCACCACGGGCGACCCCAAGGGCGTGCTCTATTCACACCGGGCGGTGGTGCTGCACGCCATGGCCGGCGGCCTCAACAGCGCCTTCGGCTTCACCGCCTTCGACGTGGTGATGCCGTGCTCCAGCCTCTATCACGCCACCGCCTGGGGCCTGCCGTTCAGTGCCCCGATCTGCGGGACCAAGCTCGTCCTGCCGGCCGACAAGATGGACGGAGCCTCGCTGCATGCCCTGATCGAGGGGGAGGGCGTCACCTTCACCGGCGGCGTGCCGACCATCTGGACCATGTACCTGACCTGGCTGGACCAGACCGGCCAGCGGCCGGGCAGCCTGAAGCGCGTCGTGATCGGCGGCAGCGCCGTGCCCCGCGCCATGGCCGAGACGTTCAAGCGGCTCTATGGCGTCAGCGTCCTGCAGATCTGGGGCATGACCGAGACCTGCCCGATCGGGGTGGTCGCCACCCCGACCCCGTCGCTGGCCGCCCTGGGCGAAGAGGCCATGGACGAGGCCATCTGGACCCGCCAGGGCCGGCTGCAGTTCGGCATCGAGCTGAAGGTCGAGGCCGAGGACGGCAGCGATGCCCCGCGCGACGGCGAGACCTCGGGCGCGCTGAAGGTGCGCGGCCCCTGGGTGGTGAAGCGCTATTTCCGCCAGGAGGCCGATGCCGCCGAGGCCGACGGCTGGTTCGATACCGGCGACATCGCCACCCTCGACGACCATGGCTTCATGCGCATCACCGACCGCCAGAAGGACGTGATCAAGTCGGGCGGCGAATGGATCAGCTCGATCGATCTGGAGAATGTCGCGGTCGGCTGCCCGGGCGTGAAGATCGCCGCCGTGATCGGCGTGCCGCATCCCAAGTGGGAGGAGCGGCCGCTGCTGGTCATCGAGACCCATGAGGGTGTCGCGCTCAGCCGGGCCGAGGTGCTCGACTATCTGGCCCCGCGCATCGTCAAGTGGTGGACGCCGGATGACGTGGTGTTCGCGGCCGTGCCCCTGACCGCGACCGGCAAGATCGACAAGAAGGTGCTGCGCACCGCATGGCGTGAACACCTGCTCGGCGAGACCCCCGCCGGTTCTTGACGAACGGCGGTTTTCCAAGCCTGATCGCCGCGGCTGGACGGTGAGGGGGACACGCCATGCGACAGGTCTTGTTGGCCTTGGGTCTGAGTGCGGCTGTGGCCTTGCCGGCCCTGGCGCAGCAGCCGCCGGCCGCGCCGGTCCGGCCTGTCACGGATGTCTATTTCGGTGAGGCCGTCGTCGACGGCTATCGCTGGATGGAGGCCCGTCCGCCCGAGTTCGACGCCTGGATGAAGGCCCAGGATGCAGTCACCCGCAGCGAGATCGCCGCCCTGCCCGGCCGCAAGGCCCTGGGGGACGAGATCGCCGCCATCAGCGCCGCCGCCGTCGTGCCGTCGCGGCCCGTGCAGCGCGGTGACCAGCTCTATTTCCAGAAGCGCCCGTCCGGGGCGGCCGTAAACCGGCTCTATGTCCGCAACGTCGCCGGAGGACCGGTCCGCGAACTGATCGCGCCCGACAGGTTGTCGGACGAGGGCGGCGCGGCCAGCCTGCAGGCCGTCTCGCCGTCGCCGGACAATCGCTACCTGGCCTATACGATTGGCCGCGGCGGCTCGGAGGATGCGGTCCTTCACGTGATGGAGATCGCCACCGGCAAGGTGCTGGCCGAGGCCATCGACGGGACCCGGTTTGCCCTGCCGGAATGGGCCCCCGACAGCAAGAGCTTCTACTATTCGCGCCTCAAGGCCCTGAAGCCCGGCGACAGTCCCGAGGAGCGCTTCAAGGACCAGGCCCTCTGGCGGCATGTGGTCGGCGAGGATCCGGCCCGCGACCAGTTGGTCTTCGAGGCCAGCCGCCCGGACAGCACGCTGGGCCGTGATGGCGGGCCGTTGCTCTACTGGCCGACCCGTTCGGACTGGGTATTCGCCTTCCTCTTTGACGGGGTCTCGCCCTACGGACTGGCCTGGGTGTCGCCGGCCTCTGCGGTTGCGGCCGGCAAGCCCGTCTGGCGCAAGATCGCCGGGGCGGAAGACCGCCTGATGCTGCTGGGCCTGGGCGGTGACCAGGCGGCCGTTCCCGTCGTGCGCGGCGACCGTGCCTGGGTCGCGACGACCCTGAATGCGCCGCTGGGCCGGTTGATCGACCTTGATCTCAAGGCCCCGAACTTCGCCCATGCCCCCGAAATCGCCTCCGGCAACGGCGGTGCCCTGGTCGCCGCCACCCCGGCCGCGGACGGGCTCTATGTCATCCGGGCCCAGGGCGGAGCCTATGAGGTCCAGCGGCTGGGCTGGGACCGCAGCCTGTCACGCCTTGCGACGCCGTTCCCGGCCGCCATTGGCTTCAGTACCAGCGATCCGGACCGGCCCGGAGCGGTCCTGGGCCTGGAGTCCTGGGCCCGGCCGTCGGAGCTCTTCCAGTTCGGCGGCAATGGCCCGGCCAAGAGCCTGGCCCTCGCCGAGCCGATGCCGGTCGATCTCTCCGACATCGTCATCGAGCGGATCGTGGGCAAGGCCGCCGACGGCACGGCCATTCCGGTCGACATCATGCGCCTGAAGTCGCTCAAGCTGGACGGCCGCAACCCGACGATGCTGGAGGGCTATGGGGCCTACGGCGTCTCCAGCGATCCGATCTTCTCGGCCCGCCTGATCCCGTTCGTGAAGCGCGGCGGGATCTATGCCTCGGCCGTGGTCCGGGGCGGCGGCGAATATGGCGAGGCCTGGCACCTGGCCGGCAAGGAAGCCAGCAAGCCCAACACCTGGCGCGACTTCATCGCCGCCGCCGAGGCCCTGATCGACAAGGGCTATACCTCGAAAGACCGCCTGGCCGGATCGGGCACCAGCGCCGGCGGCATCCTGATCGGCCGGGCCGTCACCGAGCGGCCGGACCTGTTCGCCGCCGCCTTCATGGGCGTGCCGATGACCGACATGCTGCGGTTCGAGACCACGCCCGGTGGTCCGGCCAATGTCGCCGAGTTCGGCTCTGTCGCCACGCCGGAAGGCTACCGCGCCCTCAAGGCCATGAGCCCGCTGGTCCATGTCGTCGACGGGGTGCGCTATCCGCCGATCCTGATCACCGCCGGCATGAACGACGGCCGGGTGCCGGCCTGGGTGCCGGCCAAGCTGGCCGCGCGCCTGCAGGCCGCCAGCACCGGCGGCCCCGTGCGCCTGCGGGTCGATTTCGACGCCGGCCACGGCATCGGCTCGACCAAGGCCCAGCGCGACGCCCAGGCCGCCGACGTCCAGGCCTTCCTGCTGCAGGCCCTCGGCGCGCCGGACTTCCAGCCCAAGCGCCCCTAGGGGCCGACGCGAGTGGGCGCTCAGCGCTCGCTGTCGAGGTGGGCCATCATCGCCTCGGCGTAGCGGGTGCCGGCCACGGCCCCGGCCGGCACGGCGGCGGCGATGGCGGCCAGGTCCTCGTCTGACAGGGTGAGGCTCAGGGCCCCCAGGGCCTCGGCCAGACGGTCCCGACGCCGGGCCCCGATCAGCGGCACGATGTCGTCGCCCCGGCTGGCGACCCAGGCGATGGCGGCCTGGGCGGTAGTCACGCCCCGGGCCTCGGCGACCGCGCGCAGCGCCTCGACCAGGGCCAGGTTGGTGTCGAGATTGTCGCCCTGGAAGCGCGGGCTCATGGCCCGGAAGTCCCGGCCGCCGCCGGCACCGGCCTTGGTCCAGTGGCCGCTGATCAGGCCGCGCGACAGCACGCCATAGGCGGTGATGCCGATACCCAGCTCGCGGCAGGTCGGCAGGATGTCGGCCTCGATGCCGCGCGAGACCAGGGAATACTCGATCTGCAGGTCGACGATCGGCGCGACGGCGGCGGCCCGGCGGATCGTCGCGGCCCCGACCTCCGACAGGCCGATGTGGCGGATGTAGCCGGCCTGGACCATTTCGGCGAGCGCGCCGATGCTGTCCTCGATCGGCACGGACGGGTCCAGCCGCGAGGGGCGGTAGATGTCGATGTAGTCGACGCCGAGGCGCTTGAGGCTGTAGGCGAGGAAGTTCTTGAGGGCGACCGGACGGCTGTCGTAGCCGAGGAAGGCCCCGGCCGGATCGCGCAGGGCCCCGGTCTTGACGCTGAGCACCAGGTCCTCGCGACGATGGCGCTTCAGGGCCTCGCCGATCAGCAGCTCGTTGTGGCCCATGCCGTAGAAGTCGCCGGTGTCGATCAGGGTCACGCCCTGGTCGACGGCGGCGTCGAAGGTGGCCAGGCTCTCGGCCCGGTCGCTGGGGCCGTACATGTCCGACATGCCCATGCAGCCGAGGCCGAAGGCGGAAACGACGGGACCGGTCTGGCCGAGCTGATGCGTCTTCAAGGGGGTCTCTCCGGGGGCTGGGGTCTGTGTGGAGGGTTATGCGCCTGAACATGTCGTGCGATAATCCGCTCAAACCTGCACGACCCGTTCGGAATTTCGCACAATGCAACAGGCTGATTTCGCCGATCTGGATGCCTTTACGGCCGTGGCCCGGGCCCGGGGCTTTCGCGGCGCGGCCGCCGTGCGCGGCGTCTCGGCCTCATCGCTGAGCGAGGCGGTGCGGCGGCTGGAGGCGCGGCTGGGTGTGCGGCTGCTGAACCGCACCACCCGCAGCGTGACGCCGACCGAGGCCGGTCAGACCCTGCTGGACCGCCTGACCCCGGCCCTGGCCGACGTCGCCCTGGCCCTCGACGAGGTCAATGCCTTCCGCGACAGCCCGACCGGGACCCTGCGGCTGAACGTGCCCAACGTCGTGGCCCGGGTGATCCTGCCCGGGCTGCTGCCGCGCTTTCTGGCGGCCCATCCCGGCGTCTCGGTGGAGGTGACGGCCGAGGACACCTTCATCGACGTGCTGGCGGCCGGCTTCGATGCCGGGGTGCGCTATGACGAGCGGATGGAGAAGGACATGATCGCTGTGTCCCTGGCCGGGCCGCAGCGGTTCGTGGTGGCCGGCGCTCCGGCCTATTTCGCCGCCCGGGGCCGGCCCGCCCATCCCCGCGAGATCCTCGACCACGCCTGCATCCGGCACCGCTTCCCCAGCGGGGTCAGCCACCCCTGGGAGTTCGAGAAGGACGGCGAGGTGATCAAGGTCAGCCCCACCGGCCCGCTGGTCTCGACCAGCATCGATCTGGAGCTGGCGGCCTGCCGGGCCGGCGTGGGTTTGATCGCCACCTTCGAGGACTTCGTGGCCGAGGACCTGGCGGCGGGCCGGCTGGAGGCGGTGCTGGAAGACTGGCTGCCGCCCTTCACCGGGCCGCTGCTCTATTATCCCAGCCGCCGCCACATGCCGGCCCCGCTGCGGGCCTTCGTGGATTTCGTGAAGGCGGAGCGGGTCCGTTTCAACTGGTGAAAACTTGCCGCACCCGGCCTGTCCTATCAGCGCTGGCAGAAACCCTTGCCTTGCCTCGGGCGCTTTGGGGGCGTAACGGGTCGCCATCTTCCAGGGTCGGAAGACAATCGAATTGGAGACCGCTATGGGTTACCGGGTCGCCGTGGTCGGCGCCACGGGCAATGTTGGCCGTGAGATGTTCAACATCCTCGAGGAGGTGAAATTCCCCGTCGAGAAAATGCACGCCATCGCCTCTCGTAAATCCATCGGCGTCGAGGTCTCGTTCGGCAACCAGATCCTGCGCTGCGAGGACCTGGAGCAGTTCGACTTCTCCAAGGTCGACATCGTGCTGATGAGCGCCGGCGGGTCGATCTCCAAGGCCTGGGGCGAGAAGATCGGCGCGGCCGGTCCAATCGTGATCGACAATTCCAGCCACTTCCGGATGGATCCGGACGTGCCGCTGGTCGTGCCCGAGGTGAACCCCGATGCAGTGGATCACCTGCCCAAGAACATCATCGCCAACCCCAACTGCTCGACCGCCCAGCTGGTCGTGGTGCTGAGCGCCCTGCACAAGGAAGCCAGGATCCGCCGCGTCGTCGTCTCGACCTATCAGTCGGTGTCGGGCGCGGGCAAGGAAGGCATGGACGAGCTCTGGGACCAGACCAAGGGTGTGTTCGTGCTGGGCGCGCCGCCGCCCAAGAAGTTCACCAAGCAGATCGCCTTCAACGTCATCCCCCACATCGACGTCTTCATGGACGACGGCTTCACCAAGGAAGAGTGGAAGATGACCGTCGAGACCCACAAGATCCTCGATCCGGCCATCAAGCTGGTCGCCACCTGCGTCCGCGTGCCGGTCATGGTCGGCCACTCGGAGTCGGTGAACATCGAGTTCGAGACTGCCCTGGACGAAGATGATGTCCGCGAGATCCTGCGCGATACCGACGGCGTCGTGGTCGTCGACAAGCGCGAGGACGGCGGCTACATGACGCCGAAGGAAAGCGCCGGCGAGTTCCCGGTCTATGTCTCGCGCATCCGCAACGACCCGACCGTCGAGCACGGCGTGGCCCTGTGGTGCGTGGCCGACAACCTGCGCAAGGGCGCGGCCCTGAACGCCGTGCAGATCGCGCAACTGCTGCATGAGAAGGGTCTCATCAGGCAGAAACTCCCGGCCTAAGACTCCCGTCCGCAAATAGCGGGTGGACGTTTCAGGGGCTCCCGGGACCTAAGGGTTCCGGGAGCCCTTTTCGATTCTGACCAAAGGACGACGCCATGTCGGCGGATGTGACCAAGACCCCTGACGAGAGCCGGACCGCGCTGATGGCGGCCGTGGGCTGCTACACCCTGTGGGGCTTCCTGCCGCTCTATTTCCACGCCCTGGCCCTGCAGGGCGTCGGCCCGTGGGAGATGATCGCGCACCGTACCCTGTGGGCCGCGCCCTGGGCGTTTCTGGCCGTGCTGCTGGCCCGGCAGGCGGGGCAGGTGGCAGCCGTGCTGCGCCAGCCCAGGACCCTGCTGATCCTGGCCTGCTCGACGGCCGCCATCTTCATCAACTGGTCGATCTATGTGCTGGCGGTCAATGCCGGGCACGTCATCGAGGCCAGCCTCGGCTATTACATCAACCCGCTGATGACCATGGCGGCCGGGGCGGTCCTGTTCCGCGAGCGCATCAGCCGCGAGGGCGCGATCGCCATCGGTCTGGCCGCGATCGGGGTGGCGATCCAGACGGCGGCCCTGGGCCACCTGCCGTTGGTCGCCCTGGGCCTGGCCCTGAGCTTTTGCCTCTATGGCATCCTGCGCAAGCAGGTGAAGGCCGACGCCCAGACCGGCCTGTTCATCGAGTGTGCCTATCTGGCCGTGCCGGGCCTGATCTATGTGCTGCACCTGCAGTCGACCGGGGCGGGCCATTTCGGCGCGGGCACCGGGGTCAGCGCCTTGCTGCTGCTGGCCGGGCCGGTCACGGTCGTGCCCCTGGCCCTGTTCGCCTGGTCGGCGCGCCGCATGCCGCTCAGCGCCATGGGCTTTCTGCAGTTCATCGGTCCGACCCTGCAGTTCGGCATCGGTATCGCCCTCGGCGAGGCCTTCACCCCGCTGCGGGCCCTGTCCTTCCTGTTCATCTGGGCCGGGGTGGTGGTCTTCGCCTACGGGGCCTGGAAGCGGACGAGGACGGTGGCGCAAGCGGTCTGACGGCGCCAGTCTTCGGAGCCTGATCCGGAGACCCCATGCCGACCCGCCGCACGCTGCTGACCGCCGTCGCCGCCCTGGGCCTGGGGGCCGGGACGCCCGATCCCTATGACCGACTGCTGCAGGGCGAGGGCGACCTGTCTGCCGCCCTGCCGGCCCTGGCCGGGGTCCGGTTCCGGGGCGGGGACGTGCAGAAGTCCGTGGCCCGGGGTCTCGCCGATGTCGTCGGCGGACGCGCCCTGTCGCCGGCCAGCCCGGCCCGCATCGCCTCGATCTCGAAACTGGTCACGGCGCTGGGCTTCATGACCCTGGTCGAGGCGGGGCGGGTGGGGCTGGACGATCCGGCCTCTGACCTTCTGGGCTTTGATCTGCGCCACCCGTCTTTCCCGAAG
>NZ_QAII01000168.1:7150-7551 GCF_003060965.1 Caulobacter sp. HMWF025 | reverse complement strand
GGCTGGCTCCGGACGGGCGGGCGGGGCGTTGCGACCCCCGCCGCCCGCCCCATGCGAGCGCCTTGAGCCGAGACGGATAACCTATCAGTAACGTTGTGGCCCGCTGCGGTGTTGCTGAGTCAAGGCCTTCAGAACAGTCGCCCCTATGCTTTGCGGTGCGGCAAAGGAGGCATTTTTTCGATTGTCCAGTTTTTCCAGCGAATCAAGACGTTAACGGTCTGGACTGCGGCGTTTTCGCTCAGATTCCATGCTGCACTGCGAGCGATGCTTGCGACTCGTTCATCAATGCGTCATAAGCCCCTGACGAGCAGGACTTCGGCCACATCGTGAACCGGTCGAGTCCCCGCTTCCAGAGCTGCCCGACAGTGCTTTTTCCGGGTCTCTAGAGGCGTTTTTTGTCG
>NZ_QAII01000168.1:0-7140 GCF_003060965.1 Caulobacter sp. HMWF025 | reverse complement strand
CAGGACTTCGGCCACATCGTGAACCGGTCGAGTCCCCGCTTCCAGAGCTGCCCGACAGTGCTTTTTCCGGGTCTCTAGAGGCGTTTTTTGTCGGGGGGCGGTACGCCCTCGCCGCGCAGGACACGAGTTTTGTACATCAAGTCGCAGACGCGCGCGGATTCGCGCGGGCTGGTCGGCGCCGTATTGGTCGGGTCCATCACGGGCCTGGCACTTGGCGGCGTCTACCTTGCTGGTGGACTGGCCCAGACGGCCAGCCAGCATGCCCGTGTGAGCCGCCTGGCCGACGGCGCTTCGGAGGGTTTCTCCGATGCCGCCCTGGTCAAGGCCGCGTCTCGTATGGACCCCGGCGCCCTCGCCGTGGCCCGTCGCCATGACCCCTATACCGTCGCCGGAGCCGCCCAGCGTGATCGCCAAATCTCGCTGCTGGTCGCCCGGCTCGAGAACCGCAATTCGGCCGCGACCGGTTTCCGCAGCAGCCCCCTGATGCTGCGTGCCAGCTTCGGCGGGCCGTTCAATCCGTCGCCGGCCCCGTTCCGCCTGACCAATGTGCTGGAAAGCTCGCGTGAGCTCGATTGCCTGGCCGACGCTGTCTATTACGAGGCCCGGGGCGAGACCCCCAGCGGCCAGGCGGCCGTGGCCCAGGTGGTGCTGAACCGCGTCCGCCATCCAGCCTTCCCCAAGTCGATCTGCGGCGTGGTGTTCCAGGGCGCCTATCGCCAGGTCGGCTGCCAGTTCAGCTTCGCCTGCGACGGCTCGATGCGCCGGACCCGCGAACGCGGAGCCTGGGGCCGGGCCAAGACCATCGCCTCACGCGCCCTGTCGGGCGCGGTGATGCATGAGGTCGGTTCGGCTACCCACTTCCACACCACCAGCGTCTCGCCGGGCTGGGGTCCGCGCCTGCTGCGCGTGGCCCAGGTGGGCATGCACGTCTTCTACCGCTTCGGCGGTCGCGCCGGCGCGCCGGGGGCCTTTACGGCCACCCCGCAGCCGTCGGACCTGAACGACCTGCCCAATGCGCCGACCGTCGCTGACCTGACCCAGGGCCTGACTGCTGACGGCAAGCCGCCGGGTCTGATCTATGCGGCCAATGCGGTGCGTGACGCCCAGCCGGTCTCGGCCGGCAACGGCATGGGCGGCCCGCTGGGTTCGCCGGTCGAGCCCGCCTCGGCCCCGGCCAAGCCGGTGGCCGACAAGGCCCCCGAGGTCAGGACGTCATCATCGGCCGTGAGCGGAGCTGCTTCCTGACCGATCCGGCCATGTGGCTGGTGGCGAAGCGCATCTGCTTCGCCCGCTTGCCCACGAAATAGTGCAGGTCCTTGCCGGTCGCGGCCTTTGCCACGACCTCGGCCGCGTCCTCGACCGGATAGACCTCCAGGCCGCCCTTCTTGAGGGCGTCGGACATGCTCTCATTGCTGCCCGACGAGCCGGCATTGAGGATCGGCGTCTCGACGAACCAGGGCATGACGCAGGCGACGCTGACGCCGTGGGCGGCATATTCGACGTCGAGGGCTTCTGACAGGCCGCGCACGGCGAACTTGGTGGCCGAATAGACGGCCAGCTTGGGCGAGCCGTAGAGACCGGCGCACGAGGCTACATTGATCAGGCGGCCGCGTCCGGCCTTCAGCAGGGGCAGGCCGGCCCGGGCCCCGTGGATCACGCCGCGGATATTGATGTCGATCTGCATGTCGCAATCGGCTTCGCTGAGCTCTTCCAGCGCGCCGAACCGGGCGATCCCGGCATTGTTGAGCAGGGCGTCCAGCTTGCCGTCGGTCAGGCGGCCGAACTCGCCCAACGCATTGTCCCAGGCCTCGCGGTCGCGCACGTCGAGGCGATAGGTTGCGCCATTGGCCGGGCCGATGGCCTCGAGGGCGGCCTTCAGGCCGACGACATCGATGTCGGACAGGCCGACGAACCAGCCGTCCGCGGCGAATTTTTTCGCACTGGCCAGGCCGATGCCGCTGGCGGCCCCGGTGATGAAGATGCTCTTGCGGCCGTTGGCGTTCGCGCTCATCGGCAGTCCTCCCCGCTTTTCTTGTTATCAGCGATCAGACGCCGGGCGGGGGAAGGGGTCAAGTGAGGTTCCCGGCAATCTGGAACCCAAACCTTGTCATCCCGGAAGCCTCGCAGAGGCTATCCGGGACCCAGGGGCCGGCGCAGCGCGGTCGCCCCTGGGTCCCGGCGCTCCCGCCCTGACGAGCGTCCGGCCGGGATGACAAGACATTATGGGCTCGGACTTTAGTCGGTCTGATCGTCGATTTCGGCGCCGGGGCCGTTCTTCAGAATCGACTCGATGGCGTTCTTGGCCGAGGCCTTCGACGAATAGCCTTCGGTCGAGAAGATCACTTCGCTGTTGTAGACGAAGTTGACGCGGAACTCGCCCGCCTTGTCCTTCTTGATAATGAACTTGTGAGCCATGGGAGTCTCCTTCAGGGCAAGCTTGGCTTTGTCGGTCTTGCGACGGCGGGAGCCTCGCTTGTGCCGCGTTCGCGTGTCAATCGTGCGAAGCCCAGGAGATTGCCATGACCATCGACGACCGTCTCGACCAGCTGTCTCGCGAGCTGCTGAACGAGCCCTATCGCGACCTCAACGACGTCCAGCGCAGCGTCATCGACCTGATCGCGGCCGAGGCGCCGACGGGGTTGAACAAGGCGCTGGTCTCGGATGACCGCACCTACTGGGACCGCCTGGCCGACAAGGTCGCGGCGGTCGGCGGGTCGTGGGGCTTCATCGGCGGGTTCAGTGCGGTGCTGCTGGCCTGGATCGCGCTGAACGTGGGTCTCAAGCCGTTCAACCTGTCGTTCGACCCCTATCCCTTCATCTTCCTGAACCTGCTGCTCTCGACCGTCGCGGCCCTGCAGGCCCCGGTGATCATGATGAGCCAGAACCGGCAGGCCTCGAAGGACCGCCAGAACGCCGAGCACGACTATGTCGTCAACCTGCGGGCCGAGCTGGAGATCATGCACCTGCACGCCAAGCTGGACGCCCTGCGCGACCGCGACCTCGCCGCCATCAGCCTGCACAATGCCGAGGCGCTGGGCCGGCTGGAGGCGCAGATGGCGGCCCTGACGGCGAGGCTTGAGCCCCGCAGCTAGGGCAGGGGGCTATTCCCCGAAGTCCACGTCCCGGCGTGCGGCGACGATGGTGACGATGAATCCGGCCAGCACGTCGAGCAGGACCATCACCGTGATCAGGAAGAAGATCGAGGTGGCAAAGGCCGGGGCCAGCAGGAACTCGACCAGGCAGCCGATGAACAGCACCATCGACAGCGAGTGATTGATGATTGCGATCTTGCGGCTGGTCGTGGACTTCAGCAGCTCGACAAAAAGCACGACCAGCGAGGCGGCCAGCAGCAGGTCACCCAGGCTGACGGCCCAGTCGATCTGCGAGGTCATGTGGATCGTGAACAGGGTCTCGGTCAGGCGCGCATGGGCGTCGATCGACTGGAAACCGCCCGTCAGGGTCAGGGCGATCAGGTTGTAGATCAGCACCGGCAAGACCAGCAGCGGAACCGCGGCGAACATGGGCAATCCTTCCCCCAGACGGGTGGCCCCCCGGCCACATCGCCTAGGGGTAACCGTATTTTCAGCCTGCGAGAAGCCGTCGCCGTCCGCTGAAGCCTAGGCCTCGTCGACGCCACCCGGATTGCGGGCCCGGGTCTGCAGCCACATCACGCCCAGCAGGTCGGAGACCGAGGCCTTCAGGCGGCCAAAATTGGTGTACTTCGACACCCCGGTTTCCCGGTGGCGGTGGTTCACCGGCTCGAACGCCACCTCATAGCCCTCGCGCAGCATCAGGGCCGGGATGTAGCGGTGGATGTGATCGAAATAGGGCAGGCGCAGGAAGGCCTCGCGGCGGAAGGCCTTGAGCCCGCAGCCGGTATCATTGGCCGTGTCGTGCAGCAGGCGCTTGCGCACCCCGTTGCCGAAACGCGAGGCAAAGCGCTTGGCGCTGCTGTCCTGGCGCTTGACCCGCTCGCCGCCGACCAGGGCCAGGGTCGGCGGACCGGCCGCCAGGGCCCGGGCCAGACGCGGGGCATCGGCCGGATCGTTCTGGCCGTCGCCGTCGAGGGTGACGATGATCGGACCGCGCGCGGCCAGGATGCCGCTGCGCACGGCCCGGCTCTGGCCCGAGTTCTTGCGGTGGCTCAGGACCCGCAGTTGCGGGATCTCGGCCCGGAGCGCGACCAGCAGGGCCCGGGTGTCGTCGCGGCTGGCGTCGTCGACAAAGATGATCTCGTGCGACTCGCCGGCGAAGGCGGCGGCGATCTCGCGCACCAGGGCCGGGGCGGCTCCGCCTTCATCGAAGACGGGAACCACGATCGAAAAGTCGGGAACTGGGGCGGCGCTGGCGGTCATGCGCCTCTAATACCTCAAAACTGCCCATACGAAAGGATCGTGCTATTCCATGGCCCATGACGCTTGAATCTCGCCTCGATGCGTGGAGCCGCGGATGGCGCGGCCCCCTGTTCGCCGCCCTGCTGGCCCTGATTGCCGGCCTGCCGGGCCTGTTGGCCATGCCGCCACTGGATCGCGACGAGTCGCGCTTCGCCCAGGCCACCGCCCAGATGCTTGAGACCGATGACTATGTGGTCATCCGCTTCCAGGACCAGCCGCGCTTCAAGAAGCCGGTCGGCATCCACTGGCTGCAGGCCGCCACCGTCGCCCTGGTCTCCGCGCCCGAGGACCGGGGCATCTGGGCCTACCGTATCCCGTCCCTGCTGGGGGCCATGCTGGCCGCCGCCGCCTGCGCCTGGGCCGCGGCGGCCCTGTTCGATGCCCGCACGGGGCTGCTGGCCGGCGCGCTGTTTGCCGGCACCTTCCTGCTGTCGAGCGAAGCCTTCATCGCCAAGACCGATGCGGCCCTGTGCGGTTCGACCACCCTGGCCATGGCGGCCATGGCGAGGATCTATGCTGCACATCTGGCGGGACGAAAGCCCGGGGTCTGGCTGAAGCTGGCCTTCTGGTCGGGTCTGGCCGTCGCGGCCCTGATCAAGGGGCCGGTCGGCCTGCTGACCGTGATCCTGGCGGCCCTGGCCCTGTGGGCCTGGGATCGCAAGGCCGGCTGGCTGAAGGACCTCGGCTGGGGCTGGGGCCTGATCCTGTTCTGCGCCGTCGTCCTGCCCTGGGCGATGATGATCACCGTCGCCACGGACGGGGCGTTCTGGGGCACCGCCATCGGCGGCGATCTGGCGCCGAAGATGGTCGGCGGACAGGAGGGCCATTCGGGGCCGTTCGGCTATCACCTGATGCTGTCGCCGGTGCTGCTCTATCCGGCCACCCTGCTGCTGCCGGCGGCCCTGGTGCTGATCTGGTCCGGCCGGGCCGAGCCGGGCGTGCGGTTTGCCGCCTGCTGGCTGATCCCGACCTGGCTGATGTTCGAGATCCTGCCGACCAAGCTGGCGCACTACACCCTGCCGGGGATCGGGGGCCTGGCGATCCTGATGGCGGCCTCGGTGCGCGCGCCGCTCGGGCGCGGCGTGCGCTGGCTCGGGGCAGGCCTGACCCTGCTGGCGACCCTGCTGCTGATCGCCGTCGCCGTCTACGGCATGGTGACCTTCGGCCAGGGCATGGATCTGGCCTGGATGCTGCTGGTCGTGCTGCTGCTGGTCGGTTCCGGCGGGGCAGGGATCCTGCTGCTGCTGAAGGGCCATGCGGTCCGTGCCCTGCTGGTGGCCGGCGCGCTCGGCATCGGGGCCCACGCCGCCCTGGTCGGCGGGCTGCTGCCGCATCTGGAGCCGCTGTTCCTGTCGAAAGACATTGCCGAGGCCCTCGACCGCGCCCGGCTGTCGCCCCGCTCGGGCGCGCCGGGGCCGGTCGCCGTCACCGGCTATTCGGAGCCCAGCCTGGTCTTCCTGCTGGGCACCGCCACGCAACTGACCGACGGCGAGCGGGCCGCCCGGGCCATCGCCGAGGGCCGTCCGGCCGTGGTCGAGGCCCGTGAGGACGCCGTGTTCCGCAAGAGCCTCGCCGCGCTCGGCCTGACGCCGCGCCCGGTCGGGGTGGTGAGCGGCCAGAACTATTCCGACGGCGATGACGAGCGCCTGACCCTCTATCGTGGCGAGCCCCAGCGGCCGGCCGAAACCCCCGTACCGGAGAGCCGTCCGTGAGCCGCTTCATCGAGATCGTCGAGGTCGGACCGCGCGACGGGCTGCAGAACGAGAAGACTGTGCTCTCGGTCGACGAGCGGCTGGCCCTGATCCGGCGGCTGGAGGCCTGCGGGGCCCGGCGCATGGAGGTGGTCTCGTTCGTCAATCCCAACCGCGTGCCGCAGATGGCCGGGGCCGAAGAGATCATGGCCGCCCTGCCGGCGGACCTGAACCACTCGCGCATCGGCCTGGTGCTGAACATGCGCGGCTGGGAGCGCTGCGTTGCCGCCCAGTGCGATGAGGCCAATGTGGTGGTCTGCGCCTCGGACGGCTTTGCGACCCGCAACCAGGGTTCGACTGTTAGCCAGCAGCTGGATGTGCTGGCCGCCATTGTCGAGCGCCAGGCGGTGGAGGGCGGTCCGCCGGTGACCATGACCCTGTCGGTGGCCTTCGGCTGTCCGTTCGACGGCGAGGTCAGCGAGGACCAGGTGGTGGCCATCGTCCGCGAAGCGGCGGCCCTGCGCGTGCCCGAGATCGCCATTGCCGACACCATCGGGGTCGCCGATCCCTGGACCGTGCGCCGCCGGGTCGAGGCTGTTCGCGCCGCCGCGCCGGGCGCCCGTCTGCGGCTGCACTTCCATGACACTCGCAATACGGGTCTCGCCAATGCCTTTGCCGGGGTCGAGGCCGGGGTCGATGTGCTGGACGCCTCGGTCGGCGGGCTGGGCGGCTGTCCGTTCGCGCCCAATGCCACCGGCAATATCGGCACCGAGGATCTGGTCTACATGCTGGAGCGGGCCGGGTTCGAGACCGGCTATGACCTGTCGGCCCTGATCGAGACGGGGCGGGCGATCAGTGAGCGCCTCGGCAAGGCTCCGGCCTCGTCCCTGGCCCGGGCCGGGGCGTTTCCAGTCTAGGGTTGGCGGCTTTGTGGCGGGGCTGACATCGTTGGCCGTGAAATGACCTCAGTCGCGCCGTTGCAAAGCCCGGTTCGCCACCCAATCTCTCCTTCGACGCGGACAACCCGGCTCCCCCCCCCCCGGCCGGCCCCAGCG
>NZ_QAII01000034.1 GCF_003060965.1 Caulobacter sp. HMWF025 | reverse complement strand
CCTGACGGCGACACCTCCCCCATCAGGGGGAGGATTTGACCAGGGACCCTGAGCGTCATGACCGACCAACCGCACGCCCTTCCCCTCAACCTCGCCGAAGTCGCCGAGGCCTGCCGCGAGGCCGGCTATGTCGTCAGCGAGATCGACAACGGGCTGGAGGTGTCCGGGGCCGAGGACGGCGGGGCCTTCTATCTGTTTCCGCAGAACGGCTGGCTGCAGGTGCGCTGCCAGGTTCTCGACAGCGAAGACCTCGATCAGGCCCGCGACCTGACGGCCCTGTTCGAGACGGTCGCCCGCGCCCAGTTCCGTCTGATCGGCTGCCGGTTCGGCTTCGATGTGCTGACCGGGCTGTGGCTGGTGGAAGATCTCTATCCCGGCTTCGAGCCCGACCGCCTGCCCGCCGTGCTGGAGCAACTGGCCTTCGTCTGGAGCTCGCTGGATCCTGTCCTGTCTGCTGCCCTGACCGGCATGATCGCCGATGACGCCGGCCTGGATGCCGCCTTTGAGCTGGAAGCGGTCAGTCCGCCGAACTAGCCACGGCTCGCGGCGCATCGTCGCTTGAACAGGGCCCCGCAATCACGTTCTCATGTCGCCGCAAGTTGCGTGGGGAACAAGACCTTTGACCGAAGCCTTGATCGTGCGGGGTCTGAACAAGACCTTCGCCAAGCCGGCTGTGTCCGATCTGGACCTGACCGTTCATGCGGGCGAGCTCTATGCCCTGCTGGGCCCCAACGGGGCGGGCAAGACCACGACCCTGCGAATGGTCGCCGGCCTGACCAAGCCGGATGCGGGCGAGATCAGCGTGTTCGGCATCGATGCCCGCCAGGACCCGGCCGGGGCCAAGGGCCTGATCGCCTGGGCGCCCGACGAGGCGATGATCTATGACCGCCTGACGCCGCTGGAGTATCTCGAATTCGTGGCCGGGCTGTGGAGTGTCGATCCGGCCGTGGCCCGGACGCGGGCCGAGGCGCTGCTGGCCCAGCTGGGCCTGGCCGATGAAGCGCGGCGGCGCTGCGAGGGCTTTTCGCGCGGCATGAAGCAGAAGGTCGCCCTGGCCGGGGCCCTGATCCATGACCCGAAGCTGTTGATCCTGGATGAGCCCCTGACCGGCCTCGACGCCGCGGCGGCGCGGCTGGTCAAGGACATGCTGCAGGCGCGGGTCGAGGCCGGCTGCACGGTGATCCTGACCACCCACATCCTCGAGGTGGCCGAGCGCATGGCCGACCGGATCGGCATCATCGCCGGTGGACGCCTGCTGGCCGAAGGCCGGCTGGACGAACTGCGGGCCCGGGCCGGTGACGGCACCGGAACCCTGGAAGACGTCTTCCTGCAACTGACCGCAGAGGGCGCGCCCGCGTGAGCCTGTTCAAGCCTGCCGGCACGCTGTGGCTGCTGGCCCACGAGATCCGTCTGGCCTGGCGCGGCTTCCGCGCCGGCCGGGCCGGCAAGGGCCCCGGGGCCCTGATCGGCCTCGCCATCCTGTTCGGCTTTGCCTGTCTGGGCGGGGTTATGATCGCGCTCGCGGTTCACGACCACGACATTCCGGTCAATCCGCTGTCGGTCGCCATCGCCGGGCTGGTCAGCCTGGTTGTCCTGACCCTGATGCTGTCCCAGACCCTCAGCGCCTCGGCTGAAGCCCTCTACGAGCGCGGCGATCTGGACCTGCTGTTCTCTTCGCCGCTGGAGCCGCGCCGGGTGCTGCTGGTGCGGGCGCTGGGGATCGCCGCCGGCGTCGCCCTGCTGTTCCTCGTCTTCGTCACGCCGCTGCTGCTGCCGTCGGTCCTGTACGGTCATCCGGCCTGGGCGGGCCTGTTCGGCGTGCTGATCGCGCTGGCCCTGATCGCCACGGCGCTGGGCCTGTTTCTGGCCATGGCCCTGTTCGCCCTGATCGGCCCGCGCCGGACCCGCACGGTCGCCCAGGTACTGGCCGCCATCGTCGGCGCGGCCTTCTTCCTGGCCAGCCAGTATCGCAACCTGATGGGCGAGGCGGCCAGCGAGAGCCTGTTCGCCAGCATCGCCCGCTCGGCCTATGACGGTCGCCTCGTGCTGCCGCCGGTGGCCGGTTTGCCGCTGCGGGCCATGCTCGGCGAGCCCCTGCCGCTGCTGGGCCTGCTGGCGTTCGGGATCGGCCTGTTCTGGCTCGCGGCCAATGCCCTTGGCCGGCGTTTCTCCGACGCCGCCGCAGCCGCCCAGGGATCCTCGACCCGTCGGGCCCGGGGCGTGACCAAGCCGGTGGCCGCCTTTGCCGCCGGAGCGTTCCGGGCCACGGTCCGCAAGGAACTGCGGCTGATCGGCCGCGACGCGGCCCTGCTGTCGCAGGTGCTGCTGCGGGTTCTGTACCTGATCCCGCTGGCCCTGGTGCTGGCCCGTTCGGCCTCGAAGGTCGAGGCCGCCGCCCTGGCCGGCGGCGCGGGGATCGTGGCCTTCATGGCCGGGCAGGTGGCCGGCAGTCTCGCCTGGATCACCCTGTCGGCCGAGGATACCCCCGACCTACTGGCCGTCTCGCCGACGCCGGCGTCCGTACTCTGGCGTGCCAAGCTGGTTGCCGCCCTGATCCCGGTCGCCATCATGCTGGCAGGGCCGGTCCTGGCGCTCGCCTGGTTCCAGCCCCTGACCGGCGTCCTGACCGCGATCGGCGCCGGCCTGTCGGCCTATTGCTGTGCCCAGATCAATGTCTGGCACCAGAAGCCAGGCAAGCGCGCCGACTTCCGTCGCCGGCGGGGGGCTTCGTGGTTCTCGGCCCTGGCCGAACTGCTGGTTGCGGCCCTGATTTCCGGCGCGACGGGCCTGGCGGTGGCCGGCCTGCCGGTCTGGGCCCTTCTGCCGCTGATCGTGGCCGGAGCCCTGGTCATGGCCCTGCGCCGGACCGACGACCAGATCGCGAAGACCCTGCGGATGGCCGGCTGATCAGGCGTCCAGCAGGGCCCGGATCTGGCAGACCACGCCTTCGGGTTCGAAGTGGATCGAGGCCTTGCCGGACAGTTCGGCCGCCAGACCGCGTTCGATCAGCCGGGAACCGAAACCCCGGCGGATCGGCGGCGTGACAGGTGGCCCGTGGCGTTCGGCCCAGCTGAGGTCGAGCCGTTGCGCGCCAGGGCCGGGAGCCAGGGCCCAGGCAATGGTCACCCGGCCTTCCGGCACCGACAGGGCCCCGTACTTGACCGCATTGGTGGCCAGTTCGTGCAGGGCCATGGACAGGGACAGGGCCGTACGCGGCGACAGGCGGATGGCCGGTCCGGACAGGCCGAACCGCGCCGGTCCGCCGTGCAGGGTCACGAGGCGTGAGGCGATGTCGTGCAGATCCGCGCCCTCCCAGTTTTCACGGGTCAGCAGGTCGTGGGCCTCGGACAGGGCGACGATGCGGTTGGTGAAGGCCTCCTGGGCCTCCGGAAGCGAGCGCGAGCCGTTGAAGCTCTGGGCGGCGATGGCCTGGATGGTGGCCAGCGAGTTCTTCACCCGGTGGTTCAGCTCATTGACCAGCAGCCGCAGGTGCAGTTCGGCCCGCTTGCGATCGGTGATGTTGACCACGGCTCCGAGGAAGCGCTGCGGCTGACCCTCGGGCGAGAACATCACCTCGCCGCGAATACTCAGCCAGCGTTCGACGCCGTCATCGCGCCCGATGATCCGGAGCTCCAGGGCGTGTTCGGCGCGGATCTGCGGGTCCAGCGAGCGGTCCACCGCCTCGCGGGCGTGATTCAGGTCTTCGGGATGGACGTGAGCAAAGAAGTCATCCGCTGTAATCGGGGTGCCGGGCGGAATGCCGAACATGGCGTAGCAGCGGTCGGACCAGGCGACATGGCCCGTTTCGAGGTCGGAGTCCCAGATGCCGACATTGGCGGCGTCGACGGCCAGGCGCAGTGTTTCCTGCTGGCGCTCCAGGGCCAGTTCGGCCGCCTTGCGCTCGCTGACATCGGAGACGACGCCGACGAAGCGGGTGCAGACCCCCCGGTCGAAATAGGCCTGACCGAAGGTCTCGATCCAGCGGACGGTGTCTTCGCCAGGCCGGCGGATGCGATATTCGAGGTTGATCTTGCCGTCGCCGTTAGGGTCCAGGGCCCCGGCGACGCCGGCACGCAAGCCATCCAGGTCTTCGGGGATGACCAGTTGCTCGAAGGCTTCGAGGGTATTGGCGGCCGCCGGCGAGACGCCGAAGATCGTGCAGGCCCGGCTATCCCAGAACCGCGCACCCGTGGACGGATTGTGGTCCCAGCGCCCCATCCGGGCGGCCTCGAGCGCATGGTGCAGTTCGCTGCGGGCGGCCACCAGGTCGGCCTCGACCGTCTTGCGGTCGGTGATGTCGAGAATGATGCCACCGTTGCGGGCGGCTGTGCCGTCCGCGTCCAGTGAGCAACTGCCGCGGGCATGGACCCAGCGGACGCTGCCGTCAGCCTGGATCAGCCGGTACTCGTCGGCGAAGTCTCCGCCGTTTTCCATCGCCGCCAGGCTGACATCGCGGATCCGGTCGCGGTCATCGGGGTGGACCGCCCGGGTGAAGCTCTGAACGGGCAGGCCGGCATGGCCATAGTCTTCTGAAAGCCCGTGCAACCGGGCATAGCCGGGATCGGCATAGACCCGGTTGGCCTTGATGTCCCAGTCCCAGGTCCCAACGCCGCCGGCAGCCTTCAGGGCCATGCGGTAGCGCTGTTCGGTCTCGTGCAGGGCCTTCTCGATCTCGGCCGTCTCGGCGATCTCGACCGCAGTGACCAGGACGCCGCCGATCCCGTTGGCGGCCGTGGCATCGGGCAGGGGGCTGTAGCTGACCCTGAACGAGGCAAGGCGCGGGGCCGTGTCGCCGGTTCTCAGGACAGTCAGGGGCAGCTTTTCAAAAGCATAGCCGCCGCTTGCTCCGGACAGGATGTCGTCATGCACCGTGCGCAGGCTGGCCTGGAAGTCGGGCGAATGGGCTGTGAACAGCATGCCCAGCGCGGTTGGGTGCCGCTCATGTAGGGCCGGGGCATAGGCGTCATTGTAGATAAGGCAGAGCTCAGGGCCCCAGCGCACGGCCATCGGGAAATTGGTCGCCAGGATCATGTCGACGGCCAGTCGGAGGCTGGGGGGCCAGGCCTCGATCGGGCCCAGCGGCGTCGTCGACCAGTCGAACGTCCGCACACGAACGCTCATCTCGCCGCCCGCAAGTCGCGTCAGCGTGGGTACGGCGCGCGGCTTCGCGTCCGCCATTGCAGAGGTCCCCTCCCAAACCGGCCAGAGACCGGTCCCAAAGTCTAGCTGACCCTATCGGCGAGGGGGATTCAAGGGTCGTCGGCCCCCCCTGCCACACTGACCCTGAACGAAAAAACGGCCACTTTCGCCCCGGGGGTGAAAATGGCCGTCAATTCAGTCACATGCCTGAAGCAGGCTGTCGGGTGGCGTGGGCCACCCGGCGGCGGATCAGTCGATGGGGGTCCAGCGGGTTTCGACCGCCGTCACCGCACCGCCGCCACCGCTGCGCTTGGGGCCCCGGAAGTCGCCGCCGCCGCTCTTGGCTGCGGCGTTCTGGCCACCACCGCTACGGCCACCGCCATTGCGACCCTGGCCCTGACCCTGGCCACCGCCCTTGTTCGGACGGTTGCGCTGGCGGCGCAGTTCGCTCGGGACGTTGTTGCGCGGGTCGGCCCGGCGCGGATCGACATACTTCTCCGGCGGAGCCAGCTTGTCGGCCACGGCGGCTGCGGCCGCCAGGCTCTTGTCGTTGCGGCGGTCGAAGGTCGGGATCGTCTGGCGGGTCGCCTTCTGGATGTCCTTCAGCAGCGGACGTTCGTCATCGGCGCAGAAGCTGATGGCCACGCCGTCCTTGCCCTTGCGGGCCGTACGGCCGATGCGGTGGACATAGGACTCCGGCACATTGGGCAGCTCGTAGTTGAAGACGTGGCTGACGTCGTTGACGTCAATGCCGCGCGCGGCGATGTCGGTGGCGATCAGGGCCTTGACCTCACCGGCCTTGAAGGCGGCCAGGGCCCGCTCGCGCTGACCCTGGGTCTTGTCGCCGTGGATCGCGGCGGCTTCGATGCCGCTGGCGACCAGATACTTGGCCACCCGGTCGGCACCGCGCTTGGTACGGGTGAAGACGATCGACCGCTCGACGGCCTTGTCGGCCAGCAGTTCGGCCAGCAGGGGGCGCTTGCGCTGCGCTTCAATGAAGATCAGCGACTGGTCGATGCGCTCGACCGTGGTGGCCGAGGGCGTGACCGAGACCTGGGCCGGGTTCTTCAGCAGTTCGCCGGCCAGCTTGCCGATTTCATTGGGCATGGTGGCCGAGAAGAACAGGTTCTGGCGTTCCTTGGGCAGCTGGCTGGCGATCTTGCGGATCGGCACCACAAAGCCCAGGTCCAGCATCTGGTCGGCTTCGTCGAGCACGAAGATCTCGACGCCGGACAGGATGGCGGACTTTTCGCCGAGGTGATCCATCAGGCGGCCCGGAGTGGCCACGACCACGTCGACGCCGGCCGCCAGGGCCTTCATCTGCGGGCCGTACTTCACGCCGCCGAAGATGGTGGCGACGGACAGGCCCATGTGCTTGCCGTAGTCCCGGAAGCTCTCGGCGATCTGGGTGGCCAGTTCGCGGGTCGGCGACAGGACCAGGCAGCGGAAGCCGCGACGCGGGGCCGCCTTCTTGTTCTCGGCCAGGCGATGCAGGATCGGCAGGGCGAAGGCAGCGGTCTTGCCGGTGCCGGTCTGGGCGATGCCCAGCAGGTCGCGGCCGGTCATGACCGTCGGAATGGCCTGGGCCTGGATCGGGGTGGGGGTGGTGTAGCCCTTGTCGGTCAGCGCCTTCAGCAGGGGTTTGGCGAGGCCGAGATCGGAAAATTGAGTCAAGTCGGGTGTCTTTCAGACAGGGCCGCATGACGGCGCGCGCGGTCCTCGCGCGGCTCGCCCATGAGGCGGGTCGGTTGGGGAGCGCCCCGCGTGGCCCGGGCGGTCTTATGGAAAGCTTCATGGCGCTCGACAGGCTGGTCCGTAAATGGACCCTCACGCGGCTGGAGCACCGATAGCGCCTATGGGCGCAGCGGGCTTATCCGCTTTCGCAGGTGCGAAGTCAAGGGGCGGGGCCCGGCACCCCTTGCCAGGGCGCTTTTGTCGCGCCAAACCGCCCCCATGACCAAGCCCATCGTCCTCGTCGCCGCCGCCGCCCTGATCGATGTCGACGGCCGTGTGCTGATCTGCCAGCGGCCGCAGGGCAAGGCTCTGGCGGGGCTGTGGGAGTTTCCCGGCGGCAAGGTCGAGGCCGGCGAGACCCCCGAGCAGTGCCTGATCCGCGAACTGGACGAGGAACTGGGCATCAAGGTCGCCCAGGCCTGTCTGGCCCCGTTCGTGTTTGCGTCGCACAGTTACGAGTCTTTTCACCTCCTGATGCCACTGTACCTGCTGCGTCGCTGGGAGGGTCTGGTCGCGCGCAAGGAGCACGAGGCCCTGGCATGGGTGAAACCCGACAAGCTCGCCGACTATCCGATGCCGCCGGCGGACCTGCCGCTGGTCGCCTGGTTGCGCGATCTGCTCTGAGCCGTTCGTTCCTGACCGGTTTCTGGCGTGATGAGCGGGGCGCGACGGCGGTCGAGGTCGGGATCCTCGTCGCCCTGATCTGCATCGCCATCATCAGCGCGGTCTCGGTGCTGAGCACCGCCATCAAGACCAGCTTCAGTAAGGCCGGCACGGCCATGACGGCCGCCGCCAGCTAGAGCGGCTTTTCTCCCGCCGACTGCTCGACCGCGCCGAGGGCGTCCGCCAGCCGCATCTTCGCTGATCCGGGGCGCAGCGGCTTCTGCTGGCTTTCGTGCGGAGCCCAGCCGGTGACCGAGACGATCTCGAAGGTCGCCGGCACACGACCGTCCGCCTCGGCGAACCGTTCGACATAGAGCTCCATCGCCCGCAGCAGCACGCGACGCGACAGCGGCTTGCGCGAGCGGTCCAGGAGCACGCTGGTCTCACCCATGCGCCGCAGGTCGCGCAGCAGTTCTATGGGATGGGCGTAACGCACCTTGACCCGGTCGACGTCGGCGACCGGCAGGGCAAAGCCGGCCCGCTGCAGCAGGCCCGCGGCATCAATGGCATCGGCAAACGGCGAGACCCGGAAGGCGGCCCCGCCGCTGATCTCGTCTTCGGCCTGCAGCAGCACCTGGCGAAGCTCGGTCAGGGTGGCCCCGCCGAAGATCGCGCCGATGAACAGGCCGTCGGGCCGCAGCGCGCGGCGGATCTGGATCAGGGCACCGACCAGGTCGTTGGTCCAGTGCAGGGCCAGGGTCGAGACCGCGAGATCCAGGGTCGCATCGCCGAACGGCAGGCGTTCCTCATCGGCCGCGACCCGCGCTCCGGCCCGGTTGCCCAGCATGCGGGCCGAAAGATCGGTCTCGAACAGCATATCGATGTTGCCGGCGGCATCGCTTTGCGACAGGGCCGCCGCAAAGGCTCCATGGCGCGATCCCAGATCGACGGCGACCGGAAACCGGCGCAGGATCGTCTCCAGCCGCATGACCACATCCTCGGCCGCACGGCACTTGAGGAAGTCGGCGGCGGCGAAGGCGGGCGCGGCGCGGTCCAGCCGGGAACGGTGCAGGGCGCGGTCGAAGAGCAGGGGCGTGGCGGTCATGTGGGCGGAACATGGCGATTCCGGAGGCCGATGGAAAGCGGCGCTTTCGCCCGGCCCGCGGCTGGCCGCCCTCGGCCGGGGGCTGCTGGAGCTGGTCCTGCCGCCGCGAAGCTTTGACGGCGAGGCGGCCCTGAGCCCCGGCCTGGCGGTCGAGGCCTGGAACCGGGTGAGCTTTCTCGACGATCCGGTCTGTGACGGCTGCGGCGCGGCCCAGCCCTTCGACACCGGCGCGGTGCAGCTGTGCCCCCTGTGCCAGGCCCGGCCGCGAGCCTTCGTCCGGGCCCGGGCGGCCTGCGTCTATGACGAGCACTCACGCGACCTGATCCTGAAGCTGAAGCACGCCGACCGCACGGATCTGTCCGGCCTGTTCGCCCGCTGGCTGTCGCGCGCCGCCGCGCCGCTGCTGGACGAGGCCGATGCCGTGGTGCCCGTGCCCATGCATCCCGGCCGCCTGCTGCGCCGGCGCTACAACCAGGCCGCCGAGATCGCCCGGCCACTGGCGAGGCTGAGCGGCACCCGCTACCTGGCCGACGCCTTGGTCCGCCAGCGCGACACGGTCAGCCAGGGCGGCAAGTCGGCCGTCGGCCGCCGTCGCAATGTCGCCGCCGCCTTTGCGGTGCCCGAGAGCCGCCGCCATCAGGTGATCGGGCGAAAGATCGTGCTGGTCGATGACGTCCTGACCACCGGGGCCACGGCCGAGGGCTGCGCAAGGGCCCTGAAGGCAGCCGGCGCGGCCCAGGTGACCCTGGCTGTCGTCGCACGCGTTACAGAACGGCAGGCGCGTCCTATATGAAGGGCGAAGGAGAGACTCAAACCGCCATGGCACACGTCACTATCTACACCCGTCCGTTCTGCGGCTACTGCGCCCGCGCCCTGAAGCTGCTGGGCGACAAGGCTGCCGATTTCACCGAGATCGAGGCCGGCATGGACCCCAAGCTGCGTCAGGAAATGATGGACCGCTCGGGCCGCGCCACCTTCCCGCAGATCTTCATCGGCGATCAGCACATTGGCGGCTGCGACGACATGATGGCCCTGGAGCGTGAGGGCAAGCTGGACGGTCTCCTCGCCGCATGAGCCAGCCCGCGTCCGTCCGGGTCGGCCTGGTCCAGACCTGCACCCCGGCCACCCAGGCCGCCGCCCTGGACCATGTGGTGCCGCTCGTGCGCGCAGCGGCCGCCGGCGGGGCGCAGCTGATCCTGACGCCGGAATGCACCAATGTGGTGCAGAAGGACCGGGCCAGGCTGCTGCCGTCGCTGACGGCGCTGGAAGACGATGTGGTCGTGCAGGGCCTGCGCGATCTGGCCGTTGAACTGGGCGTCTGGATCGATGTCGGCTCGGCCCTGGTGACGCGCGAGGCGGGCGGCAAGGCGGCCAACCGCCAGGCGGTGATCGACCCGACCGGCACCATCGTCGCCACCTATGACAAGCTGCACATGTTCGACGTCGACCTGCCCACCGGAGAGACAGCGCGGGAATCGGCGGCCTACGAGCCCGGCGAGCGGGCGGTCGTGGTCGAGACCCCCTTCGGGATGCTGGGCCTGACCATCTGCTACGACATGCGTTTTCCGGCCCTGCACCGGGCCCTGGCCCTGAAGGGGGCGACCATCCTGACCGCCCCGGCCGCCTTTACCCGGCCCACCGGCGAGGCCCACTGGGAGGTGCTGCTGCGGGCCCGGGCCATCGAGACCGGCTCGTTCGTGCTGGCCGCCGCCCAGGGCGGGTTCCACGAGGACGGGCGCGGCACCTGGGGGCACACCATCGCCATCGGCCCGTGGGGCGAGATCCTCGGCATGCTTGACCACGACGAACCCGGCGTGCTTCTGGCCAATCTCGACCTGGAGGCTGCGGCCCGGGCCCGTGCGGCCATCCCGGCCCTCAGGAACGCCCGCCCCTTTACCGGACCCTGACGATCCCCATCTTCAGAACATGATCAAGTACGCGCTCCAGTGCGATGCCGCCCATGGGTTCGAGGGCTGGTTCGGCTCGTCGTCCGACTATGACGAGCAGAGCGCACGCGGCCTCGTCGAGTGCCCGGTCTGCGGCTCGCGCGGCGTCAGCAAGCAGATCATGGCCCCGGCCGTGCGCGGCACGAAGGCGCAAGGCACCGCCCCGGCTGTCGACCCGAAAATGCGCGAAATGATGATGAGCGCCATGGGCGAGGTGCGCCGGCACGTCGAGGAGAACTTCGACAATGTCGGCGACGCCTTCGCCAAGGAGGCGCGCGCCATCCACGAGGGCAAGTCGGAAGAACGCGGCATCTATGGCGAGGCCACGCCCGCCGAAGCCAAGGCCCTGATCGAGGACGGCATCAAGGTCGCCCCCCTGCCGCCGCCCGCGCCGAAGAAGACGGAGATCAACTGAGCGTCTGCCCTCTCCCTAAAGGGGAGAGGGCAATTCCGCCCAAACCCTAGCGGCGATAGCGGTATTCATAGTGGCAGACTTTCTTCTTGGCGATCTGGTTGCCGGCCACCGCGCCGACCAGGCCGCCGAGGACCGCGCCTTCGGTGCGTGATCCGTCACCGGCCACGGCCGCACCCAGGGTGCCGCCGGTCAGGCCGCCGATGACGGTGCCGTTCTTGCCCTTGGTCTTCTTGCAGATCTTCACGCGATAGCGCTCGCCCCGGTGGTCGCGGTGCTGGGCCTCGGCGGCGGTGACGGCGACGGTCGAGGTGGTGAAGCCCAGGGCGAGGGCGACGAGGATGGCTTTGGTTCGGGCGCGCATGGCGAGCTCCTTGTGGTTATGGTGGATGTCCCTGACGCGATAACGCCTGCGAGCGGCGTCGGTTCGCGTCAGGTCGCAAAGTCAGTGCGGGGCCGATCAGTCCTCGATGCGGAAGCGGCCGTCGGTATCGGGGCAGACGCGGACATACCGGGTCTCGGTGCGGCCGTTGTATTCGGTCGGGGCCGGGGCCAGACGGCAGCGTTCCTCGCTGACGCTGTAGCTGCGTCCGTCCGGGCGGCTGTCGCGGTAGGGCACGGTGTCGTCCTGGGTCCAGTAGGTGCCGCGCGTGTCGCATCGCGATTGGGCGGAGGCGTTGCCGATGGCGGCCCCGATGCCTGCCCCGACGAGGGCCCCCAGCACCGTGCCTTCCGGCCTGGCATTCCGTGCGGCCGCATTGGAGCCGACCACACTGCCGGCCAGGGCCCCGATCACGCCGCCGATCACCGCGTTCTTGCGGGCATCCTGGCGGCAGGGCTCGTTGCTGTTGACGGCCGTGTCGCTGTTGAGGCCACCGCCATAGGGCGCGCCGTAACGACCGGCCGAGTCGGGATTGCGACGGTCATAGGCCCCGCCGCCATAGCGACGGTCGTAGTCGGTCCGGGCCCGCTCATAGTCGGCACGGTCACGCTCCCACTGCACCCGGGGGGCGTCGTAGGCGCTATTGGCGGCATAGTTGCTGTCGATCCGGAAGCGGGCGGCGGTCTGCGGGTTGCGCCGGTCATAGGCTCCCTCGCCCCGACGGCGGTCATAGATCCGGCGATTGCGCTCATAGGCCAGGCGGTCCCGCGTGAAAGCGGCGGACTCGGTGCGATAGGGGCCCTGGCTGTAGCGCGTCGCATACTGCGGATAGCGCCGGTCATAGGCTCCGGCCCCGTAGCGGCGGTCATAGTCGTGGCGGGCCTGCTCGTACTGGGCGCGGTCGGCCTCATAGGCCCGTTGCTGGGCCCCGTAGTCGGCGACCTGGCCGTTATAGGCCGCGCGCTGGTCGCGGTAGGTTTCCAGCCGGTCCTGATAGGTGGCCTGGGCAGCGGGAGCCTGGGCGAAGGCGGGCGCGGCGGCACCGCAGACGACGCTGGCGGCCATCAGGATGGCGGTGGTCTTGCTGGTCATGGAAGCTCTCCGTTCGTGGAACGGATCGACGTCCTTGCCCCGACGGGCCGCCAATCCTGCACAGGGTCCCTGTGGGGAGCATAAGCCCCCGGGTCTGCGCAGGTTCCGTGGCGGGGGTCAGTCCCGCATGACGGTCATCATGTAGTTGATGTCGCTGTCACTGGAGCGGCTCCAGCGGCCGGTCAGGGGATTGTAGGTCACGCCGAACGGGCCCTGCATCTGCACCGGCTCGCCGGCCAGGAAGGCGCGCAGCTCTTCGGGCTTCAGAAACTGCTTCCAGTCATGGGTTCCCGCCGGCACCCAGCGCAGGACGTATTCTGCGCCGATCTTGGCCAGGGCCAGGGCCTTCAGCGTGCGGTTCAGGGTGGCGACGATCATCAGGCCGCCGGGCTTCAGCAGTTTGGCGCAGGTGCGCAGGAACTCGCCCGGATCGGCGACGTGCTCGATGACCTCCATGGTCAGGACGACGTCGAACGGCCCGGCCCCCTCGGCCAGCAACTGCTCGGCGGTGGCCGGGCGGTAGCCGATGGTCAGGCCCTGTTCGGACGCATGGGTGGCGGCGGTCTTGATGTTCTTTTCCGAGGCGTCGATGGCGGTGACGTCAAAACCCAGCCGGGCCATCGGCTCGCTCAGCAGGCCGCCTCCACAGCCGATGTCGAGCAGGGAGAGCCCCTCGAACGGCGCACGCAGGGCGGTGTCACGACCGAAACGCTCCAGCGCCTGCTCGCGGATGAAGGCCAGCCGGCAGGGGTTGAACACGTGCAGCGGCGCGAACTTGCCCTTGGGGTCCCACCACTCGGCGGCGATCGCCGAGAACCGCGCCACGTCGGCGGGGTCGATGGACCAGGAAGGGGCGGCGGTGTCAGGCGAGGCGGCTTGGCTCATGGGCTCTGTCTATCACGACCGCAGCCCTGCGACATCGCCCCGCAAAAAAAGACAGCGCCACGACATTGCCGTTGCGCCATTGCGCCGCTAGAAGGCCGGGGCTTGCGCGGCGGGGAGTGATCCGGTCGGGTGGGCGCAAGAAAAAACCGCTATCGCTTGAGGGTTTGAAGACGTGTCTCGTCTGGTGATGAAGTTCGGCGGCACCTCCGTGGCCGACCTGGAGCGCATCCGGCGGGTGGGCCGTCTGGTCGCCGCCGAGGTCGCGACCGGCAAGTCTGTGGCGGTGGTCGTCTCGGCCATGTCGGGCAAGACCAATGAACTGGTCGCCTGGACCGACGGTGCGGGCCGCGCTGCGGCGGGCCTGCCGGAGTCGGACGACGAATATGATGCCGTCGTGGCCTCGGGCGAGCAGGTGACGGCCGGCCTGCTGGCCATGACCCTGCGCAATATGGGCCTCAATGCCCGCTCGTTCCTGGGTTGGCAGGTGCCGATCCTGACTGACGATGCCCACGGTCGCGCCCGCATTGAAGACATCCCCCCGGCCAATCTGGAGGCCTGTTTCGAGGCCGGCCAGATCGCCGTGATCGCCGGCTTCCAGGGCGTAACGGCCGGTGGCCGCATCACCACCCTGGGCCGCGGCGGCTCCGACACCAGCGCCGTGGCCATCGCCGCCGCCGTCAAGGGGGCCTGCGACATCTATACCGACGTGGACGGCGTCTATACGACCGACCCGCGCATCGAAAAGAAGGCCCGCCGGCTGGCCAGGATCTCTTATGAAGAGATGCTGGAAATGGCCTCGCTGGGGGCCAAGGTTCTGCAGACCCGTTCGGTCGAGATGGCCATGGCCCATCGCGTCCCGGTGCGGGTGCTGTCGAGTTTCGTCGAACCGGGGGAAGCTCCGGGCCAAGGTACGATCGTCTGCGACGAGGAAGAAATCATGGAAAAGCGCATCGTCTCGGGCGTCGCCTATAGCCGCGACGAAGCCAAGATCACCCTGCTGGGCCTGCCCGACCATCCGGGCGTGTCCTCGCAGATCTTCGGCCGGCTGGCCGACGCCAATGTGAACGTCGACATGATCGTGCAGTCGCGCGCCCGCAGCGCCGACACCGCCAACATGGAGTTCACGGTCGGCAAGCGCGACGCCCAGCGCGCCGTCGAGATCGTCCAGGCCGCCCAGTCCGAGATCGGCTTCGAGGCCGTGGCCGTCGACGAGGACGTCTCCAAGGTTTCGGTGATCGGGGTCGGCATGCGCAGCCACGCCGGCGTCGCCCAGTCGATGTTCCAGGCCCTGGCCGAGAAGAACATCAACATCCAGGTCATCTCGACCTCGGAGATCAAGATCAGCGTCCTGATCGACGCGGCCTATACTGAACTGGCCGTCCGCGCCCTGCATGCGGTGTACGGGCTGGACCAGCTTTAGGGCCGACGTCTCCTTCGCTGCGAGGCGGGTGGAGGGGGCGTCGACCTCTTGCAAGAAAACGTCGCGTTCGGACGTTATGAAGGCGGCAGCCAGCGAGATTCCCATGCCTGATGTCTTCAAGTTCGACCCCGCCGCCAAGACCGTCACCTTCGAGGGCGACGAGGGTCTGGAGCTGCTCTACGACCTGCTGCTGCGCGCCAAGTTCGGTGACGGCTACGAAAAGCCCCTGCTGGTCAGCCCGTGGCTGGCGGCCCTGCTGAAGCGGCTCGACCAGGCCCTGCCCGACGACGGCCAGTGGTTCCCGGAAAAGCCCGGCCAGCCGATCTTCGACACCGATGACCTGCTGGCCATGGGCGATGCGGTGATCGAGGAAGGTCACACGGTCGGCTGGTGGACCATGACCGAGCTGGAAAAGCGGGCCTATCTGCGCGAAACCATCGCCGCGCCGCACCCGCTGACCGACCTTGAGGTCGAGTTCATCGAGGCCGACATCGACGCCGCCCTCGAACAGGCCCGTCGCCTGGTGCAGGACGCTGACGAGCCCCTGGCGATGCCGGGGCACGGGTAGGCTCAAGCCTACTCCCGCCGGTACCGCGACACGAAGGCCCAGAGGGCGTCGTTGTCGGCCAGCCAGGTGTGGGTGCCGCCGACCGTCATCCGGCCCACGACCTCGGCCTCGCCCCGGCAGCCGGCATAGCGCTCCTCATAGACGCCGGGCGTGACCCAGGCGGTGGTCGGGGCGGTCTGGCAGCCGTTCAGGGCGGCCCAGCGCTGTTCGGCGGCGTGCATCGTATACTGCCAGTAGCCCGCGCCGCCGCCCTGGGTGGGGTTGGTCGCGTCGTTGTCGCCGGCGAAGGCGATCACCGGCACGGGCAGGGCCGGCTGACAGGTGGCCGCATCGGGCTCCTGCGGATTGTCCGTCTTCGGATTGCCGGCTCTCAGGCCGACCACCGGGGCGATGGCGGCATAGCGGTGCGACTCCACGCATCCCAGCCACGAGGCCATACGCCCGCCGCCCGACAGGCCGGTGACATAGACCCGCGCCCGCTCGACGCAGCCGTCGGCCACCAGGCTGTCGACCACCCTGGCCAGATAGGCCACGTCGTCGGGGTCCGAAGCATCGGGGATCTTGCCGGTGACGGTCGGCACGCCGGGAATGTTCCAGACAAAGCCTGAACCCACCGGGATCCCGGCATCCGGGGCGACCAGGATGAAGCCCGCGCGGTCAGCCGTGGCCTCCAGCTTCGAGGCTGCCAGCATCCTGGCCCCGGTGCCGCCACTGCCGTGCAGCAGGATCAGCAGCGGCGCAGGCGCGGCCGGATCTGCTCCGGCAGGACGGTGCAGCTCGAGGCTACGCCCCGTCTGGCCGATCTCGACCCGCGCGGTCAGGCCCGGCGTGCCGACCGGGCAGGCCGCCTGGGCGACAGCACTCCAGCCCAGCAGGGCAGGGATCACACAAAGGGCTCGCGCCCACCGGTTCATGGACAATCCAGACATGATCCGCTCCGCCACCTCGACGAAACGAGTCTAGTGCGTGGACGGAGCGCGTAAACCTCCAAACACCGCACGCGTCCCGGCCGTTGCGACCGGGACGCGTGCGGGGGCGGTTGGATCAGAGAGCGACTTCGACGAACTGGAAGTTGATCCAGCTGTAGTCCGTCTGGAAGTCGGCCCCTAGGTCCTGGACCATTTCGTCATCCTCGACGACCACAAAGCGCAGCGAGACCAAGCGATGCTCGGCGGCCTTGTTGAGGATGCCGCCCAGCTTGAAGATCATCTTGGTCGCGGCGCTGTTGAGATAGCGCAGGTCGAACTCGACGTTGACCGGTTCAGAGCTCGCCGCGAGATATGCCTCGACTGCGGCGTTCAGGGGTTCAAAGAAGGTGACGGCATTTTCGGGATAGGCTTCGCCGCTCAGCTTGAGGAGGTTTTCCGAAAACCGGAAATCGACCGTCGGCGTTTGTCGGGTACCAGGAATGTGAATGTCGGACATGGGGCGCTCACACGGTGACGGAGAGTTGGAAGATCTTTAGGTCGGGCGAGTTTGGCGCGTCCATGATCTGGTATTCGATCGGAGCGCTCGACTCGCGGGCGATGGTCAGCAAGCCGATGCCGCCGCCCTTGCTGCCGGCCTCGCCCTCTTCAGCGCGCAGGGCGGTGCGGTAGGCCTGGCGGATCTCTTCCAGCGACATTTGCGACAGGACGGCCAGCTTGCTGTCGAGGCGCTGGGCCGTGCCGGTGTCGACCGGGTTGGAACAGGTCAGGCGGATGCCGAGGTCGGTCTGGGCGATGGCCAGGGTCCCGAACCGGACTTCATCGGTCTTGGCATTGGGGTCGGTCAGGCTTTCGGCCGAATAGTGCACGATGTTCTGGGCCATTTCGATGAAGGCCCCCAGCACGCGGCGCTGGATCTTGTAGGCGAGGTTCTCGCACTCCAGGCGCAGGCGGATCGCATCGGCCGACGCTTCGATGATCGGCTGGCTGAAATAGCCGCAGTAATAGAAGAAGACATCGTGCTCGGCGGCGAGTTCGGCGAAGTCCTTCTGGGTCATGATCAACCTCCGACCGTGAGGGGCACGCCGATTTCGGCGCCCAGGATGGTGATGTCGTCGCGGCGTGCCTGACGCCCCTGCCAGGTGTTAAAAGCCTGCCACCCGGCATGGGTCTGGCCCAGCACACCGCCCTGGGCCGCGCTGCTGACGGCCTCGCGGAAGCGGTTCCAGCCGAAGGCGATCGGGGTCTGCTCACCCAGTTGATCGCCGACCCCGTCGGTGGCCATGAACACCCGCATGCCGGGCTTCAGGTCGACGACGTGCTCGGCCCATTCGTAGTCGAGCGGGGTTTCCCGATAGCCCAGGCCCTTGCGGCAGCCCTTCAGGGTCTCGATCGTGCCGTCGGCCCCGGCGATGAAGATCGGCAGGCGGGCGCTGGCGGCGCGGGCGGTGTCGCGGTTGTGGTCAACCCACATGAAGACCGCGTCCATGCCGTCGTCGGCGGTGCTGTCACCGTCCTCGCTGGTCTGCTGCAGGGCGATCTTCACACGCTGGTTCAGGCGTGTCAGCAGCTGGGCCGGGTTGCGGCGCAGGTCGGCATCAGCGGCCAGGCGGTTGGCTTCCGAGATGGCGATCGAGGTCAGCAGGGCGCCGGGCACGCCGTGGCCGGTGCAGTCGATCAGGCCCATCAGGACGCCCGCGTCATCGTGCACGGCGAAGAAGCAGTCGCCGCCGACAGTGTCGCGGGGCTCCCAGATCACCGTGTGCTTGGCCCCGAAGGCCTTCTGCAGGGCGGCGCGGCTGTCGGCGAGCAGGGCGTTCTGGATGGTGCTGGCATAGTCGATGCTGCTGAGCAGCTGGCGGTGCTGTTCACCCTGCAGGTCCGACAGGGCCCGCAGCAGGGTCAGGCCGTCGCAGAGCCCGTCAAAGGCCCCGTTGCGGGTGACGATGACACCGTCGGTCAGGCCCTTGGGGCCGATCTCGGCAACGATGGCCCCGACGTCCGGAATGGTGGTGTCGGCGCTGACGATGATCGGCGAGCCGTCCATGAACACCTGGCAGCTGCGGCGCAGGAAGAGTTCACGATGAAACGGGCGGGCGAACTGGCTGTAGAAGGTGTTGCGGTTGATCAGGCCGATCGGCCGGTCGCCGTCGACGATCACCGCGCCGAGGACCTCCTGGTCGGCTTCGAAAACACTCATGACATCGGCGTTCGACGCGGTCGGCGGCAGGACGGCGCCGCCCAGGCGAAGGTCGCCAGCCAGCATGGCGGTAAAGCGCGCCTGCTCGAGCGTGGCGGCGAGAGCGGTGTTCATGGTTGGGCTCCATCACGACCGCTGGATCGCGATCAGTTGCTAGGAGTTGGGCCCGTTTTCGGTGAAAATGTAGTTATCGAGTATGTCTTGATTCAGTCATGGCTTCTGGTTACTTGGTAACCTGCTTCTTAATGCTCATCAGTGATCTGATCTATTGTTATTCGAGTCCGGTGTGCGACAATTTGTCACGCTTAATCTGAATTAATTCTTCAAAACGAACGGTTTTCCGGCCGAGCGCGCCGTTTCTGTGCATTCTGTGTTCAAAATACTGAAAGTGGAGCACGTTTTTCGCGCGGCAGCGCCGGCGCGGCGGTTGCTGGGCTGGGGGTTTGGCGTCCGACCCAGGCGAGGCGCTGACCCGATTTGCGGCGTGGTTTGCCGCCGGCGGACGCAGTTCAGACAGCCTTTGGCTCCGGCCTGAAACATGCTCATTTTGGGGAGCTCAGGCCACGGAAAGATTGTAAGGGGCGATTGGCCCCGTTTCCACCTGGCCGCCACGCCCTGGAAGGACAATGACCAGCCCCCGTAACCTCACCCTTGGCCTGCTGTGTGGCCTGATCGCCGGGGCGTTCTGGGGCGGGGTGTTTCTGGCCCCGCTGCTGCTCAAGGCCTTCACGCCGCTGCAGATGACGGCCGGGCGCTACATCGCTTATGGCGTTGCTTCATTGGTCCTGCTGGCCCCGACGGCGCGGGCGGTGTTCGGGCGGATGACGGGCCGGGACTGGCGCGACCTCGCCTTGCTGAGCCTGCTGGGCAATCTGATCTACTATGTCGGCCTGGCGGTGGCGGTGCAGAATGCCGGCGTGGCGGCGGCGTCCCTGATCATCGGCCTGCTGCCGGTCACGGTCACCCTGGTGGGTTCAAAGTCCGGGCAGGGCGTACCGCTACGCCGGCTGGCGGCCCCTTTGGCCCTGCTGGCGACCGGCGTCGTCTGCATCAATCTCGATGTCTTCGGCAGCGGCCACGGCGTGCCGGTTCCGCGTCTGGTGCTGGGTGTGCTGGGCGCCGTGCTGGCCCTGGCGGTGTGGACGCTCTACGCCGTCTGGAACGCCCGGCGACTGGCGGTGACCACGACTTTCAACAGCCACGAATGGTCGCTGCTAACCGGGGTGGTCACCGGGGCCCTGTCGCTGGTGCTGGTGATCCCGGCCTTTCTGCTGCCCGGCGTCGCCCACGCCCTTTCGGCCTGGGGGCTGTTCTGGGGCGTCAGCCTGGCGGTGGCCCTTGGGGCTTCGGTGATCGGCAACGGCCTGTGGAACGCCGCCAGCCGGTTGCTGCCGCTCAGTCTTTCGGGCCAGCTGATCGTGTTCGAGACCCTGTTTGCCCTGCTCTACGGCTTCCTCCACGAGGCCCGCTGGCCACGGCCGCTGGAGGGTTTGGCCATCGCCCTGATGCTGGCGGGGGTTCTGTGGTCGGTCTCGCTGCACCGGCCGAAGGCGGTGGCTGTGGAGGGCTGATTCCGCAGCCCCAGCCGCGACATGGCCGCTTCAACCGCCGTTAGATTCTGATCCCGGGTCATCCCGGTGCAGACCGGTACCGCTCACCTTATTGAAGCGGTGTCGTTCTTCGTGTCTCAGGCGAGACAATCTTTGCTTCCGGCGGCACCGGACGCTGTGCGTCGCGCGAAATCTGCTATAGCGCCCTTGAGGGGCGAAGCGGCTTCTTAACCCGGACGGGTTTGAGTCGATGTTGATCCGCTTCGATCCATAGTGAGAGCGCAAGGACGTCATGGCGGCATCCGGCATCGCCGTTCGAGGACCCCGCAGTCTGCTTCGGCAGATCCGCGAGGCCATGGCCGGAGCCGGCCCCGCCCAGGGCAAGCTCGACATGGTCGTGCGGACCATCGCCATTTCGATGGTGGCCGAGGTCTGCTCGATCTATCTGCGCCGCGCTTCCGGTGATCTGGAACTGTTCGCGACCGAAGGTCTGGCCCCCGAAGCCGTTCACGTCACCCGTCTGAAGCCCGGTGAGGGTCTGGTCGGCGAGACCATGCGGCTCGGCCGGCCGCTGAACCTGTCAGACGCGCCCAATCATCCGGCTTTCGCCTATCGTCCGGAAACCGGCGAAGATCCCTACCATGCCTTCATGGCCGTGCCGCTGCTGCGCGGCGGGCGCTCCATCGGCGTGCTGGTCGTCCAGAACCGGACCGAGCGGATCTATGGCGAGGAGGAGGTCGAGGACCTCCAGATCATCGCCATGGTCCTGGCCGAGATGGTCAGTTCCAGCGAACTTCTGGGCGCGGACGAACTCAAGGACGTCGAACTGGCGCCGCACAAGCCCGAGCGGCTGAAGGGCGCGCGCTTTGCCGAGGGTCTCGCCTATGGCGTGGCGGTGCTGCATGAGCAGCCCGTGGCTCCCGAGCAACTGCTGTCCGAAGACTCGGCGGCCGAAGAGGTCCGGCTGAAGGTCGCCGTCGCGGCCCTGCAGACCCAGATCGACGAGATGCTCGAAGGGCAGGGCGGGCTGGTCGGGGCCAGCTACGAGGTGCTCGACACCTACCGCCTGTTTGCGCATGACCGGGGCTGGAACCGGGGGCTGGAAGAGGCCGTGCGCTCGGGCCTGACGGCAGAGGCGGCAGTGGAGCGGGTGCGATCCGAGCACCGCGCCCGCCTGGGTCAGGCTCGCGATCCCTATCTGCGCGAGCGCCTGCACGATCTGGAAGATCTCAACGACCGCCTGCTGCGCCACCTGTCCGGTGACGTCCACGCGGTCCGCAAGCTGCCCGACAACGCCATCCTGATCGCCCGCAATCTCGGCCCGGCCGACTTGCTGGAATATGATCGCACCAAGCTGAAGGGCATCCTGCTGGAAGAGGGCTCGGCTGCGAGCCATGCCGGCATCGTGGCCCGGGCCCTCGACATCCCCTGTGTCGGCCGCCTGGCCGGCCTGCGCGATCGGGTCAGCGAAGGCGATCCGGTGGTCGTCGATGCCGAGACCGCCGAAGCCTGGCTGCGGCCCCGTCCGGACGTGGTCACGGCCCTGAAGGCCCGGATGGAGGTTCGCGCCCAGCGCAAGGCCGAGTTCGCCCGTCTGCGCGATACGCCGGCCTTCACCAAGGACGGCGACAAGATCACCCTGTTGATGAACGCCGGCCTGGCGGTTGATCTCGACATCCTGGGCGAGACGGGGGCCGAAGGTATCGGCCTGTTCCGCACCGAGTTCCAGTTCATGGTCGCCGAGGAAATGCCCCGGCTGGAAGCCCAGACGGCGCTCTACGCCAAGGTGCTGGACGCGGCCAACGGCATGCCGGTGACCTTCCGCACCCTCGATCTCGGCGGCGACAAGTTACTCCCGTACATGGAGATGGAGCGCGAGGACAATCCGGCCCTGGGCTGGCGCGCCATCCGTATGGGTCTGGACCGGCCTGCCCTGCTGCGCATGCAGATCCGGGCCCTGATCAAGGCTGCGCAGGGGCGGTCCCTGCGGATCATGTTCCCGCTGGTCGCCAGCGTCGACGAGTTCCGGGCCGCCCGGGCCTTTGTCGACCAGGAAGTGGCCTGGGCCCTGAAGCGGGGCCGACCCGCGCCGGCCCGCCTCGATGTCGGGGCCATGATCGAGGCCCCGTCGTTGCTGTGGCACCTGGATGCGCTGCTGCCGATGACCGATTTCGTCTCGGTCGGTACCAACGACCTGATGCAGTATCTGTTCGCGGCCGACCGGGGCAATCCGCGCATGGCCGACCGCTATGACCCGCTGTCGCCGGCTGCCCTGCGGGCCCTGAAGACCATCCAGCAGGGCTGCGCCGATACCGGCACGCCGGTTTCGGTCTGCGGCGAGATGGCCGGCCGCCCGCTGGAAGCCTTCGCCCTGATCGCTCTGGGCTTTGACCGGCTGTCCATGCCCCCGGCCGGGATCGGTCCGGTCAAGCAGATGGTCCTGTCCTGCGACCGCGAGGCGGCCCGACGCAATGTCGAAGCCCTGCTCAAGGGGTCCGGCGGATCGGTCCGTGGGGAGATCGAAACCCTGGCGCGAAAGCTGTATGTGGCCGTCTAATTCTGGTGCCGTTAACCATGTGCGCCTGTAAAATGCATTGAATACCGTAACTTAGTCTGGTATTTCGAACGTAATTGTTAACACGTTCGTGCAAGACGAAGTGGGGGAAGGCGCGGGACTTTTGTCCTGTTCCTGTTTTGGGGTGATTGGCCGCCATGCCGCTTGATACTGGCAGTGTGAGGCATCTGCATCTGGTCTCCGAGGCCGATCGCGACGACGGGTTCGTTGCGGTGGGGCAACCCTCGGTCGACGAGGGCTCCGACATCGGTGCGGCGCTCCGCGCCGCCCGCCTGTTCAGGGGGTTGACCCCCCAGGACGTGGCGGACGCCACGCGTATCCGACTGGCCTGTATCGAAGGGATCGAGGACCTCCGCCTCGACGACCTGCCCTCGCGGCCGTTCATCATCGGTTATGTCCGGGCCTATGCCAATCTTCTGGGGCTGGACGGCGATGCCGCCGTCTCCCGTTTCAAGGCCGATGTGCCGGACGAGAGCGAGCCGCTTCGCGCACCCGTCGGCGTGCGACGCGAGGCGGATCCGCGCTTCGGCCTGATCCTGATCTGCGGCCTTCTGGTGGTCGGGGCCATCGGTCTCTGGAACGTCGCCCAGCGGGCGATGGCCAAGGACGAGCCCCGGGCCCAGGTCGCCCAGGCCACCGCAGCGGCGGTACCGGCTCCGATAACGTCAGTCAGCGGTTCGGCCGGTGACGGCTCGGTGCCGCTGGGTGCCCCCCTGCCGGCTCCGGTCGAGAGCACGACTCCCGAGCCCTACAAGACACCAGGCCTTGACGATGCTGCAGCCAACGGTGGCTCAGCTGACGCGGCTTCAGCCGCCTCGAAGGCGCGCGCCGTCGCTCTGGCCGAGGCCGGCGGCTTTGTCGATGTCGCCCACATCGCCGCTCTCGGCAGCCCGTTCAAGGCCAAGGGCGTGATCCACGGCGCAGCGGCCACCGACAGTTCCGGCGTCGTCCTGCTGGCCCGCAAACCGGCCTCCCTGACCGTGCGCGGGGCTGACGGATCGATCTATTTCAGCCGCTGGATGGCGGCCGGGGAGTCGTTCCGTGCACCTCGTACAGCGGGTCTGGTGGCGGATGTCTCCGATCCGGCCCTGTTCGACGTCTATACCGGCGGCGTACTGACCGGTCGGCTGACGGCGACCCAGACCGCCCTGGCCAAGTTGGTCAAGCCGGCTGTCTAGACGCAATCCCGGCCTTGGGTTCCGCCCGTAAAGGCACTAGATTGACGCCATGGCCGCAGATCATACCCACGTCCGTCCCTGGCGCGCGATCGAGCGTCGCAAGTCGCGCAAGATCCGTGTCGGTTCCGTCGAGGTCGGGGGCGATGCGCCCATCACCGTCCAGTCGATGACCAACACCCTGACCAGCGACGCCGCCGCGACGCTGGAGCAGATCCGCCAGCTGGAAGAGGCCGGGGCCGACATCGTCCGCGTCTCCTGTCCGGACGTTGAAAGCACGGCGGCCTTCAAGACCATCGTTCGCGAGTCGCGGGTGCCGCTCGTGGCCGACATCCATTTCCACTACAAGCGCGGCATCGAGGCCGCCCAGGCCGGGGCCGCCTGCCTGCGGATCAATCCGGGCAATATCGGCAGCGCCGACCGGGTCCGCGACGTGATCAACGCCGCCCGGGACCATGGCTGCTCGATCCGTATCGGCGTCAATGCCGGCTCGCTGGAGCGCGAACTGCTGGAGAAATATGGCGAGCCGTGCCCCGACGCCATGGTCGAGAGCGCGCTGAACCACGCCCGCATCCTGCAGGACCACGATTTCCACGAGTTCAAGATCAGCGTGAAGGCCTCTGACCCGTTCATGACGGTGGCAGCCTATTACCAGCTGGCCGAGCGCATCGACTGCCCGCTGCACCTGGGCGTCACCGAGGCAGGGGCCCTGCGCACCGGCACGGTGAAGTCGTCGATCGGCCTGGGCGCGATGCTGTGGGCCGGCATCGGCGACACCATCCGGGTCAGCCTCGCCGCCGATCCGGTCGAAGAGGTCAAGGTCGGCTTCGACATCCTCAAGTCGCTGGGCCTGCGCCATCGCGGCGTCAACATCATCGCCTGCCCGTCCTGCGCGCGGCAGGGCTTCAACGTCATCAAGACAGTCGAGGCTCTGGAGGAGCGGCTGGCGCACATCTCGCAACCCATGTCGCTCTCGATCATCGGCTGCGTGGTCAATGGCCCCGGCGAAGCCCTGATGACCGATATCGGCTTCACCGGTGGCGGGGCCGGCTCGGGCATGGTCTATATGGCCGGCAAGCCCGACCACAAGCAGTCCAACGAGGGCATGATCGACCACATCGTTTCGTTGGTCGAAAAGCGGGCCGAAGAGCTGAAGGCCGCCAAGGACGCCGAGACCCTGGCGGCGGAATAGCCTCGCGCCTAGAGCCCGCTCAGCCAGGTGGCGGCCAGGGCATAGAGCGGAATGCCGAGGCACAGGTTGAACGGGAAGGTCACTCCCAGCGACAGGGTCAGATAGACCCCGGCGTCGGCGCGGGGCAGCGCCAGGCTCATGGCGGCCGGCGCGGCGATGTACGAGGCTGACCCTGCGAGAACCGCCAGGGCCGCCAGATCGCCACCGGCAAGGCCTGCAAGGTGTCCAAGGCCCAAAGCCGTCGCGGCACCCAGCAGCGGCAGGATGAAGCCCATGGCAACGACCGGCAGGGTCACACCGCGGGCCTCGATCAACTGGCGTCCGGCCTTGACGCCCAGGTCCAGCAGGAACAGGCAGAGCAGGCCCTGGAACACCGGGCCGGTGAAGGTCGCCAGTTTCGCACCGCCCGACGGTCCGGTGGCAAGGCCGATCAGGAAGCTGCCGATCAGGATGACGCTGGCGGCATTGAGCAGAACCTCGTGGGCCAGCTTGCCGGCGGGGGCACGGTCACTGGATCCCCGGTCGGCGAAGGCGGCAATGGCGATAGCCGTCAGCAGGGCGGGCGTTTCCATCAGCGCAAGCACGGCCGACATATAGCCGCCGGGGGCCTGTCCGACCGAGGCCAGATAGCTCTGTGCGGCTGCGAAGGTCACGACGGAAACCGAGCCATAGTGTGCGGCCGTGGCGGCAGCGGTCAGAGCCGGCAGCCCGGCGCGGCGCAGCAGCAGATAGGCGGGCAGGGGCATCAGGGCGCTGAGGGCCAGGCCCAGCCCCGCCGCGGTCAGGAAGGTCGTATCCAGGCCATGGGCCCGGGCTTCGACCCCACCCTTGAAGCCGATGCAGAGCATCAGGATCAGCGACAGGGTCTTGGCAATGTCGCGGGGCAGGGCCAGATCCGATCGGGCCATCGCCGCGATAAGGCCCAGGGCAAAGAACAGCACCGCCGGCTGCAGGAGATTGCCGCACGCTGCGGCAAGAGTCTGACTGATGATGTCCAAAAACGTCGTCCCCCTCGTGCGCCCCAAAGGCGCGCGGTCGATCTAGGGGATGTCGCCCGATTTCCATTGTTGATTTTGATTATCTCTGTAATCGGAAATCATCATCATGGAGCCGCCGATGCCGCGCCTGACCAATCTGGACCTCGATCTGGTTCGCACCTTTCTGGTGGTAAGCGAACAACGCAGCTTCACTCGGGCCGGTGGGCGGCTCGGCCGTTCGCAGTCGGCCATCAGCCTGCAGGTCCGCCGCCTGGAGGAGCAACTGGGCCAGTCGCTGCTGTCGCGGGACCCACGTCATGTCGTCCTGACCGAGCAGGGCGAGGCTTTTCTGCCCCAGGCCCGCCGTCTCCTGCGCCTTAATGACGAGATTCTCGCCGGCCTCGCGGCTGATGACGTCGAGGGCGAGGTGCGGCTCGGCGCACCGGAAGACTTTGCCACCCTGCACCTGCCGACCGTGCTCGGGGCGTTTGCCCGCAGCCATCCCAAGGTGGCGCTCACTGTCACCTGCGACCTGACCCTCAATCTGCTGGATCGCCTGCGCGAGGGCGCTCTCGACATGGCCCTGGTCAAGCGCGAGCCGCTCGGTCCCGATCTGGGCGTCCGGGTCTGGCGCGAACCGCTGGTCTGGGTCGGGCTGGACCGCGACCTGCCGCAGCGCGAGGGGCCTGTGCCCCTGATCGCCGCCCCTTCACCCTGCGTCTATCGCAGGCGGGCCATCGCCGCCCTGGAGGGGGACGGCCGGTCCTGGCGCGCGACCTATACCAGCCCGTCCCTGGCCGGACAGCTGGCCGCCCTGCGCGGTGGCCTCGGCCTGAGTGTCCTGCCGCGCGAGATGGCTCCGGATGACCTGACCATCCTGACCGAGGGCCTGCCGCGGCTGGAGGATGCAGAGATCGCGCTGATCAAAGCCCGGGGCGCGGCTCCGCCCGCCGCCGAACGGCTGGCCGACTACATCCTCTCGGCCCTGGACCGCCAGCGTCTCGAGCCCCTGCCAAGGGGCACAGGTCAGGCCTGAACCCTCGTCATTGCAAAAAATCATCTTGGTCATGCGCAAGATTAATCTCCCTGGGCCTTGCATCTTTGGGGCTTCTGCCCGATCTGTATCGAGCGGGCCGGGCCCCTCTGACGAAAATCGACGCTGAACAGCTCGATCGTGATGTCGGACCGCATCGGGTGCGCTCGATGTCGGGTCCAGTGGGTCGTTCCCCCCTCAGAACCCGTCAAGCCCGGCATCGGGTGCGCCCTCCCAACAGAGGAGAGCAAACTGATGTCTTTGAGCCCCATCCACGCCCAGCGTGCGCGCATTACCGACGTCTGGACCCCGGCCCAGCTGGACCAGCTGGACGCCCTGGTGGCTGCCTGCGTTCTGGTCTCCCATGCCGACGGCTGGGTGACGGTCGAGGAGCGTGGCCGGATGCTGGAGCGCATGCGCGGCCTGCCGGTCCTGGCTGTTTTCGGGATCGATGACGCGCTGGAGGCCTTTGAGGCCCTCGACCGGCGGTTCGAGCAGGACCCTGACAGCGGCCGGTTTGAGGCGGAGTCGGCGATCCGGCGACTGCGCGGTCGCGAGGCGGCCGGTCGGCTCGTGGTCAATTCGGCCTGCGCCGTGGCCGTCGCGGACGGTGGTCTGGATGCCGAGGAGCGCGATGTGCTGCTGCGGATTTGCAGCCTGCTGGCCCTCAGCCCGATCCAGTTTGACCTCATCGCTGCCGGCAGCCGACGATGAGGATCGGGGGGCAGAGTCCGGCCACCGCCTGGGTCCCCCTGCGGCTGGCCCAGCAGACCCTGGTTCAGACGGCGGCCCACGCCAGCCTGCCGACGGCCCAGCGGGTGACCGCGCCGGACCGTATTGAACAGCGGCCCGCCCCGCGTCCGCTGCTGCGCGGCGTTCTGGATGTCCGGGTCTGAGGCCTGGCCCTAGAGGGCCTTGGTCATCACCACGAACTGCAACTCGCCGCTCGTGTCGCCGATGCGCCGGTCATTGTAGGGGAAGGGCTCGAGCCCGGCCCTCCGGTAGCCCCGGCGCTCGTACCAGGCGATCAGGGTTTCACGGATATCGATGACGGTCAGCTTCAGGGTCCGGCCGCTGCGGGCCCGGACATAGGCCTCGGAGGTCTCGATCAGGGCCCGGCCGACGCCGCCGTCCTGGCGGTTCGGATCGACGGCCAGCATGCCCAGCATCCAGACGTCGTCGGCCTGGGGCTCCAGCCAGACGCAGGCGAACGGCCGGTCATATTCATTGTCGCGCAAGGTCAGGATGACCGAGCCGGGCTTGTCGGCCAGGTCGGCGCGCAGCTGGTCAGGGTCTGTCCGCTTGCCACCCATGAAGGCCGCCTCGGTGGTCCAGCCCTTGGCCGCCTCGTCACCGCGATAGGCCAGGTTCACCAGGTCGGCGACGGCGGGAAGGTCCTTGTCCTTGGCGACAACGAGCAGCATGGGAAGCTCCGGAACATCGGGAGCCGGACCTAGCCACGGCGCGTGCCGTCCTGCAACCGTGCCCTTGCATCCGTGCCGTTCCTGCCTGACCCTGAAGGCATGCAAGCCCGGATCACCGCCCTGTATCGCCACCCCGTCAAGGGTTTCACGCCCGAGCGGCTCGCCCATGCCGAGCTCGTGGCCGGGGCCTGTTTCCCCTGCGACCGGCTGTATGCGGTGGAGGACGGCCCCAGCGGTTTCGACCCTGATGCCCCGGTCCACATTTCGAAGATGCGTTTTACGGTCCTGGCCCGGCTGGCCCGGGTGGCGGCGATCCGCACGGCCTATGACGAGACCAGCGGCGTCCTGACCGCGACGGCGGACGGCTTTGAGCCCTTTGCCGGTGACCTGCGATCCGCAGAGGGTCGGGCCGGGCTCGAGGCCTGGCTGGCGGCCTTTCTGGGCGAAGAGGCGCGGGGCGAGCTGCGTGTCCTCGAAGGCCCCGGCGGGCATCGCTTCATGGACAGCAGGTCGGGCTATGTCTCGATCGTCAACCTGGCCAGCGTGCGCGACCTGGAGGCCCGGCTGGGCCGCCCCGTCGATCCGCTACGCTTTCGCGCCAACCTTTATGTCGAGGGCTGGCCGGCCTGGATCGAGAACGACTGGACCGGGCGGTCGATGGCCCTGGGCGAGGCGCAGGCCGAGGTCCTCAAGCCCATCGTTCGCTGCGCGGCTACCCATGTCGACCCGGTGACCGCCGAGCGCGACATCGACGTGGTCAAGGCCCTGTTCGAGCACTACGGCCACATGTTCTGCGGGATCTATGTGAACGTCACTGAGGACGGTCGGGTGAGTGAGGGCGCGGCGGTGGGGTTGGTTTAGGGCCGCCCTACCGCGACCGCTTCCATTCGTCATACTCGCGGCGCTCGCGGTCTTTCTTGCTTTCGCCGGGGATGATGGCCTTGCCGGTGGCGACCACCACCTTGCCGCCGACCTTGGCCGCGCCGCCGACGGCCATGCCGGTGACGCCTATGGCGGTGCCGGCCACCGTGCCGATGGCCACGGCGCAGCCCTGCAGGGCTAGGGCGGCGAGGGCGACGGCAATAACGGTGATCCTGCGAGACATGGCACACTCCTGTCGGACGGGCAGGGCGGCATGATGGCTAACAGGCGTTAAGAGGCCGTGTTCAGGCGAAGTCGATGTCCAGCGCGTCATCGCGCCGCCGCCAGGGGCCGTTATAGTTGGCGACGGTTCGGCGCCGACGGTCGGGACCGAAATAGCCGGCTGTGCGGATGAACTGGCGCGGTTCCTCGATCAGCAGGGTCAGGCGGTGCACCAGGCTGCGGCCGGTGACCGGTTTGGTCAGGAACTCGTTGACCCCGGCATCGCGGGCCGCCTGCACCCGCTTGATGGTCGAGTGGCCCGTCACCATCAGCACCGGCACGAACGGATTGGGGCTGCTGGACGAGCGGCGCAGCAGGTTGACGAAGTCGATCCCGCCCAGGGTGCCCATCTTGAGGTCGGAAATGACGATATCGATCGGGACCTGCCGCAGCATCTGCAGCGCCACTTCGCCATTCACCGCTTCGTGGATGTTGCGCACGCCAATGGCGCGCAGCATCTCGGTCAGCAGCATGCGCATGTGCTGATTGTCGTCGACGAGCAGGATGTTGAGGAGGTCGAAGCGCACGCGGTCTCTTGTTTTTGTTCAATCAGTGCGCTGCCCCATGATCGGCCCGGATCCGGAGGCAGTCCGTAATTGTACAGTCGTATGACACCACGGGTCAACGCGACGATCCGGGGGCTCTGTCAGACGACTGGCAGGCTGCGGCCCCCCTTGGCCTGCAGCGGTTCAGCCCTGGTCGGAGCGCCCGGGGACATGGGCCCCACCGCCCGTCTGGGCCCGGTGGCGCAGGAAGGCGTCGGCCAGCACGCAGGCGGTCATGGCCTCGACCACCGGCACGCCGCGAATGCCGACACAGGGGTCATGACGGCCCTTGGTGCGCAGCTCGACCTCTTCGCCGGCCTCATTGACCGTCTCGCGCGGGATCAGGATCGACGAGGTCGGCTTGAACGCGACGCGGGCCACAACCGGCTGGCCGGTGGACAGCCCCCCGAGCACGCCGCCGGCGTGATTGCTCAGGAAGACCGGTCCGTCATTGCCCATCCGCATCTGGTCGGCATTGTCCTCGCCAGTCAGGGCGGCGCTGGCAAAGCCTTCGCCGATCTCGACGCCCTTGGCGGCGTTGATCGACATCAGGGCGGCGGCGAGCTCGGCGTCCAGCTTGCCATAGAGCGGCGCGCCCCAGCCGGCGGGCACGCCGGTGGCTTCCACCTCGACAATGGCGCCGGTCGAGGAGCCGGCCTTGCGGATCTTTTCCAGATGCTCTTCCCAGACCGGGATGATTGCGGCATCCGGCGACCAGTAGGGGTTCTGGCCGCACTGGTCCCAGTCCCAGTTGGCCCGGTCGATGGCATGCGGACCGATCTGCACCAGGGCCGCACGGACCGTGACGCCGGGGATGACCAGCCGTGCAATGGCACCGGCGGCGACCCGCGCGGCGGTCTCGCGGGCCGAGCTGCGCCCGCCGCCGCGATAGTCGCGCACGCCGTACTTGGCGAAATAGGGATAGTCGGCATGGCCGGGCCGGAAGGCCTGGGCGATCTCGCCATAGTCCTTGGAGCGCTGGTCGGTGTTCTCGATCATCAGGCTGATCGGCGTGCCGGTGGTGCGCTGGCCGTCGCTGCGGGCGTCCTCGAAAACGCCCGACAGGATCCGCACCGCGTCCGGCTCCTGACGCTGGGTAACGAACTTGCCCTGGCCCGGCCGGCGCTTGTCGAGGAAGGCCTGGATCATCTCGGCCGTCAGGGCGATGCCCGGAGGGCAGCCGTCAACCACGCAACCCAGGGCCGGCCCGTGGCTTTCGCCCCAGGTGGTGACACGGAACAGGTGACCGAAGGTGTTGTGCGACATGACGGCGCTTCACTCGAAAGGCGGGCAGGACGCGCCGCCCCAGCGGAGCGCGCCCTCACAGGAAGGACGAACCGGCGACGGGGCCTTAGGCCGCCCGCAGGCGCTCCAGGATCTGCGGGTGCAGTTCCTGGTTGGCGGCCAGGATCGATGCGCCCTGGGTCGGGTCGCCGTCTTCCTCGATCGTGGTGACCTTGCCACCGGCCTCGGTGACGATCAGGACGCCGGCCGCGACGTCCCAGCTGTTGAGGTTGCGTTCCCAGTAGGCGTCGAAACGCCCGGCGGCGACCCAGGCCAGGTCGAGGGCGGCCGAGCCGAAGCGGCGCACGCCGGCGACCTTCTGGCTCACCTGGTGCAGTTCCTTCAGGAACTGGGCGTGGCCGGGCTTGCCCAGGAACGGCACGCCGGTGGCCAGGACCGACTCGTCCAGATGGCGGCGGGCCGCGACGCGCAGGCGCTTCTCGGCCCCGAGGAAGGCACCCTTGCCCTTTTCGGCCCAGAACAGGTCGTGTGTGATGGGGTTGTAGGTCACGGCCGCGACCACTTCGCCCTCGCGCTGCAGGGCGATATTGACCGCAAAGTGCGGGATGGCGTGCAGGAAGTTGGTGGTGCCGTCCAGCGGGTCGACGATCCAGGTGTGGGTCTTGTCGGTGCCCTCGATCATGCCGCGTTCCTCACCGAGGAAGCCGTAGCCGGGACGGGCCTTTTCGAGAATCTCGAACAGGGTCTGCTCGGCCTTGAGGTCGGCGTTGCTGACGAAATCGGCCGCGCCCTTCTTGGACACCTGCAGCTCGGTGACTTCGCCGAAATCGCGGGCCAGGCCCCGGGCCGCCTTGCGGGCAGCGTCGATCATCACATTGAGAAGAGCAGAAGGGGTGGCCAAGGCGGATTATCCTCATAGGTCCCCCTGCGCAGCGGCGCTGGCCTTTCCGGGGGAGGAAGGGGGCGACGGCGGGGGAAGTGCGTACGGCGGTAAGAAAGATCGGGGAATTGGGCGCGGAAATTAGTCGCGCGGCCTGCGGAAAGCAAGGTTGGGTGCGCGGGGCCTCCCGTGGCGACCGATTCCCCCTTAAGACCCTTGCCATGACCCAAGCCTTTCAGGGCCGCGTCCTCGTCATCGCCGGATCGGATTCCGGCGGCGGCGCAGGCATCCAGGCCGACATCAAGACCATCACCGCGCTCGGCGGCTATGCGGCCACGGCGATCACGGCGGTGACCGTGCAGAACACGCTGGGCGTCACCGGCGTGCATCCGATCCCACTGGAGATCATCGCCGCCCAGGCCCGGGCGGTGCTGGATGACATCGGTGCCGATGCCATCAAGACCGGGATGCTGGGTGATGTGGCCGTGGTCGAGACCGTGGCGGCGGCGCTCGATCATGCGGCGGGCGTTCCGGCCGTGATCGATCCGGTGATGGTCGCCAAGGGCGGCACCAGCCTGCTGGCCGAGGCGGCCATCGGGGCGGTCAAAAGCTTGATGATCCCGCGCGCGGCGCTTCTCACCCCGAACGCCCCCGAGGCCGCCGCCCTGACCGGCCTGACTGTTGAGACCACCGATGATCTGCGCCGGGCCGGCGAGGCCCTGCTGGCCATGGGCGCGCGGGCCGTGCTGATGAAGGGCGGCCATATTGAAGGCGACCGGATGGTCGATGTGCTGATGACCCCGTCCGGCGAAACCAGCTTTGAGGGTGAGCGGATCGATACCCGCCACACCCACGGCACCGGCTGCACCCTGGCCAGCGCCTGCGCCGCCGGCCTCGCCCAGGGCCTGCCGCTGGAGCAGGCCGTCGCCCGCGCCTGGAACTATGTGCATGAGGCCATGCTGCGGGCTCCGGGCTTCGGGGCGGGGCATGGGCCGCTGGATCACGGCTGGACGCTGCGGAAATGACGAGCTCACTCGAAACCCGTCTGATCGAGATCGTCCACGGCGTCCCGACCACGATGCATGTGCTGCGGGTCGCCCGGGATCTCGCCTTGCCCGATGCCATGGTGTTTTCCGGCGCGGTCTATCAACCGGTCTGGAACCATCTGACCGGTCGCGCGCCCGACTACGGCATCAAGGACTATGACCTCGCCTATCACGACGATTCCGACACCTCCTATGAGGCCGAGGATGTGGTGATCCAGCGCGTGGCGGCCGCCTTCGCGCCGCCGTTGTGCGACCTGGTCGAGGTCCGCAACCAGGCCCGGGTGCATCTGTGGTTCGAGCAGAAGTTCGGGGCCGATGAGCCCTATCCGCCGCTGGAAACCAGCGCGGCGGCCCTGAAGCGCTTTGTGGCCACGGCCTTCTGCGTCGGTGTGCGGATGGAGGCTGACGACAGCCTCAGCGTCTTTGCGCCGTTCGGGCTGGAGGATCTTTTCGCCATGCACCTGCGGCCCAATCCCCTTCGGCTGAAGGGCGCGGGTGGCTGGGCGCGCACCACGGCCTCGGCCAAGGCCCGCTGGCCGGAGATCACGGTGGAGGGCGAGGCCGGGGCCTAGATTATCACTGTGACAATGTAAGTTTTGATCCATGGATCAACCGGCTCTATCTCGTCAGGCGTCATCCGCCTGAGGAGCCTGCGCCATGCGCCAGTGGACGATCGACGCCTTCGCCGCCGGCCCGTTCCGGGGCAATCCCGCCTGCGTGGTCGAGCCGTTCGACCAGTGGCCTTCAGACGCGTGGATGCAGGCCCTGGCGGCCGAGAACAACCAGGCCGAAACGGCCTTCCTGCTCAAGACGGCCGATCCGGCCCGCTTCGGCCTGCGCTGGTTCACGCCCACCCTCGAGGCTCCGTTGTGCGGCCATGCGACCCTGGCGGCGGCCCACGCCCTGTTCGAGGAACTGGGCATCGATGCCCCGCTGCTGACCTTCGAGACCCTGTCGGGCGACCTGACCGTGCGCCGCGACGGCGAGCGCCTCGAGATGGACTTCCCGTCCGACCCGCCACGCCGCACCGCCGTCCCCGAGGGCCTTGCCGAGGCCCTGGGCGCGACGCCCGTCGAGATGTGGGCCGGGGCCTATCTTGTTGCGGTGCTGGAAAGCGAGGCGGCCGTCCGGGCCCTGACCCCTGACCTGATGGCCCTCAAAACCATTGCCGGCGAGGCGACCGGCGGACCGGGCCAGACGGTGGTTGTCGCCCTGGCCGATCCTGACCGGCCCTATGCCGTGGTCAGCCGCTTCTTTGCCCCGGGTTTTGGCATTCCCGAAGACCCGACGACCGGCTCGGCCCACTGCATTCTGTCGCCGCTCTACGCTGAAAAGCTGGGGCGGCAGACCCTGAGTTTCCACCAGGCCTATCCCGGCCGGGGCGGTGACCTGGACTGCGAAAACCGCGGCACGCGCGTTCTGTTGCGCGGCCGCGGTGTAACGGTGATCGAGGCCCGGCTCCGGCTGATGCCGGCCTGACCCTCAGGGCCTACCAGCGATGCGGGCGGTCGTAGTCGCGGCCGTAGCCATAGCCATAGTCGCGGTCACGATCGTGGCGCTCGTAGCGGATCTGGGCGCTGATCCGGTCAAACCGCCGGTCGAGGTCGGCCCGTTCCCAGCGGCTGAGGCCGTCGCGGCGGTAGTGGTCCTCAAGGCGCAGGGTTTCCCGCAGTTCGCGCTTCAGGTGACGGGCTTCGTGACGGGTCAGGGCCCCGTTGCGCTGACCCTGCTCGATCCGCCATTCCAGACGATCCTGGCGCTGGCCGATCGACTGGGCCGAGGCGACGGCGGGCAGGGCGGCGGCGGCCATGGCCGTGACCGCGGTGATCGACAGGATGATCTTTTTCATCGGTTCGGTTCCTCATGAACGTTGCGCCGCCCTGTTGAGCGACGTTGGACCTAAGGAAACATGTCGAGCCTGAAGCGGTTCTGAGCCGCTCGTTGTCTGGCGTTCAGGTTCGCGATCCGGGCCGAGTGGCGGGTTCAGGCCGCGTCGGCGAGACGGGCCGCGGCCACCGCGGCCTCAATGGCGGCGTAGAGCTTGGTGATCTCAATGGGCTTGGCGACATGGCCGTCCATCCCCGCAGCCAGGTAGCCCTCGACCTGATGGGCGAGCGCATTGGCGGTCACGGCGATGATCGGGGTCCGGCGCCGCCCCTGGGCGCGTTCGAGGGCGCGAATGGCCCGGGCGGCTTCCACCCCGTCCATGACGGGCATGTGGATGTCCATCAGGATCACATCGTGGGTGCCGTGGGTCCAGGCCTCGACGCAGGCTGCCCCATCGGCCACGAGGTCGACCTGCGCGCCCAGCGGAGCCATGACAGCCTCGATGACCCGCTGGTTGGTGCGGTTGTCGTCAGCGGCCAGGACCTTCAGGCGCGGCTCCGCGTCATCGGCTTTTGGCGGGGTCTGCGGCTCGGCGACGGTCGCCCGCGCCTGGCCCCGGGCCAGTCCCACCACCACAGTAAAGGTCGAGCCCTGGCCCTCACTGCTTTGTACAGAGACGCTGCCGCCCATCATGGCCGCCAGTTCGCGGCAGATCGCCAGACCCAGACCCGAGCCCCCGAAGCGGCGGGTGGTCGAACTGTCGGCCTGGACGAACTTGTCAAACAGGCGGGCCTGGATGTCCGGGGCAATGCCGATGCCGGTATCGGCCACGTCGATGCGCAGGCCCGAGCCGTCCTCGGCCGAGGCAAAGCGCACCCCGATCGCGCCGGCCGGCGTGAACTTGAGCGCGTTGGACACCAGGTTGCCGAGGATCTGGCGCAGGCGGTCCACGTCGCCGCACCAGACGCCCTGGGCCTCCGGCGCAACCGCGACATCGAAGGCCAGCCCCTGCTTGCGGGCCTGGGCCATGAAGGTCTCGCGCAGGCTGTTGGCCAGGGTGGCGAGATCAAAGTCCTCGGGCGCGAGATCGAGGCGTCCGGCCTCGATCTTCGAGAGGTCGAGCACGTCGTTCAGAACGGCCAGAAGCAGGCCGCCCGAGTCGCGGATCACCGCCAGCCGGTCGCGCTGCACGGGCTTCAGCTCGTCCAGGGCCATGACCTCGGCCATGGCCAGGACGCCGTTCAGCGGCGTGCGGATCTCGTGGCTCATATTGGCCAGGAAGTGGGACTTCAGGACATTGGCGGCATTGGCATCGTCGCGGGCCTTGACCAGTTCGGCCATCGCGCCGCGCAGGTCCTGGTCATTGTGCTCGAGCCGGACCACCAGCTGGTTGAAGCTGTCGGTCAGGCTGTGGAAGACGTCGTCTTCACTGGTCTGGGCGACGGGGCGGAAGCGGCCGTCGGCGGCGACGGCCTGCATGGCCTCGGTCAGGCGCTGCATCGGCCGGGTCATGCGCCGGGCCAGGCCATTGGCCAGCAGGATCGCCAGGCCGGCCGACCCGAAGAACAGGGCCCCCGTCAGGGCCAGATTGCGGGCCAGGATCTGGCTCAGCCGCGGCTCATGGGCGGTCAGCACCAGGGTGCCGAGGGTTCTGCCGTCCAGGATCACGGGCCGCTGCAGGGACTGGACGGGATCGTCGGCCGCAGGGGTCTTGCCGACCCGGGCCACGAGCCGGCCGTCAGGTCCTACAATACGGGCCTCGACGACATGCGGGGCCTGGTCGACGGCGTCTAGGGCGGTGCGGACCCCGTTCAGATCGCCGGCTGAGAGGGGCGCAGCCGCGCCGGCCGCCACCATCTGGGTCAGAATCAGATTGTTGGCCCGAGCCTCCTGCCTGGCCACGCTCCATTGCTGCAGCATGAAGCAGGCGCAGGCCATGACCAGGGCAACGACCGTTGTGACAAGCGCAACGCCCGCGATTCGCGCCTGGAGTGGTGCGTGCGTTGGCGTTTCAGAGCTGCGGAGCGGGTCAGGCATGGGCCGTCCGGGGGAAACCAGCCGTCACGGTGCCAGCATCTTCCTAACGCTTCGCTTCCACGCAACCCATAAGCGCGACAAAACAACGCTAAGACGCATTAACCATTGCGACTACGTTAAGACTTTGTTTACCTTCTTCTCGAGTTCCTCAGAGTGGAGATGGGCGTGGAAAAGGTTTTTGTAGCACAGCGGGTTGCGACCAAATTGTTCGCAACGGAGAACGCTATCGACGCGGCGATGGTGGAAGCGGCCGAGCTGATGGCCGACATGCTGAAGGCCCGCAAGGATATCGGCCTTTCGGCCGTGGTCGGCGACCGCGCCAGCGCCAAGCTGGTCGAGGCCCTGGCCGCCCTCAGCGAAGCCCGTTCGGCCATGGTCGACATGCACGGCGAGCTTAACGACGTGAAGCTGCGCATCGGTGTTCGCACCAAGATGGTCGGTATTGAAGACAAGCCGCCCGAAACCACCCGTGGTCTTGCTGAAGTCCGCTCGGTTCGCGAAGCGATCTGACGATCATTGCAATAGTTTAACGCTTGAGGCCTCTAATCTCGGTTAGAGGCCTTTTGCATGTATTCGTCGATCATCCCGATTCTGGCCTGGGGTCTTGTTCTCGCAATCTGCGCCCTGGCGTGGATCAAGGGCGGCCGACCCGAACGGCTCGGGATTGTCTTTGTCCTGGTCGCCGCGCTCGTGGCCATGGCGATCCACCGTTTTGCCAGTGAAGAGTGGAAACCCCTTCTGCTGCTGGTCGACGAGGCCTTGCTGGCCATGGGTTTTCTGTTTCTGGCCCTGCGCTACACCAGTGTCTGGCTGGGCGGGGCGATGATCCTGCAGGCGGTGCAGTTCAGCCTGCATGCCTATTACCTGGTCGCTGACCGCGCGCACGACCGGCTGTACTCCACGATCAACAATATCGACACCCTGGGCGTTCTGGCCTGCATTCTCGTCGGGGCCCTAATGTCGGCCCGCAACAGGGCCGCCTCCGGAAAATAATTGCGCTGCGTGCGGGGTTGGCCTGCAGGCGCGACAAAATCCGTCCTTGCTTTTCGGTTTGAAACAGAGTTTCTCGCCGGCGGGCCACGCCCCCCCAACGGGGCGCTGTCCATCTGTAAGGATGGGAGACATCGCTATGACCACCCTCGCCAAGCCGGCGCAACGCCCGGCTCGTCCCGAGTTCTCTTCCGGCCCGTGCGCCAAAAGGCCCGGCTGGACCCCCGAAAATCTCCGCAATGCGGTGCTGGGTCGCTCGCACCGCAGCAAGCTGGGCAAGGGCCGCCTGAAGGCCGCCATCGACCAGACGCGCGAAGTGCTGGAAGTGCCCGCCGACTTCCTGATCGGCATCGTCGCCGGCTCGGACACCGGTGCCGTCGAAATGGCGATGTGGTCGATGCTGGGCGCCAAGCCCGTGCAGCTGATGGCCTTCGAGTCGTTCGGCAAGGACTGGGTCACCGACGTGACCAAGCAGCTGAAGCTGCCGAACGTCGAGGTGCTCGACGCTCCCTATGGCCAGCTGCCCGACACCACCAAGGTCGATCCGGCCAAGGATCTGGTCTTCACCTGGAACGGCACCACCTCGGGCGTCCGCGTCCCGAACGCCGACTTCATCAGCGCCGACCGCGAAGGCATCGTCATCTGCGACGCCACCAGCGCCGCCTTCGCCCAGGACCTGGACTGGACCAAGCTGGATGTCGTGACCTTCTCCTGGCAGAAGGCCCTGGGCGGCGAAGGCGCGCACGGCGTGCTGATCCTGTCGCCGCGCGCCGTGGCCCGTCTCGAGAGCTACACCCCCGCCTGGCCGATGCCGAAGTTGTTCCGCATGACCAAGGGCGGCAAGGTTTCGCTGGATATCTTCGAGGGCGCGACCATCAACACGCCGTCGATGCTGTGTGTCGAAGATGCGCTCGACGCCCTGAAATGGGCCGCGTCCATCGGCGGTCTGGAAGGCATGCAGTCGCGCGCCGACCAGAACCTGGCCGTGATCGCTGACTGGGTGGCCAAGACCCCCTGGGTCGACTTCCTGGCCGCCACGCCGGATATCCGCTCCAACACCTCGGTGTGCCTCAAGGTCGTCGATCCCGTGATCGCCGCCCTGCCGGAAGACGCCCAGGCCGACTTCGCCAAGAAGCTGGCCAGCCTGCTCGAGAAGGAGGGCGCGGCCCTCGACATCGGCGGCTATCGCGACGCCCCGGCCGGCCTGCGTATCTGGTGCGGGGCCACGGTCGAGACCTCGGATCTCGAAGCCCTGACCCCCTGGCTGGACTGGGCCTTCGCTACCGTCTCGGCCGAGCTGGTCGCCGCTTAACGCGCATTTTCCCTCCCCCTTGATGGGGGAGGGGCAGGGGTG
>NZ_QAII01000167.1 GCF_003060965.1 Caulobacter sp. HMWF025 | reverse complement strand
GCGGAGGGGGTGGTGCAGGCGGCACCGGCGTTGTCACACCGGTCGATGGCCCGCCACCGCCACCTCCCCCACCGCCGCAACCGGTCAGCAACAGGCTCACGGCCATCAGCAGGACCGGTCCGGCCTGCGTCAGAGACTTGCGAAACCTGGCCATGAGCATCCGCCTACTGCACGAGGAAACCGTGCTCCCTGGTCTTCACACCGCCTTGGTCGCACGCCCTAGCGCGCTGTTGCGCAGGCCGAACAGGACATAGACCGCCACGCCGATCAGATGGGCGTAGAGGAAATAGACCTGGGTCTTGGTCGGCAAATTGTAGAAGAGATAGAGGCAGCCGAAGATCTCGCCCGAAGCCACAAGCGGCCACAGCGGCGTTGAGAAGACGCGCGGCCGGCCCGGATCCTTGATCCGCAGGATGATCACCGACAGGCCCACGGCAATAAAGGCCGCCAGGGTGCCGGCATTGGCCAGTTCGGCGATGTCCTTCAGCGACAGCCAGCCCGAGAGCACCGCCGACAGGGCCCCGGTCAGGATCGTCAGCAGCACCGGCGTGCCGGTCTTGGGGTTCACCCGGGCCAGCGTCTTGGGCAGCAGGCCATCGCGGGCCATCACGAAGAAGATCCGGCTCTGGCCGTACATGAAGGCCAGGATCACGGTCGGCAGGGCGATGACGGCGGCCAGGGCCACCAGTTGGGCGGTCCGGGGATGGTTCAGCGACTCCAGGATGAAGACCAGCGGCGCTTCGCTCTTGGAGAAGATCTCGGTGCGCGAAGCCCCGATCGAGACGGCGGCCACGACCATGTAAATCGCCGTGCATATCGCCATCGAGCCGACGATGCCGATGGTCAGGTCGCGCTTGGGGTTCTTGGTTTCCTCCGCCGCCGTCGACACTGCATCGAAGCCGTAGAAGGCAAAGAAGATCAGGCTGGCGGCCGCCATGACTCCAACCTTGACCCCGTCAGCGTTCACCGTTGCAAAGCCCTGCGGCATGAAGGGGGTGAAGTGGCTGGCGTCAAAGGCCGGGAGGCACAGCACCACGAAAACGGCCAGGGCGATGATCTTCACGAAGACCAGCACCATGTTGACCGTGGCGCTCTCGCGGGTGCCGAGGGCCAGAAGCCCGGCGACCGCAAACGAAATGAAGACGGCGGGAAGATTGACCAGGCCGCCCATGTGAGGACCGGCCAGCAGGGCTTCGGGGACCCCGGCCATGCGGAACAGGCCGGCGGCATGGGCCGACCAGCCGACGGCGACGGCCGCGCAGACCAGGGTGTATTCGAGGATCAGGCTCCAGCCCACGAACCAGGCGACGGGCTCGCCCATGGCCACGTAGCTGTAGGTATAGGCGCTGCCCGAGGCGGGGATCAGGGTCGAGAGCTCGGCATAGCAGAGGGCGGCGCAGATGCAGATCAGGCCGGCGATGACGAAGGACAGGATCACGCCCGGCCCGGCCAGGCCCGCCCCGATTCCGGTCAAGGTATAGATGCCGGTGCCGACGATGGCCCCTACGCCCAGGGCCACCAGATGCGGCCAGCTCAGGGTCTTCTTCAGCTGATGGCCGTCATGGCCCGCCGCAATGGCGTCGATGGACTTGCGTCGCGTCCAGAAACTCAAGGTCATTCCCTCCGACTCTTGAGGGCGACCATGGGCCGGGACAGCGGTCTCGCCAAGGGGGCTCGCGTGACGGTTGGGCAGGAAAGACCGGCTCGCGGGTCGCTTCGGGGCGAGATTTGGCCTCCGACCGGGTCCGCGGCGAACGGATCAGCCGCCGCCTCGCCCTAGAAGAACAGCCGCGTCAGGCTATAGGCCAGGGCCGCCACCGCCAGGGTCGTCAGGGCCAGCGCTGCCGCCAGTCGCGGCTTGACCTGCATCAGGGCTGCCGGGCCCAGCTTGGCCGAGATCGCCCCGACGCCGGCCAGCAGCAGGAAGCTGGAGGCCGTGGCCAGGGTCGCGACGAGGGGCGGCGGCAGGAGGCCGAAACCGCGCAGGGCGGCGAGGGCGGCAAAGCCCATGACGAACAGCGGCGGGGCCTTCAGACCGGTGCGGGCTCCACCGTCCTGGGAGCGGGTCAGCAACACGCCGATCAGCACCACCGCCGGGCCCAGCCAGACGATCCGCGAGAGCTTGGCCAGCGCCGCCGCCCCGGCCGCCTCGGGCGAGACCGAAGCCCCGGCCCCGGCCACCTGGGCGACATCATGGATCGAGAGGCCGAAGAACACGCCGGCCTGATGGGCGGTCAGGCCCACGGCATGGGCCAGGGGCGGATAGGCCAGCATGGCCACGGTCGAGAGCAGGTTGACGCCGATGATCACCAGGGCCGTGGTCCGCTGGTTGGCGGGGCTGGCCGGGGCGGCCTGGGAGGCGGCCAGGGCCGCCGAGGCGCCGCAGATCGAACAGGCGGCGGCTGCGATCAGGGCTTCGGCCAGGGGCAGGCCCACGGCCATGCCGACCGCTGCGCCCATGGCCAGGCCGCCGAGCACCACCGCGCCGCTGGCCAGGATGGCCGGACCGCCCAGCAGGGCAAACTCGCTCCAGGTGATCTGCGCGCCCATCATCGCCACGCCCAGCCTAAGGCCCGGCTTGGCCCAGACATCGAGGCCGGCCGCCAGCCGGGTCCCGAGCCCGAGGGCCCCGACCGCCATGCCCAGCACCACGGCCAGCAGAGGAGCCGGTGCATGCAGAACCTGGGCCAGGGGCCGGGCCATGGCCGCGATGGCCAGACCCGCCAGCAGGCCCGGCAACAGGCGGCCAAGGTCCGGGCGAGTGAGAACCAGCCGGGTCAGGTTCAGCCGGACAAGGTTCAGGCGGGCGGGGGCGGCGTTCATCCCGCCACGGGCTCGACAGGCCGGCCCGTCTCGGCCACGGCCCGGCGGCGGCTGAGCCGGTCATTCAGGCCGCGCACCGTATCGCTGCCGGTGCGTTCGAAGGCGAACGGCAGCAGACCGTGCACCAGGCAGGCCAGACCCGCCCCGATCAGGGTCATACCGAAACCGAAAGCCACGCCCATGTGCTGGCCATAGGTCTCGCCGACCGAGTCCGGATGGTGGGTGAAGGATTTCAGCATGGCGGCCCCCGACGTCTGTTGAGGCCTGCCAGCATGACGCCACCGCAGGGAATGGCATTACTGGATGCCCTGCCGATTTCGGATTAAGGAGAATCTCATTCTCGGAACGGGCAAAAACGAAGATGATTGATCTCGATCATATCGACCGCAGGCTTCTGGCGATCCTGCAGGAGGATTCGACCGTGGCCATCGCCGAGCTGGCCGAGCGGGTCGGTCTCAGCCAGACGCCCTGCTGGAAGCGGGTCAAGCGGCTGCAGGACAGCGGGGTCATCGTCGCCCGCGTCGCCCTGCTGGACCGCGACGCCCTCGACCTGTCCCTGACCGTCTTTGTCGCGGTCAAGACCGGTCGCCATGACGAGGCCTGGCTCAACACCTTTGCCGCCGGGGCCCGGGCCCTGCCCGAGGTGGTCGAGTTCTACCGGATGAGCGGCGAGGTCGATTACCTGCTGAAAGTCGTGGTCCGCGACATCGCCGCCTATGACCGCTTCTACAAGCGCCTGATCGCCACCGCCCCGCTCACCGACGTGTCGTCCAGCTTTGCGATGGAGCAGATCAAGTTCACGACGGCCCTGCCGATCCAGACGTCTTGATCCTGTCATCGACCCCGCCCAGGCTGCGCCGCCTGTAACGGAGGCGACCCATGGACACGACGCGACGCGGCCTGCTGATCGGGGGCGCGGCCCTTACCCCTGCCCTGGCCCCGGCCATGGCCGCCGCTGATCCCGCCC
>NZ_QAII01000166.1:1343-4241 GCF_003060965.1 Caulobacter sp. HMWF025 | reverse complement strand
TCGGCCCCGTCACCGCCGCTGAGGCTGTCGCCCTCGGCATTGCCATAGAGGGTGTCGTTGTCGCCGCCGCCGTCCAGAGTGTCAGACCCGGCGTTGCCGTAGAGGGTGTCGTTGCCGTCGCCGCCGGTGAGGCTGTCGTTGCCGTTCTCGCCAGACACGCCGTCGGCGCCGGCCCCTGCGCTCACCGTGTCATTCCCGTCGCCGCCGCCGACGCTGTCATTCCCGTCGCCCGCGTCGATGGAGTCGCCGTCAGCGCCTCCGCCGATATTGTCGGCGCCGAGACCGCCGATCAGGGTGTCGGCTCCGGCGGCCCCGTTCAGCACATCTCCGCCGTCGCCGCCGTCGACGGAGTCGGCACCCTCGCCGGCCTCGACGCGGTCATTGCCTCCCAGACCGATGATCGTATCCGCGCCGGCGGTGCCGTCGAGGATGTTGTCGAGGTTGTCGCCTTCGATGAGCATCGGTCGTCCTCCTGATCCGCCGGGGCGACCTGGACGCCGTGATCGGGAACCGGAGACAGCGACCCTCGCCGCAGAAAACGCGCGGCCGGAGGCGGGCAACAACACGGCCCGCTAAGCAAAAATGGTCGATCTACCCCACGCCACGCGTCACGGTCGCGGCCACTTCATGTGCGACGGTACGCTCTAGCGTTAACAGCTTGTTAGCGGATCGACAATCTCGCTCACCGAACCGGGAACGACTTTAGTTCAGTCGAAACCGGCGCAATACCCGTCTTGAGCTAGCCTGCCGTCTGTTCACAGAAGTTGTCGCAGGCTCTCAGCCCTTGGGAAGAAATACTGGTTTCTGGCTGACACTCTCGATCAGGGCCAATTGCTTCTGAAGGCAGAGGGTCAGGTCATAGCGATCGAGAATAGTCTGTCGGGCCGCTTGCCGGATGGTTTCGCGGTCGGGATGGGACAGGGCCATGACAACGTCTTCGGCGATCCGCGCCGGATCGAAGAAGTCCGTAAAAAAGCCGTTCTGACCCTCGATCAGCATCTCCTCGACAGGGGCCGTGCGGGACCCCAGGACGACGCAGCCTGCCGCGAGGGCCTCCATGAACGACCAGGACAGCACGAAGGGCATGGTCAGATAGACGTGCAGGGAGGAGATCTGCAGGGTCGCGACGAAACGGTCATGGGGGATCTTGCCCAGGAAGTGAACCCGACCGGGATCGACAGCAACCTCGCGCAGCATGACCTCGCGCCAGGTTCCGCCTTCAGTGGGCGGGGCACCGTAGCTGACCTCGTCGCCGCCCACGACCACGACCTGGGCACCCGGGCGGGCTTTCAGGATGGCGGGCAGGGCACGCATGAAGGACGGGAAGCCACGGTAGGGCTCCAGGTTGCGCGCGACATAGGTGATGACCTCGTCGGCGGGCGTGAGGATGCGGCCGTCGGGCAGCCGCAGTTGCGCGGCGGGGTCGGGGCGTACGGCGAAGGTGTCGATGCCGTCGAAGATCGTCTCGATCTTGGCCTGCTGCGCGACGGGATGCCGGGATTTCTGCCAGAGTGTCGGGCTCCAGCCGCGATCGGCGGCTTCGAGGCTCAGGCCCAGATGGGCATTGCGGGCCCGCGCCCGACAGAGGTCGTCGATGGTGGCCGGGGCTGCGGGGTCGAAACCGACATCAGCTCCCTGGCCGGTATAGTAGAACTCGCAGTAGCTCAGGATCGGCGTGTTCTGGAACACGTCCTTGATGAACAGGCTTTCTCCCCAGCCCGGGTGGGCCACGACGATGTCCGGGATCCAGCCCTCGCGGACGAGGTCCTGGCAGATCCGCACCACCTGCTGGCCGTGCAGGACGCTGTTTTCGAACAGCCGGACATAGTGGTGTGTGGTCGGCCGCGCGGCACGAACGGGCGCATAGACGATCTTGCGCACGCCAGGGATCTCCAGGCCCTTGCGCTTGGTGATGAACACCACCTCGTGCCCGCTGCGGGCCATCAGAGGGGCCAGGTGCTTGAACTGGCCGGGCATGTTCTGGTGGACGAACAGGATCTTCATTGCCGGGTCGGTCCTCAAGGCCTCGCCCGCCTTCATCATGGCGTGACGCGGGCTTGTCCAGCGCGTTGGATGCACAGCCTGTCGTCTTGAATCGCCGACGGTTGGAGCGGACGCCAGCCAGGATCTGGCCCGATCCTTGCGACAACACCTGCAAATGGGGGTTGTCTAAACGCTTCGGGACAGCCTCAATCCATCGCAGCGAGAGTTTTGTAGGCGCGCCGCAGCGCCAGATTGCCGTTGACCCCGAGCAGAACCACTGGAGCGGCCGTGACGGCCCGGTTGTCTTGCCGGCCGGGCCGTAGAAACAAGACCGGAAAGACAGGGAACGATCATGGACAGCGGTTCAGGCAGCAGCGGCGTTCCTGAGGTGGGAACCTTCTCGATTTCGGCCAGCCAGACGGAGGCGACGGAAGCGGTCTGGGATCCGGCCGGCGGTCCCCTTGGCGGCACGGACTTTGTCTTCATCGTCTCCCGCAGCGGTGATGTCTCGGCCGCCGCGACGGTTGACTACACGCTGAGCGGCGCGGGCCTTGCGGCCGCCGATTTTCTCCTGATCGGGCCCGGTGACAGCTTTCCGGGTGGGACCCTGACCTTTGATCCGGGGCAAACCGAATATGTCATGGTCTTCAAGACTCTGCGGGACGGTCTGGTCGAGGGCAGCGAGACCCTGATGATCACGCTCAGCCAGCCCAGCACCGGTTTCGGCCTGGCCGTCGGATCGGCTCAAAGTGTCATTCTGGACGACGATGCACCGGTCCTCGTGGGCTCCCCGGGGGCCGATGCCTTGCTCGACCTGGTGGCGGTCCAGACGTTCGGACCGCCGGAGACGCGGTCTGCCCGCCTCTATGGCCTGGAGGGCAATGACACATTGGCGGGTCAGGGGGGCAGCGACAG
>NZ_QAII01000166.1:0-1333 GCF_003060965.1 Caulobacter sp. HMWF025 | reverse complement strand
GACGATGTACTGGTCGGCGGCGATACCTTCTTTGTCTCCAGTGGCCGTTTTGACGGAGCCTACCAGGGCTATGACGAACTGCTCGACGGGGGCGCGGGCTTCGATGTCGTCGACTATCGCGGCCATATCGGACTGTCGTCCTATCTGGATCCGGATCTGGGCCTGGTGCAGACGGAGACGGGGGTTACCGTCAATCTGTCGTTGCACGGCGCGCAGGCGACCGGCAGCGGTATCGACGTGCTGGTCGATATCGAGGGGGTCTGGGGCTCGGCCTATGCCGATCTGCTGACCGGCAATGGCGATGCCAACCTGCTGGCCGGGTTTGGTGGCGCGGATACGCTGAAGGGCGGCGCCGGCGACGACACCCTGGCCGGTGGAGCCGGGGATGACCTCTTGGAAGGGGGCGGCGGGTTCGACACCGCGTCCTATGCCGCCGCCGCCGCCGGGGTCACCGTCAGCCTCGCCCTGGCCGGGCCACAGAATACCGTGGGCGACGGGATCGACCGTCTGCAGTCGATCGAGGCGATCCTCGGCTCGGCCCATGCCGACAGCCTGACCGGCAGTGCGTCTCAGGATTTGCTGTCGGGCGGCGGCGGGGCCGACACCCTCGACGGAGGGCCGGGACGCGACACCCTGGCAGGCGGGTTTGGCGATGATCTCTATCGCCTCGACAACAGTCTGGACGTTATCGTCGAGGGCTTCGGCGGCGGCACCGACACCGCCGTGACCTCGGCCAATTACGGCCTCGCCGAAGGCGTCTCGATCGAGGTCCTGAAAGCGGCGACGGGCACGGCGGCGCTCAACCTGACGGGCAACGCCTATGCCCAGACCCTGATCGGTAACGCAGGGATCAATACGCTCGACGGCAAGACCGGTGCCGACACGATGATCGGCGGCCAGGGCAACGACACCTATTTCGCCGACAGCGCCGCTGACGTGATCACCGAACTGGCCGGGGAAGGCTTCGACACCGTCAGGACCACGGCCCCGGTCTATCGACTTGCAGCCAATCTCGAGGTCCTGACCTTTGCCGGCTCCGGCGGGTTCCGGGGGACAGGCAATGATCTGGCCAATGTCATCACCGGCGGCGCGGGGATTGATTTGCTGGACGGCGGTCTGGGTGCCGACCGTCTGATCGGCGGCCAGGGCAATGACACCTACATCGTCGACAACCTGGGGGACGTGATTGTCGAGAACGCCGGCGAGGGGCTGGATCTCGTGCGCACGGCCATCGCCAGTTTTGCACTGGGCGCCAATATCGAGAACCTGACCTATACCGGTTCGGGGGCGTTCCAGGGGTTCGGCAACGGCCTGGCCAATGTCATCACCGGGG
>NZ_QAII01000165.1 GCF_003060965.1 Caulobacter sp. HMWF025 | reverse complement strand
CTACGGGTGTGTCGCGCTCGGTCGAATCGACCTCGTAGGCCCACACCCGGAAGCCATTGAGAATGTGCGGGCCAAAGGAAGTGATCATGGCGACGTCGGCAGCGTCCCGCCCGCGCGAGATCACGATCCGGCCCGTTCGGGGAATGTTGTTGCGCGGATCGAAGGTGTGCCAGCGACCGCCCAGATAGACCTCGATCCAGGCACAGAAATCCATCGGATCGGCCCGCGGGACGCCGATGTCGGTCAGGAAGCCGTTCACATAGCGGGCGGGGATGTTCATGCAGCGGACCAGGGCCGCAGCCAGATGGGCATAGTCGCGGCAGACCCCGGTGCCTTCCTCGCAGGCCTCGAAGGCCGTGCGGGTCGAGCGGGCATTCTGGTAGTTGAAGGCGATGCGCTGGTGGGTGAAGTCGCAGATCGCCTGGACCCGCGCCCAGCCCGGCGGGGTATTGCCGAACAGGTCCCAGGCCATCTGGCTCAGGCGGTCGGTCTCGCAGTAGCGACTGCCCATCAGATACATCAGGCATTCGTCCGGCAGCTCGGCGACGTCATGTTGCACGGCGTCGGGCCAGGCGATGTCGGCCAGGCCGCTGTCCTCGATAATGGCGTCGCTCCACAGGGTCAGGTCCCCGGCCGGGGCAACGAAGCGGCGGCAGAGGTTGCCGAACGGATCGTGATAGGTCGCCGTATCGATCTCCGGCGTCGTCACGAACCGTTCCGGGGCACGTACATCGCGACGGCGGTCGTCATGGATGGCCATCTGGGTGACCATCGGGGTCGGCTGCCAGCAGTTGACCGTGATTTCGTAGCCGTGGCGGATCAGCATGGTCTTCTCGCAAGCAGGTCGGCGCGGGATCGTCGTGCCGTCGGGGGCTACAGCCTTGGTCTGTCAGATGACCGAATTCGGCGGGGATAAACAGGGCCGGAGGCAGACAATTGCGGGATTAATCCCGACCGGCGCAAGGGCATGCAGTTTGCCTGAACGCACAAAGCCGAAATCGGCTTCCGGCCGTCCTGACCGGCTCAGGCGAAGGCGGCGATGGGCTCGGCGAAGGTGAAGTCGCCTTCGGCACTGGTCACGTCGACCTCGACGTCCATGCCGATGAAGTCGGTCGGAAAACCCGACCAGGTCCCGAGCAGGGGCGAGGCCTTGCGGGGATCATTGACCACGGCGACGCGGATCAGGTCGGTATTGCCGACAATGCCGTTGGTGGGGTCGAACTCGACCCAGCCGCAGGCGGGCAGATAGACCCGCAGCCAGGCATGGGTGTGGCCGCCGCCGGTGCGGGCCGGCTGGCCCAGCTTGCGCGACGGGCTGTGGATGTAGCCCGACACGAACTGGGCGGCGAGGCCCAGGCTGCGGCAGGCCTCGATCATCAGCACGGCGAAGTCCCGGCAGGTTCCATTGCCGCTTTCGAGGGTGGTCAGCGGTGACTGGACACCGTGTTCCAGGCGCTTGCCGTATTTGAGCCCCGCATAGATCGCCTGGGTCATGTCGGCCAGAAGGTGCTGCAGACCGGTCGCGCCCCGGGCCTTGACGAAGCGCCGGGCCCAGCGGGCCAGATCACCGTTCGGATCCGCATGCTGCGGATCGATCGAGCGCTGCAGGTCGGGAAGGTCTTCGGCATCATAGGCGAACGGCCGGCCACCCGACAGGAAGCCGACATCGCCCTGCAGGTCGCCGAAGGCGGGCAGGGGCGTGTGCTCAAGGGTGATGCGGCTCTCGAAGCTGAGCTCTTCGGCGCGGCCCGCAAAGCGCGCTATGCCGACCCAGTTGCCGAACACGTCCTGGACGTCGCGCATGTGGACCGGGGTCGGCACGATCAGCAGGTCGGAGGTGACAAGCCGCTGATCGCAGCCTTCGCGCGGGCGGAACATCATGCGATGTTCGCCGAATGCGACAGGATTGCGATACCGGTAGCGCGTCAGATGGCGGACCGAGAGAACGGGCATTCGGAAAGCTTGGCTTGGATTCGTCCGCGCCGTCGACCCGACTTCTGGTCGCAAGTGATCCGTGTCCGGTGATTGTCTCGAACGAAGGCAGCGGCAGTCCGCTGCTGTTGCTGGGGGATCATGCCGGCCGGGCGATCCCGGCGAGCCTGGACCGGCTGGGGCTGACGGACGAGGCCCTCGACCGCCACATTGCCTGGGACATCGGGGTGGCGGGGCTGGGGCGGGCCCTGTCGGCGGACCTGGGCAGCGCCTTCATCCGGCAGGCCTATTCACGGCTGGTCATCGACTGCAACCGGCGGCCCGAGGCCCCTGGCTCGATCGTTATGGTCAGTGACGGCACTGTGGTGCCGGGCAATGCCGATCTCGACGACGAGGCCCGCGCCCGGAGACTGGCCGAGATCTATCAGCCCTATCAGGCGGCCATCGGCGACTGGCTCGACGCAAATCTGGCGCGGCGGCCGATCCTGGTGTCGCTGCACAGCTTTACGCCGTCGATGAACGGCAAGGACCGTCCCTGGTCGCTGGGTGTGCTGCACCGTGGCGACTCGCCGTTCTCGGATGCGGTGCTGGGCTTGCTGCGGGACCGGATGGGTGAGGCCGTCGGCGACAACGAGCCGTACCGCATGGACTCGACCGACAATACGGTCCCGCTCCAGGCCGACCCGCGCGGGCTGGACTATCTGGAACTCGAAGTCCGTCAGGACCTGCTGGACAACAAAAAGGCCGAGCAGGCCATGTCGGCGCTGCTCGGCCCTGTACTGTTGCAGGCCCTGGCCCAGGTCCGGCCGCAGCCGGTCTGAGCGCGGGGCGTCTGGCGGGGCCTCCCGAAGGCAGCCCCGCCGAACCGGCTACATCTTGAAGCGCGCGCCGACCATGATCGTGCGGCCGAAGTGGTTGTATTCGTAGTTCCGGTCCGCCGCGAGATCGGTGAAGCGGTCGCGGTATTCGTCCGTCAGGTTGACGCCCTCGAGCGAGAATTCGAGGTTGTCGTTCAGGCGGTAGCGCATCGAGGCATCGACGTTCATCGAGCTGTTATAGCCCTCGAAGACGTTGCCGGTGCCGCTGGTCGCATCGATGAAGCCGCTGCGATAGGCCACCGACGCGCGAGCGCTGAACTTGTCGGCTTCGTAGTAGAGCGTGGCGTTATAGGCCCGGCGCGACAGGTTGAAGAGTCGCTCGGTTTCCTTGCGGCTGACCAGGGTCGGGAAGGTCCCGATCGGATTGGTGGCCGCACCGGAGACCGTGTAGTCGACGTCGGAGTCGACCAGGGTCACGTTGGCGATGCCGCCGAAGTTCGACCACAGGCCCGGCAGGAAGCTGAACGGGCCCTGCACGGCGAATTCAACGCCCTGCAGCTTGCCGCCTTCGCCATTGACGGTGGTGTTGATCGTCCAGGGTTGGCCTTCAGGATTGGCGGCGGCCGGCGAGCTGGCCAGGATCAGCGACAGCGGCAGGCCGGTCGAGGCATAGGAGCCGGTCGTCGAGGCGGTGATCGGGAAGCTCTCGATATCCTTGCGGAACAGGGCGACCGAGAAGATTGACTCGCGGGCGAAGTACCATTCCACCGAGGCGTCATAGGCCGTGGCCCGGAACGGGTTCAGGCCCGGATTGCCCGAGGTGATGCGGTAGTTGAAGCCGTCGACCGAACCGCCGGGCGTCAGGTTGCCGAGGCTCGGGCGGGTCATGACCTTGGCGACCGCGCCGCGCAGCACAACCTTGTCCATCGGATACAGGGCCAGGTTGGCGGCCGGCAGCCAGTCTTCATACTGGCGGTCAACCGTCACCGACTGGCTGTTGTTGATGCCGGTCGAGGACTGTTCGGTCTTCACATAGCGCACGCCGGCGTTCAGGGCGTAGTCCAGGTCGCCGATCTGGCTCTTGATGTCGAACTGGATGAAGCCGCCGGTGTCCTTTTCGGTGACCGAGCGGGTGTTGCCCGCCTGGGTGATCAGCGGACGCTTGTAGAGGTTGATCAGCGCGGCAGCGGCTTGCAGGTTCGGCGCAGCCCAGCTGGTGGTCGTGCCGGCCGGGGCGTTGGCACCGGTCAGGCTGAAGTTGCTGGCCAGAGAGCCCGTGACAGGCAGGCCATAGCTCCCGGTCGCGCAGGTAAAGGCCGCGCAATAGGTGGAGTCGCGGGCCGCCTCGACGAGGTCGAAGGTGAACTCGCGATAGGCCGCGCCGGCCTTCCAGGTCAGTTCGTCTGTGATCTGGTAGTCACCGTTCAGAGCCACCGTCTGGAACTTGTTGGTGTTGTTCGACGGCCGGTCGCGGAACTCGGCGAACTGGAAGTTCGTCGGATCGGCGATGCTGGTGCCGAAGCTCAGCACCGGCTGCTTCATGTCTGTGTAGTCGTACTTGTAGCCCGTGGCGTCGCGGTCATCGAAGATGATCGTCGTTTCGTAGGGGATGTCGGCATCCGACTTCGAGAAGCCGGCCAGGCCCTGGATCTTGAACTTGTCGTTGAACTCATGGGTCAGGTTGGCGCTGAACTGGTAGAAGGTGGTGTCCAGCTCGCGCTCATAGTGCTCTAGGCGCACCCAGGCGTTGTCGAACGTGCCCTTGATCAGGTTGTTGTTGCTGTCGATCGTGTAGTCGCGAACCGTGATCGAGCGCTCGTTGGAGCGGAACAGAACCTCGGCCCACTTCTCGTTGCGGATCGCGTTGTACTTCGAATAGAGGCCGTCGACCGAGAGCTTGGTGCGATCGGTCGGGGCCCACTGCACGCTGCCGGTCACGCCCAGGCGTTCGCGGTCGTGGGTCACTTCGCCATAACGCGGAATGCGGGGGTGGAAGGCCAGGGCCACCTGATTGCAGCTGGCGCTGGGGACATAGGCCCCGCCCGAGTTCTGCGTGGTGTAGCAGTTGGTGCCGGCCACCGCATTGAAGCGGGCCTGGGCCCAGCGCACGGTATTGTTCGTGGCCTCGACCTGCTGCTGCTTGGAATAGGCCACCGACATCGACGCGGCCCAGGTGCCGCTCTCGTCGCGATAGCTGACCAGGCCGGCGAGGCGCGGGCCCAGTTCCTTGTTCAGGTCATTGTACTGGCCCTGGGCGCTCAGGGCGAGCGTCAGTCCGTCCTTGCCGGCCAGCGGGTTGCCGGTGTTCAGATCGACGACGGCCCCCAGCGAGCCTTCGTCGAGCGAGGCTTCGGCGGTCTTGTGGACGACCAGCGAGCTGAACAGTTCCGAGGCGAATACGTTGAAGTCGAAGCCGCGCTCGCGGTTGGCGCTGGCCCCGTCCGAGGTGGTGGCGATGGCTTCCATGCCGTTGACCCGAACGCGGGTGAACTGCGAGCCGAGGCCGCGAACCGTGATGGCGCGGCCTTCGCCCCCGTCGCGGACGATCGAGATGCCGGGAATACGCTGCAGCGACTCCGCAAGGTTCTGATCGGGGAACTTGGCGATGTCTTCGGCGACGATCACGTCAACGCCGGCGACCGACTGGCGCTTGACGTTGAGGGCGGCATCCAGTGAGCGGCGGAAACCGGTGACGACGACTTCTTCGACAACCGCTTCATCGGCGGCCGGAGCCGGGGCAGCCGGGGCGGTCTGTGCAGAGGCTGCGCCGGCGATGGCCAGGGCCAGGGCACCGCTCGAGACGCCGACCTTCAGCGCGAACAGGGCTTTAGTCTTGGTGGCTTGGGACAATGGTTTCTCCTCCCGTAGAACCGTTGGAACCGGTGCCGGAGCACCGTCTCGCAGGCTTCGTTCGCGCAAACTGCTGCGCGGCCGTGCCTGTGGTGTTTTTGTTGTTCGGCGACCCAGAGAGACTCTGACACCGGTAGCAATGACACCGGTAGCAAAGCTGTGGACAGGCGACAAGCTGTGATTGATGGAGGCCTGACCGGGTCAACCGTGCAGACCACGGCGGTCTTGCTGCGGAGGACGCCGTTTGCGTCGTCCGGGCGTTTGATCTAGGTCAGCCGCGACAAGGGTAGCTCTCACTCAGGGGGCGTGCCCATCCTCCGACAAGCGCCGGGTATGAAGACGACAGACAGCCGATTTTCGGTCGCGCCCATGATGGACTGGACGGACCGGCACTGCCGCTCCCTGCATCGGGTGCTGAGCGGTCGCGCGCTGCTCTATTCCGAGATGGTGACCAGCGGTGCGGTCATCCACGGCGATCGCGAGCGGCTGCTGGGCTTTGATGCCGGACAGCATCCGGTCGCCCTGCAACTCGGGGGCTCAGACCCCGCCGAACTGGCGGAGGCGGCCCGGATCGGCGAGGACTTCGGCTATGACGAGATCAACCTGAATGTCGGCTGTCCGTCTGACCGGGTGCAGAGCGGTCGCTTCGGGGCCTGCCTGATGCGCGAGCCGGGGCTGGTGGCCGAATGCATGGCCGCCATCCAGGGGGCGGTCTCGGTGCCGGCGACGGTCAAGTGCCGGATCGGCGTCGATGACCAGGATCCGGAACAGAGCCTTTTCACCCTGGTTGATGCCTGCGCCGGTGCCGGCATCGGGACATTCGCGGTCCATGCCCGCAAGGCCTGGCTGAAGGGGCTGTCGCCCAAGGAGAACCGGGATATCCCGCCACTGGACTATGAGCTCGTCTACCGGCTCAAGCGCGAGCGGCCGCACCTGACCATCGCCATCAACGGCGGGGTTGCCGATCTCGAGGCCGTCGAGATCCACCTGCAGCATGTGGACGGCGTGATGATGGGGCGGGCGGCCTATCACGAGCCCGGCCTGCTGGGCACGGTCGACCGGCGCGTGTTCGGTGTGGGCGACGACGTCACGGCCTTTGAGGCTGTCGAGCGTTATCGGCCCTATATCGCCGCGCGGCTGGTGGAGGGCGTCCATCTGGCGGCGATGAGCCGGCACATGCTGGGACTGTTTCACGGGCTGCCCGGCGCGCGAGCCTGGCGGCGGATCCTGACCGTCGAAGGGGTTGGATCCGGGGCAGGGCTCGACGTCGTTGATCGGGCTGTGGAGGCTGTACGGCAGGCCCTTGAAAGCCGGGCACAGCGCGATGCGGATGCAGGGCTGCGACCGGAGCAGGTCGCCGAAGCCTAGTCTTGTCCTGAGGATCGAACGCGCGGGCAGCTGGAACCCGGTGGTAGCCTGTGGCGCTGCCAACCGGCCAGCACGTTTGGCCCGGTCAGTGCGGTGCCGTTGCCCCCGTCAGGGGTGCAGGATCAGGGCCTTCTGGGTGGCTTCGAAGCTGGACAGACGGCCCAGATAGCTCATGCCCAGAAGCGATGTCTCGAGGCCCTTCTCGATGACCAGGGCATCGACATTGCGAACACGGGCACCGGCCACCGAAACACTGGCCAGCTTGACCGAGGCGGCGCGAGTCCGGCCGTCAGCGGTAATGACGCTGTAGTCGTAGTCGAGACGGGCGGTGTCGATCCCCAGGCGGCGGGCGTCGTTCAGGCTCAGCGAGACGGCCGTCGCGCCGGTGTCGACCAGGAAGCGGACGGCCTTGCCGTCCACCGAGGCTTCGGCCCAGTAGTGGCCGTCGGCGTCCTTGTTGATCTGGGCCGGACCGGTGGAGTCGAGCCGCGCCGTCGCCGCGGTGGCGGTGCGCAGTTCGGGGTGGCGCAGGTCGTCCAGGGACACCACCGCCTTGGCAGCGCCCACAGCCGACAAGGCTCCTATCAGCGCGATCGCCGCGAACTTGAACATCGAAGACACCCTGCCCATTGGCTTTTTGACCATTGTTTTGGTCGTTGGGTGAAATCTACGGGATGAAGCCTTTTCAACCCGTGAATCGGGCGGCCTTTTTATTGTATATAGTTAATGATGCTATAACATGCTTCGCTATTACGCATATTAACATTCCTAAAAGCTCTGTAATGTTCAATGTGGACGGGATTTAACTTAGGGCATCCCTGAATTGGAAGTATTCCCCGTGGTGCCAGATTTTACCTGAGGAACTACACCATGAAGACGATCCTTGTTTCCGCCCTTGCGCTGGCGGCCCTGGCTACAGGTGCCCAGGCTGGCCCCAAGGTTTCGGACATGCAGTACCTGCAAGCGGCCCGTTGCCGCGGTCTGGCGGCCTCTGAAGCCCTGGGCAAGCTGGACACGGTTGCGCTGGACAGCTTCCTGCGTGCCGAGGGGCAGGCGCGTGAACTGGCAGTACGCGCTTCGTCGGCGAGCCGTATCACCGGTGCCCTGAACGAGGCCCAGAAGGCCACCGGCGAAAAGAAAGACAAGCTTATCGCCGAGCGTAACGGCGACTGCGCCGTCTGGCTGCGCGGCGGTCAGTAGGACAGATCAGGTCCGACCGGCCATCAGGGCCGGAACCGGATACGGACGGGCGGGCAGGGCGGCGAGGATATCCGTCCGCTGCTGCTCGCTCATGCGCGACCAGCCGGCGATCTCGGCCAGGGTGCGGCGGCAGCCGACGCAATGGCCGCTGGCCCCGTCAACGGCACAAACCTTGACGCAGGGTGTTTCGATCGGTCGCGGCGGCGTGATGTCAGGGCTCATGGCCGGGCATCATCGCCGTGCGGCCGGGCCGAGGCAAGGCCGGGCGGTGCGTTACGGCAAACGAGACTTGCAATCCGGGCGGTCGGCTTCTACCCCCGCCCCATGACCGCTTCTCCCTTTGATGACATCCGGGCCCTGGCGTCTGCGCCGCCGTCGGCCGGTGCCGCGCCCGAACTCGGCCAGCAGGACCGTCTGGCCGAGATCTCCACCTGGCTGACCCGCTGGACGGGCCGGACGCCACCATCGGTCAATCGGCCGGTCGTGGCGCTGTATGCCGGAGCTAGGCAGGGCGTCGGTCCCCGGGGCTATGCCCGCGACCGGCTGGAGGCTGTCGCTTCGGGTGGTGCGACCGTCTGCCGGATCGCCGGTGTCCAGGGCGCGGGTCTTGAGGCCTTTGACCTCGCCGTGGATCGCCCGACGCCCGACGCCGTGTCCCGCGCGACGATGAGCGAAAAGGAATGCGCTGCGACCATGGCCTTCGGCATGGAGGCCCTGGCCAAGCAGCCCGACCTGCTGATCCCCGGCGTGATCGCGGCAGAGACGGACCTGGCGGCGGCCTCAGTGGCCTTTGCCCTGTTCGGTGGCGAGGTCTCGGACTGGACCGACCGTCCCGAGGCGGTCGCCCCGGCCGTCGAGCGGGCGGCGCAGGAAGATGGACTTGAGGATCCCCTGCAGGTGCTGCGACAGCTGGGTGGCCGCGAGATGGCGGCCGTCGCCGGCGCGATCCTGGCGGCCCGGGTCCAGAAGATTCCCGTCCTGCTGGACGGATATGCGGCCTGTGCCGCAGCGGCCGTGCTCAGGGCCATTGATCCCGAGCTTGTCGACCACTGTCTTGCGGCCCATGTCAGCCCGGCGAAAGGCCATGCCCGCCTGCTTTCCGCGCTCGACAGACGGCCGCTTCTGGCGCTGGATATCGTCGAAGAAGAAGGGGTCGGCGGTGCCAGTGCCCTGGCTCTGGTGAAGCTGGCCTGCGAGGCAAGATAGGCAGCGTTTGGCCGCCTTAACTGAACGCGAGTCATATTCGCTTCCGTTGACGCTAACGTCATCTTTCCAAACGGCCGTTCGGCCTCTATCGTGCCTCCCGAAACGTAAGAACGGCCCCCTCCAACGGAGGGCCGGAACCGGGAGCCAGCCATGAATCTCGACTTTTCGCCCGAGGACGTCGCCTTCCGCGACGAAGTCCGCGCCTTCATCGCCGAAAACTATCCCGCCGGCCTGCGAGACAAGCAGGAAGAGGGTGAGGAAATGGCCAAGGAGGACTTTCTCTCCTGGCATCGCGTTCTGGCCAACAAGGGCTGGATCGCACCGGCCTGGCCGGAAAAGTTCGGCGGTCCGGGCTGGACCTCGGTCCAGCGCTACATCTGGTCGGAAGAGACCGCCCGCGCCGACTGCGTGCCGATCCTGCCGTTCGGCATCAACATGGTCGGCCCGGTGATCTACACCTTCGGGACTCCCGAGCAGAAGGAACGCTTCCTGCCGCCGACCCTGTCGGGCGACATCTGGTGGTCGCAGGGCTACAGCGAGCCGGGCGCCGGTTCTGACCTGGCCAGCCTGAAGACCAAGGCCGAACGCTTCACCGGCGATGACGGCAAGGAATATTACCTGGTCAACGGCCAGAAGACCTGGACCACCATGGCCCAGCACGGCGACTGGATCTTCTGTCTGGTCCGCACCGACCCGACCGCCAAGATCCAGGAAGGTATTTCGTTCCTGCTGATCGACATGAAGTCGCCCGGCGTGACCGTTCGCCCGATCATTACCCTGGGCGGCGAGCACGAGGTCAACGAAGTCTGGCTTGAGAACGTCAAGGTGCCGGTCGAAAACCGCATCTTCGACGAGAACAAGGGCTGGACCTGCGCCAAGTTCCTGCTGGCCCACGAGCGTTCGGGGATTGCCGGCGTCGCGCGGTCCAAGCGTGGCATCGAGCGTATCCGCCAGATCGCTTCGACCGAGATGTCGGATGACGGCGAAAGCCTGCTGGCCGATCCGGCCTTCAAGCGCAAGGTCGCCGAGCTGGAGATCGATCTCACCGCCCTCGAATACACCGAGCTGCGGACCCTGGCGGGTGAAGCCGCCGGCAAGGGCCCGGGTCCGGAGTCGAGCGTCCTGAAGATCAAGGGCACCGAGATCCAGCAGCGCATCACCGAACTGGTGCTGGAAGCGGCCGGCCACTATGGCGCGCCCTATTTCCGCGGCTTCCCGAACGACGGCGACAACGCCCATCCGATCGGCCCGGACTTCAGCCACCGTGCGGCTCCGACCTATTTCAACGTCCGCAAGACGTCGATCTATGGCGGCTCGAACGAAATCCAGCGCAACATCATCGCCAAGATGGTGCTGGGGCTCTAGCGAGCGCTCTTGTCATCCCGGGCACGCCAGCGGCGTGACCCGGGACCGCCAATTCACCGACCTTGAAGGTCCCTGCTCTGCGCTCCCATCTTTCGGGCGCTTTGGGGTCGGGATGACAGAACAAAAAGACGGGAAACCCTGGGATGGATTTCAACTTCACCGAAGAGCAGTCGATGGTCCGCGACACGGTCGCGAGCTTCCTGCAGGACAAGTACGACTTCGACACCCGCCGCAAGATCGTGGCCTCCGAGAGTGGCTGGCGCGCCGACTACTGGAAGGCCTTCGCTGAAGAGCTGGGCATCCTGGGGGCCTCGTTCAGCGAAGACCTCGGCGGTCTGGGCGGCGGTGCCGTCGACAACATGATCATCATGGAAGAGTTCGGCAAAGCCCTGGTCATCGAGCCCTATCTGGGCACCGTGGTCATCGGTGGCGGCTTCATGAAGCACTCGGGCTATGCCGGTGCGGCCTCGGTCATCGAGGGCATCGTCGGGGGCACGACCACCATCGCCTTCGCCTATGCCGAACCCCAGGCCCGCTACACCTGGCGTGACCTGAAGACCACCGCCAAGAAGGACGGCTCGGGCTATGTCCTGAATGGTCACAAGGCCGTCGTGGTCGGTGCGCCGTTCGCGACCCACCTGATCGTCACCGCCCGCACCGGCGGGGCCCAGCGCGACGCCGGCGGCGTTTCGGTGTTCCTGGTCGACAAGAGCCTGCCGGGCATCGTCACCCGCGACTATCCGACCGTCGACGGCGGCCGGGCCTCGGAAGTCTATTTCGAAAACGTCTCGATCCCGGCTGACGCCCTGATCGGTGGCGAGGGCGAGGGCCTGCCGCTGGTCGACAAGATCATGGACGAGGCTACGGCTGCTGTCGGCGCCGAAGCGGTGGGCGTGCTGCGCAAGCTGCACGAAAACACGCTGGACTATGCCAAGCAGCGCAAGCAGTTCGGCACGGCCATCGCCAACTTCCAGGTCCTGCAGCACCGCATGGTCGACATGTTCATCAATGTCGAGCAGTCGGTCTCGATGACCTACATGGCGACGATCAAGCTCGATGAGGACGCCGCCGCGCGCGCCCAGGCCGTTTCGGCCATGAAGGTCCAGATCGGCCGGGCCTGCAAGTTCGTGGGCCAGAACGCCATCCAGATCCATGGTGGCATGGGCATGACCGACGAGCTGGCGGTCGGCCACTACTTCAAGCGGGCCTCGATCATCGAGGGTCTGTTCGGCTCGGTGGACCACCACCTGAAGCGCTACGAAGGCCTGTCGTTCGCCTCGGCAGCCTGATCAACCCCGGGACGTCTACGGACCATCGGGTAAAACCTGAACGAGCCCCCTGCGTCATGCCGACGCAGGGGGCTTTTTCTTGGTCGGTGGGGCTCGGCCCGCGCCCGTCCACCCGGCGGGAGTGCTGGGAACCGGCGCGAGGCGGGCAGGGGGTAGGCGGACAGGCCCGTGCGCCAACGGTCTGACCCGCTTCCGTTAGAACTTCTCCTGGTCAGAGGGACCCTATTGAGGCCCGTGAAGCGGGAACTTGAGCGTGGGAAGACCTGTCAGGCCGGACTTTCAGCTCCCGGTGCGGGCTCGGAGGCGGGGCCCTGGGGCCGCGCAGCGGCAAGGCTGTATTTGTCTGTAGACGGAGTGAAAGCTCAGCCAGGATCGGGGCTGTCCGGGGTGATTTTCAGTGCGCGGATATACTCCGACTACGGAATAAAAATGGTTGTCAGGCAGTAAGGTTGGCGCATGGTGATGGTGACGCGCTGACGACTAGGAGGGGACCGCCCCTGTAAGCCGCGCGCGTCTCCTGGTCCAACGGCCTGTCTGGGAGACGCCGCCATGAATGTATCGAAGATGAACCACGCCATGCTGTCCTTTGCCCTGATGGGGGGCATGCTGGTCGGCCCGCGAACAGGGGCACCGCCCAAGCCGCAGCGCACGCCGTCGCGTCCGCAGGATCAGAAATAGGGCGCAGAAAGCAAAACGCGTTCGGGCGGTAGGCCCGCCCGAACGCGCTCAGGTCAAATGAGCCGCAGCAGCGGGCTCAGGGCTTGGCGGCCGTGTTGCAGTCAGCGACACCGGCCTCGTCGAGGGTCTCGCCGCGATAGTTGAACGAAGCCACGGCACCCAGCTCGGCGGCGATCTTGCGGCAGGCGCGGCCGATCGGAAGGGCCTTGACCTGGGGGGCGGCGCAGACGTCGCCGTTGCAGCGCCAGGCGGCACCGTCCTGGATCAGGCTGGGCACCTTGGCCGGAGCCTTCAGCTTCAGAACCGCACCTTCAGCGGCAAGAGCGCCGGTCGCCAGCGCCGAGGCGGCCAGCAGGGTCGTGAAAAAGATACGCATGACAGTGTCCTTATCCCCCAAGCCGACGGGGAGGTCGGCTATACCCAGAATGGGTTTCTTTTAGAAACTAAGTCAACAGGCGAACGCTTGTTTGAGGGCCGCTTTGATAGGTTTCTGCGTCCCATGACAAGAGTGTCGGCGTGACATCCTCGGCGCGCTCAACTGACCGCCAGCAGTCCGCCAGAGCCGGGGGCGTAAGGCCCTCGTCGATCGTGTGCTGGAGAAGCGCAAACAACGGATCCCAGAAGCCGCGCGGATTGTGAAACACGATCGGTTTCTGGTGCAGGTCGAGGCGACGCCAGGACAGCAGTTCGATGATCTCCTCGAGCGTACCGATCCCGCCGGGCAGAACCACAAAGGCATCTGACCGCTCGAACATCAGCATTTTGCGCTCGTGCATGTTGTCGACCACGATCGTTTCGACATCGTCGAAGGGTTGCTCGCGACCGGTGAGGAACTTCGGGATGATGCCCAGAACCCGGCCGCCGGCCGCATGGGCCCCGCGGGCCGTTGCGCCCATCAGGCCGACGCCGCCGCCGCCATAGACCAGCTTGAGCCCGGCCGCCGCAAAGCTGGCTCCGATCTCTCCGGCCGCCATGAGGAAGGCCGGATCGGCGTCATTGGACGATCCGCAATAGACGCAGACCGAGTCCAGGCGCCTAGACTCATCGGACATCGTCGTTCACTCCAGCCAAAAGAAAATGGCGCGCTTCTGCGGCGCGCCCCTAATGTATGTCCGGTGCGCGAGCCCGCACCGCTATGAGCGCTTTATGATCAGGATTCGCAGTCACCGTTTCAAGTCGATGGTCGTCCGGCGTGGCGTTATGGCGCTGCTGGGCTGTGGTCTGCTCGCTGTTTCGGCCTGTGACCGCGCAGGCAAGGGCGAATGGCGCTCGGCCGCCGACGCCAACCCCACGGCAGGGGAGGCTAGCGAAGCCGGCTATGTCGCGCCGCCCTCAGTCGACGCCGTGGCCCGGACGGCCGGCGGCCTGACGCTCAGGGGTACGGGAGCCCCGGGGGCCACAGTCCGCCTCGGCGCGCCGACTGGCGAGGCGCTTCTGGGTCGCGTCGATGCGCAGGGTCGCTGGACCCTGACGGCCCCGGCCAGCGACGGCGTACGACTCTACGGGCTGTCGATGACCAAGGCCGAACGCACGGTCCAGGCCGAGGGCTATGTCCTCGTGACGCCAGAAGGTGGGCTGGCCCTTCTGAGGGCGGGGGCCGGAGCTTTCGTGATGGGTGTGGAGTCGATCTCACCCCGGATCCTGGCCGTAGACGTTGATCCGCAGGGCGGGGCGGTGATTTCCGGCGTCGGCTCACCGGGCGCGGGTCTCGGCGCAAGGGTGGATCGCACGCCACGGGCCGTGGGTCAGGCGGATGACACAGGGCGTTTCTTCCTGTCGCTCAGCGAGCCGCTCGCCATGGGGGGGCACGATATCCAGGTCAGTGGCGAGGGCGGCGAGCAGAAGATCGCTCTTGCGGTGTCTCCGGCCGCCCCCCTGACGGAGGGCCCGGTCCGGGCGACGCGTCTGGACAACGGCTGGCGCATCGACTGGATCACCCCCGGTGGCGGCATTCAGACGAGCTATCTGCTTCACGGTTCGGCCCGATGAGGGGCTTTGGGTCTGCGCCGTCGGCCCGCAAGGCCGTTTCCGGCGCCGTTGCTGCGCCCGAGGTCAAGATCCGTTTCTGGTCGGCCATGGCGGACCTCTTCCGTCTGGTCCTGCGGTCCGATGCGCCGGGCCTGCGCTGGCGGGTAACCGTCGCCCTGGTCTTCACCCTGATCGGCAAGGCCCTCGGCGTGGTTGCGCCGCTGCTGCTGGGGGCTGCCGTCAACCGGCTGGCCGCCGGGCAGGGGGGCGCAGCGACCGTGACCTGGACCTTCGCCGGCCTGGCGACCGGCTGGGCCCTTGTCCGGTTCATCTCATCCGCAGCGCCGCAGGCGCGCGACGCGGTCTTCACGCCGGTCGCCCAGGCCGCCCAGAACCGCGCCGCCGTCGAGACGTTCGGCCACGCCCTGTCGCTGTCGATCGATTTTCACCAGTCCAAGCGGACCGGGTCGCTGTCGCGCGTCATCGACCGGGGTGCCCGGTCGATGGACTTCCTGCTGCGCAGTCTGGTGTTCAACCTGGGTCCGACGGCGATCGAGCTGGTCATGGCGGCCGCTGTGCTGGCCAAGGCCTATGACTGGCGGTTCGCCGCCATCGCCCTGCTGACGGTCGGGGTCTATGGCTACCTGACCTTCGCGATCTCGGACTGGCGCATTGGCCATCGCCGGGCCCTGAACGAGGCCGACGCCGAAGCGGCGGGCCGGGCCGTCGACGCCCTGATCAACTACGAGACCGTCAAGTCGTTCGGCGGCGAGGCCCGGGCGGTCGCCGGCTATGGCAATGCCCTGGGCGTCTATGGCGACGCCCAGATCAAGGCGACCAATTCGCTGACCCTGCTCAATATCGTGCAGTCGGGCGTGATGAGCATCGGCCTCGGCGGCATGGCCGTGCTGGCCGGGATCGAGGCCTCCTCCGGCCGCATGGGCCCCGGGGATGTGACCGCCGCGGTTCTGATCCTGATCAACCTCTACGCCCCGCTGAACATCCTGGGCTTTGCCTATCGCGAGATCCGCCAGTCGCTGATCGACATGGAGGCCATGCTCGACCTGCGCCGGCAGACGGCGGATGTGGCCGACCGGCCCGGGGCGATCCCGGTGCCGCCTTGCGCCGACCAGCGTGGCGGGGCGATTGCCTTCGAGGCGGTGTCCTTCCGCCACGGTGCGCGCTCCGAGGGGCTGGCCGAGGTGTCGTTCAGCGTGGCTCCCGGTCACACCGTGGCGATCGTCGGCCCTTCGGGGGCCGGCAAGACCACGCTCGTCCGGCTGGCGCTGCGCATGATCGACCCCCAGGCCGGCCGTGTGACCCTCGACGGCCACGACCTGCGCGACCTGCAGCAGGCGTCGCTCCGGCGGGCCGTGGCCCTGGTGCCGCAGGACGTTGCCCTCTTCAATGAGACCCTGCTCAGCAATATCGGCTTTGCCCGCCCCGAGGCCACGGAGGCCGATATCTGGGCGGCGGCCGAGGCGGCCGAACTGGGCGAGTTCATCCGCAACCTGCCCGAGGGTATGGCGACCAAGGTCGGCGAACGGGGCCTGAAGCTTTCTGGTGGTGAGCGGCAGCGGGTCGGCATTGCCCGGGCCCTGCTGGCCCAGCCGCGCGTCCTGATCCTTGATGAGGCCACCAGTGCCCTCGACAGCCGCACCGAGTCCGCGATCCAGGAGACCCTGCGCAAGGCCCGGGCCGGTCGCACGACCCTGGTGGTGGCCCACCGGCTGTCGACGATTGTCGATGCCGACGAGATCGTCGTCCTGAGACGCGGCCGGATTGTCGAGCGTGGCCCCCATGCCGACCTGCTGGCCGCGGGGGGCGAGTATGCGGCGCTCTGGCGCCGTCAGACCCGGGGCAGGGGCCCCGAAGCCTGAACAACCAGACATCTGCTTCCCGTTTTCAACGCCCGGAGAGTTTGCCCATGCGCTATCTGCACACCATGGTTCGTGTCCGTGACCTGGACGCCTCGCTGCGCTTCTATTGCGAGGGCCTGGGCCTGACCGAGATGTACCGGGTCGAGAATGAGAAGGGGCGCTTTACCCTGGTCTTTCTGGCCGCGCCGGATGACGTCGAGCTGGCCCGGGAGCGCAAGGGCCCGATGGTCGAGCTGACCTTCAACTGGGATCCCGAGGACTATCAGGGCGGCCGCAACTTCGGCCATCTGGCCTATCGCGTGGATGACATCTACGAGACCTGCCAGCGCCTGATGGACATGGGCGTGACGATCAATCGTCCCCCGCGTGACGGGCACATGGCCTTCGTGCGCTCTCCCGACAACATCTCGGTCGAGCTCCTGCAGGATGGGGCCCTGCCGTCGGCCGAGCCGTGGGCCTCAATGCCGAACATTGGAGCCTGGTAGGGCTCAGGCGGCGGCGTTCGTCTCGCGACTGCCGGCCAGGTCTTCCAGCCGGCGGCGCGGGTGGTCCGCAATCAGCGACCAGATGGCCCTGGCCAACTGCAGGCGATAGGCGGCGGCATAGCCGTCCGTGAAGGGCGAACGGCCGCTGCCGGGGGGCTCGGCAGCAAGCGCACGCACCAGGCTCTTGCGGGCTACGATGGCTTCGCGGTCGATCTTGGCCTCGGGTCCGTCGCCGGCGACCCAGCGGTCCACCTCCATGGCGGCGTGGACCGCCGTCTGGATCAGGGCCGGCAGGGCTTCCATCCTGAACCGGGGTTCCAGGCCCATGGTCGGCGTCAGGCCCCGCGCGTCGGTTAGCCGGAATTCCAGCGAGGCGACGACGCGCTGCAGGGTAGCAGGCCAGTGATCGTCGGCGGGTTTCATGAGACTGCCTTTGATGCCCTTACTGGCACCATCAGTCCCAGCAAGAAGATAAAAAGGTTCTAAATCATATAGTTAGGGCGTCGGTTACCGTGCTTTCGCTTCGGGCAAAGGCGAGCTCACGACCGCATCTGACGACGAACGGGCCAAAGATCGAGGTGATTGGGGGTCTGCCGGCACCCCGCGCCAAAGGCGAGGGGAGGTGGCTCCGCGGGTAGGATTCGAACCTACGACCAGCCGGTTAACAGCCGGCTGCTCTACCACTGAGCTACCGCGGAACAGGTCGCCTCAGGAAGAGGCCGGGTGATAGCCGCCTCGGTGACTCGGCGCAAGCGCCTTTGGACAAAAAAACAGCCCGGCTTGTGACCGGGCTGTGGAAAGTCAGTGATGGTGGGTGTCTTCAGTGAAGACCCTTACAGATTGCGGGTTTATGGTTAATTGAATCCTAATCGGATGATCCGTGAAAGTGTCGCACGGCGGGTTCTGCGGGGCGCGGATCTGCCCCGGGGCACGGAAATTGAGGGGCGATGCCGGCCGGCACCGCCTTGTCATTGCCTTGAGCCAAGTCGCGGACCTATAAGCCTGCTAGAACGCCTAGTCCGCCGAGGGATTCCATGAGCACCGATTTCGCCGCCGCGCGGCTGAACATGGTGGAAAGCCAGATGCGCACCGCCGACGTGACCGACCTGCCGTTGCAGGACGCGTTGCGGGTCGTCGCCCGTGAGGCCGTCGTCCCGGCGGACAAGGCTTTCCTGGCCTATGCCGATGCCGAGGTCGAATATGCAGCCGGCCGCTGGCTGCTGCGCCCGCGCGATATCGGCAAGCTCCTGCAGGGTCTGAAGCCCAGGACCGGTGAAAAGGCCCTTGCCATTGCAGCGCCCTATGCGGCGGCCGTCCTCGAGACCATGGGTCTTTCGGTGACCCGCCTCGACGGCGACGACCTGAAGGCCGTGAGCGGTGGACCCTACGACGTGATCGTTTGTGAAGGTGCGGTCGGGGCCGTGCCGGCCAGCTGGACCGCCGCTCTGGCGCTCGGAGGTCGCCTTGGCGTCGTCGAGCGGACGGGGCCCGTCGGTCGCGCCATGATCTATGTGAAGGCCGGAGACGGCATCGGCCGCCGCGCCGTTTTCGATTCCACGCCGCCCGTCCTCGCAGGCTTCGTCCCCGAGACCGGCTTCGCTTTTTAGGGCGATGTGATCCGCGTTTGTCGGGTTTGAAACAGTCACGCGACCTAAGCGTGAAAAAAGCTTAACTGGCGGCCGCTGGCGGTCAGTCCTACACGCGCTCATATGGTGCGAGCGCAAGCTGCGCGTGACTTGGGGATTGAACTTGATGTCGAATAGCCGCCGGGCCCAATTGTTGGCCGCCGCTTGCAGCCTGGGCCTCATGGCCGGCTTCGTGTCTGCCGCCCAGGCCGAGACGCTGACCGACGCGATCACCCTGGCCTATCAGACCAACCCGACGCTGCAGCAGCAGCGCGCCAGCCAGCGGGCCACCGACGAAAACGTCGTGCAGGCCAGGACGGCCCTGCGGCCGTCGGCGAGTGTCTCGGCGGATGTCACCGGCTCGCGGGCAGATCCGGCCAAGAGCAATGTCACGAACAAGGCCTATGGCTCCGGAGCCACCCTGTCGCTGAGCCAGCCGCTCTATACCGGTGGTCGGGCCAGCGCGAACCTTAGCGCGGCTGAAGCCGACGTGATGTCCGCCCGCGAAGGTCTTCGCAGCGTCGAGCAGGGCGTGCTCATCGGTGTCGTCCAGGCCTATGTCGATGTTCGCCGCGATCAGGAACGCCTGCGCATTTCGCAGGAAAACGTCGCAGTGCTGACCCGACAGCTCGACGAGTCGAAGGCCCGCTTCGATGTGGGTGAGATCACCCGGACCGACGTGGCCCAGTCGCAGGCGCGCCTCGCGGCGGCCCAGGCCGGCCTGGCATCGGCCCAGGCGCAGCTGTCGATCAGCCGCGCCAGCTATGCTGCCATCGTCGGCCAGAACCCGACCGATCTCGCCGCCGAGCCCTCGCTGGCGGCGCAGCTGCCGATGACCGTCGAGCAGGCGTTTGACGCGGCCGAGAAGAATAACCCGCAGGTGACGGCGGCCCAGTACAGCGCGCAGGCGGCGACCGCACGCGTGTCGTCGGCCCGCGCCGGCTACATGCCGACCGTGTCGGCCCGGGCCTCGCTCGGCTACGATGCCGGCGAACTCAATGGTCGCGGCAACCAGTTCAAGGACTATGACCGCTCGGTTTCGGGTGGCCTGACGGCGTCGATCCCGCTGTTCACCGGCGGATTGACCACCTCCCAGGTGCGCGCCGCCTCGGAACGCGAAAACGCTGCCCGGATCGCCGTCGAAGGCGCCAAGCGGAGCGCGCTGCAGGCGGTTTCGAACGCCTGGAGCAGCCTGCTGGCCGCTCGCTCGAGCCTGGTGTCGAACGAAGAACAGGTCCGGGCCACGCGGATCGCGTTCGAGGGCGTGCGCCAGGAGCAGCAGGTCGGCCTGCGGACGACGCTGGATGTTCTGAACGCCCAGCAGGAGCTGCGGTCGGCGGAACTGGCCCTGGTCTCGGCGCGACGTGACGAGTATGTCGCCAGCGCTTCGGTGCTGCAGGCCATGGGGGCTCTGAATGTCGGCGTTCTGGCCCCGGACGTCGCCCGTTATGACCCGAAGACGTCCTTCGACAAGGTCACCCACGCTGTAGGCTGGGTGCCGTGGGAACCCGCGCTGCAGGCCGTCGACAGGCTTGGTGCGCCGACGGGCAAGTCGTCGTCCAACTAGGGTTAACCGCGTCCATTTCGCCCACTTGCAATGCTTGCGCTTGCTTAAGCTGCGCAAGTCTGCACCATCGGGTCCGGCGCGCCTGAGGGCGCGCAAGGATTCGTACCTCTTTATCGACGGCCCAGCACATGTCCGACCAGAGCTCCCAAGAACCGACGATGGAGGAGATCCTCGCCTCCATCAGGCGCATCATCTCCGAGGATGACGCGCCGGCGGAGCCGGCTGCCGTCGCCGCGCCGCCCGAGCCTGTGGTCGAGGAAATCGTCGAGGAAGAAGTTCTCGAGCTCACCGATCCGATCGAGCCCGAACCCGAGCCCGAGCATTTCGAAAGCCTCGGCGATCTCGACGTCTACAGCGCGCCCGAGCCTGCGCCGGAGCCCTATGTGGCCCCGCCGCGCGCCCCGGCCCCCGCCTTCAACCGCGATGAAGTCGCCGAGACCCTGGTCGGGGATCATGCGGCAGGCCTCGCGGCCTCGGCCTTCGGCAGCCTCGCCGCCGCCGTGCAGATGCCGCGCGACGGCCGGACCCTGGAAGATGTGGTGCGCGAACTGCTGCGTCCGCTGCTCAAGCAGTGGCTGGACGAGCACCTGCCGCGCATCGTCGAGGCCAAGGTCGAGGAAGAAGTTCACCGTATCGCCCGCGGTCGCGGCGTATAAGGCCGGGTCTGGCCTGCGCCTCGCGCACGCCCGGGCCCCGAAATTCAAAGAGGCGGTCGCTCCGGCGGCCGCCTTTTTCCGTTCAAACTTCCCCCTAAAACCAAGGTCGCCCGGTTTCCGAAGTCGGCCGCAGATGGCATACCCGCAACGCCATGCTTGAAAAGACCTTCGATCCCAAATCCGTCGAACCCCGCCTGTACGCCGCCTGGGAGGCCTCCGGGGCCTTCCAGCCGAGCGAGGATCCGAACGCCGAGCCGTTCGTCATCGTGATCCCGCCGCCCAACGTGACGGGCAGCCTGCATATCGGCCACGCCCTGAACAACACGCTGCAGGACGTGCTGACCCGTTTCCACCGCATGCGCGGCAAGGCCGCCCTGTGGCTGCCGGGCACCGACCACGCCGGCATCGCCACCCAGATGGTGGTCGAGCGCCAGCTGGCCGCCGCCGGCAATGCCGGGCGTCGCGACATGGGCCGCGAGGCCTTTGTCGACAAGGTCTGGGAATGGAAGGCCGAGAGCGGCGGCACCATCACCAACCAGCTGCGCCGCCTGGGTGCCAGCTGCGACTGGTCGCGCGAGCGCTTCACCCTCGACGAGGGCCTGTCGGCCGCCGTCCGCAAGGTGTTTGTCCAGCTCTACAAGCAGGGTCTGCTCTATCGCGACAAGCGCCTCGTTAACTGGGACCCGCAGTTCCAGACCGCCATCTCCGACCTCGAGGTCGAGCAGAAGGAGGTCGACGGCGCCTACTGGCACTTCGCCTATCCGCTGGCCGACGGCGTCACCTACCAGTTCCCGGTCGCTTTCGATGACGAGGGCAAGGCCACCGAATTCGAGACCCGCGACTATATCGTTGTGGCCACGACACGGCCCGAGACCATGCTGGGCGACACCGGCGTGGCGGTGCATCCGACGGACGAGCGCTATTCGGATCTGGTCGGCAAGCACGTCGTGCTGCCGATCGTCGGTCGCCGCATCCCGATCGTCGCCGACGACTATGCCGACCCGACCAAGGGCTCGGGCGCGGTCAAGATCACCCCGGCCCATGACTTCAACGACTTCGGCGTCGGCAAGCGCGCCGGGCTGGAGGTCATCAACATCCTGACCGTCGAGGCCCGCCTCAACGAGTCCGTGCCGGCCGAGTACCAGGGCATGGACCGCTTCGCCGCGCGCAAGGCCATCGTCGCCCGCGCCGAGGAAGAGGGCTGGCTGAAGGAGATCGAGAAGACCAAGCACATGGTCCCGCACGGCGACCGTTCGGGCGTGGTCATCGAGCCCTTCCTGACCGACCAGTGGTATGTCGACGCCAAGACCCTGGCCCAGCCGGCCCTGAAGGCCGTCGAGAACGGCGACACCGTCTTTGAGCCGAGGCACTGGGAAAAGACCTATTTCGAGTGGCTGCGCAACATCGAGCCCTGGTGCGTCTCGCGCCAGCTCTGGTGGGGCCACCGCATCCCGGCGTGGTTCGGGCCGAAGCTTTCGACCGATGGGGAGGCCCAGTACGTCGAAGGGCAGTTCGAAATCTTCGTCGCCGAGACCGAAGAGGAGGCGCTTGCGGATGCAGCGGCCTTCTACTCGAAGCTTGGTTTCGACAAGCGGATCAAGGTTCTGGCTTCGGCCCAGGAATGCCTGAGCGACGAAAGCTATTCAGCCGCCAATGAAATCGGGCTCTTCCGCGACGAAGACGTCCTCGACACCTGGTTCAGCTCGGCCCTATGGCCGTTCTCGACCCTGGGCTGGCCCGAAAAGACCAGCGACGTGGCCCGTTTCTATCCGACCAGCACCCTTGTCACCGGCTTTGACATCATCTTCTTCTGGGTCGCCCGAATGATGATGATGGGCCTCCACTTCATGGGTGAAGTGCCGTTCAGGCAGGTGTTCATCAACGCCCTCGTCCGTGACGAGAAGGGCGCCAAGATGAGCAAGTCCAAGGGCAATGTGATGGACCCGCTGGTCCTGATCGACGAGCTGGGCTGCGACGCGGTGCGCTTCACCATGACGGCGATGTCGGGTCAGGCCCGCGACATCAAGCTCTCCAAGCAGCGCATCGAGGGCTATCGCAACTTCGGCACCAAGCTGTGGAACGCCACCCGCTTTGCCCAGATGAACGAGTGCGTGCGGGTCGAGGGCTTTGATCCGGCGACCGTGCAGCAGCCGATCAACCAGTGGATCCGCGGCGAGACGGTCAAGACCGTCGCCGAGGTCACCCGGGCCCTCGAGGCTCCGGAGTTCGATGCGGCGGCTGGGGCGCTCTACAGGTTCATCTGGAACGTGTTCTGCGACTGGTACCTGGAACTGGCCAAGCCGATCCTCAATGGGGATGACGCCGCCGCCAAGGCCGAGACCCGCGCCACGGCGGCCTGGGCCCTGGACGTCATCCTGAAGCTGCTGCACCCGGTGATGCCGTTCATCACCGAGGAGCTGTGGGACAAGACCGCCGAGGTCGGTCCCGCGCGCGAGACCATGCTGATCTCGGCCCAGTGGCCGGCCTTCCCGGACAGCTGGATCGACGCCGAGGCCCAGGCAGAGATCGGCTGGCTGGTCGATACGGTGAGCGAGGTCCGCTCGGTGCGGGCGGAAATGAACGTGCCGCCCGGTGCCAAGCCGCCCCTGACCCTGATCGGGGCCGGGGCCGAGACCACCGCGCGTCTGGCCCGCCACCGCGATCTGCTGCTGACCCTTGGCCGTCTCGGCCAGATCGACGTCGCCGAGGCCGCGCCGGCCGGGGCGGTGCCGTTCGTGCTGGGCGAAGCCACGGCGGCCCTGTCGATCGCCGAGTTCATTGATCTGGCGGCCGAAAAGGCCCGCCTGACCAAGGAAATCGCCGGTCATGCCGGCGAGATCGAGAAGACCAACAAGAAGCTGAACAATCCCGACTTCCTGGCCCGCGCCAAGGAAGAGGTGGTCGAGGAAAACCGCGAACGCCTCGCCGAAGCGCAAGCCGCCAAGGCCAAGCTGGAAGCCGCCCTCAGCCGCCTGGCAGCGGTGGGGTAGGGGGCTCATTCGACGGCCGTCCCGGTCCTGGAACCGGGGTGGCCGTCGGGGCGCTGTGAGCGGTGCTGAGAGTTAGACGGCCAAGCCCGGAAGCGGACTTGGCGGAGGTCTGCCAAGGGTGGATTGCGGCTTTTGCGCGAGCGGGACAAAGCGAACAAGAACGCACATGGCTCAGGATCTCTTCGTTTTCCTCGCGCAGGGAGTCGCTAGTGAACTCTCCGGCTATCGTGCAGGAGCTCGACACGCCTTGTTGCTGTACTCGACGGGCCTGAGCTTGGAGAGCGCCCAGCAATCTGCGGTGACCTTCGCGCAAGACAACGGATGGCTACACGTAGAAGCTCAGCGGTCTAAGGCCACCAGCAGCGATACGGATCTCATATCCGATGCAACGCTGAGAGCCGCCGCTGAGGCCGCCGTCCGGTCAGGCCAGGGCCTTGTTGTCTATCAGAGCGAATTAGCATCTGACGCTTGAC
>NZ_QAII01000164.1 GCF_003060965.1 Caulobacter sp. HMWF025 | reverse complement strand
CTGGCCATGAAGGTCGGCGCGCCGGTGATCGGCCTGTTCGACGCCGGCGGCGCGCGCATCCAGGAAGGCGTGGATTCGCTGGCCGGCTATGCCGACATCTTCATGGAGAACGTGCTGTCCTCGGGCGTGATCCCGCAGATCAGCGTGATCATGGGGCCCTGCGCCGGCGGCGACGTCTATTCGCCCGCCATGACCGACTTCATCTTCATGGTGAAGGATACCAGCTACATGTTCGTGACCGGTCCTGACGTGGTCAAGACCGTCACCAACGAGGTGGTCACCGCCGAGGAGCTGGGCGGGGCCCGGGTGCATGCGGCCAAGTCGGGCGTGGCCGAAGGCGCGTTCGAGAACGACCTGGAGGCCATGACCCAGGTGCGCCGTCTGGTCGATTTCCTGCCCTCGTCCAACCGCGAGCCGGCTCCGGAGCGGATGAGCTTCGATGAGCCCCTGCGCGAGGAGATGAGTCTGGACACCCTGATCCCCAGCGATCCGGGCAAGCCCTATGACATGAAGGAACTGATCCTGAAGATCGTCGACGAGGCCGACTTCTTCGAGATCTCCAGCGAGTGGGCCAAGAACATCATCTGCGGCTTTGCCCGGATGGACGGGGAAAGCGTCGGCATCGTCGCCAACCAGCCGCAGGTGCTGGCCGGGGTGCTGGACATCGACTCCTCACGCAAGGCGGCGCGCTTCGTGCGCTTCTGCGATGCCTTCAACATCCCGATCATCACCCTGGTCGACGTGCCGGGCTTCATGCCGGGGACCAAGCAGGAGTATGGCGGCCTGATCAAGCACGGGGCCAAGCTGCTGTTTGCCTATGCCGAGGCCACGGTTCCCAAGATCACGGTCATCACCCGCAAGGCCTATGGCGGGGCCTATGACGTGATGAGCTCCAAGCACCTGCGCGGCGACCTCAACTATGCCTGGCCCACCGCCGAGATCGCGGTCATGGGGGCCAAGGGGGCGGTCGAGATCATCTTCCGGGCCGAGGCCAAGGACCCCGTCGCCCTGGCCGCCCG
>NZ_QAII01000033.1 GCF_003060965.1 Caulobacter sp. HMWF025 | reverse complement strand
CCTGGCCCCTGGGCGTCTACATGTCCCGGGTCTGGAACGGCGAACGCACCTGGCTCGACCCGGTGCTGAAGCCGGTCGAGGCCCTGTTCTACTCGGCCGGCGGCATTGACCCGAAGAAGAGCCAGACCTGGCACGCCTACGCCCTGGCCCTGCTGGCCTTCAATGCCGTGGGCTTTGTGATGGTCTATGCCGTCCTGCGCCTGCAGGGCGAGCTGCCGTTGAACCCGCAGGGATTTTCGGGTGTGTCGCCGCACCTGGCGTTCAACACCGCCGCCAGCTTCGTAACCAATACCAACTGGCAGAGCTATGGCGGTGAGACCACGATGTCGACGCTCAGCCAGATGCTGGTTCTGACCGTGCAGAACTTCGTCTCGGCGGCCACCGGCGCGACGATCGCCGCCGCCCTGGCGCGGGCCTTTGTCGCCAATCGCGGCGAGGGGGTTGGCAATTTCTGGGCCGACCTGGTGCGCACCACGCTCTACGTCCTGTTGCCGCTGTCGATCGTGCTTTCGATCGTGCTCGTGGCTCTGGGCCTGCCCCAGACCCTCGCCGCCAGCGTTGATGCCAAGACCCTGGAAGGCGCGCCGCAAAAGATCGCCCTGTTCGCCGTGGCCAGTCAGGAAGCCATCAAGCAACTGGGCATCAATGGCGGCGGCCTCTTCAACGCCAATTCCGCCCACCCGTTCGAGAACCCGACGCCGCTGACCAACCTGATCACCGCGGTGTCGATCAATCTCCTCGGTTGGGCCGCCTTCTTCGCCTTTGGGCGTTCAGCCATGGCCCGCAAGGACATCCGGGCCCTGGTGATCTCGGCCATGATCCTGCTCTCGGCCGGTGCGGCGGCCATCTATGCCACCGAGACTCAGCCGGCCCCGGCCCTAGTCGCCGCACACGTCGACGCTTCGGTCAATATGGAAGGCAAGGAGGTTCGCTTCGGCGCGCCCTCGACAGCCGCCTGGGCGGCCATGACGACAGGGGCCTCCAACGGCTCGGTCAACGGCATGCATTCCAGCCTGATGCCCCTGGGCGGGGCGGTGACGATGTTCCTGATGCAACTGGGCGAGATCCTGCCCGGCGGGATCGGCTCGGGGATCGCCATCATGGTCGTCATGGCGCTGCTGGCGGTGTTCGTTGCCGGACTGATGGTGGGCCGCACGCCCGAATATCTCGGCAAGAAGGTCGAGGCGCGCGAGATCCAGCTGGCCATGCTGGCGGTGCTGGTGATCCCGCTGTCGATGCTGGGCTTTTCAGGCGTCGCCGCCGTGCTGCCCGAGGCCCTGAAGGGGCTGATGCACACAGGCCCGCACGGCCTGTCGGAAATCCTCTACGGCTACACCTCGGCCACAGCCAATAACGGCTCGGCCTTTGGCGGGCTGACGGCGAATGCGCCGTGGTGGAACACCAGCCTGGGGATCTCGATGATGCTGGGCCGCTTTGCCCCCATCGTCGCGGTGCTGGCCATTGCCGGCGCCCTGGCCGCCAAACCCAAGCTGGCCCCGTCTGCGGGCACCCTGCCCACCGATGGCGGCCTGTTCATCGGCCTGCTGATCGGGGTGATCCTGATCCTCGGCGGCCTGCAATTCTTCCCCGCTCTGGCCCTGGGCCCGATCGTCGAGCACTTCCAGGCGCTCGCCGCGGTCGTCAGCGTCCAATGACACAGCTGATCGCAAAGGCGATTTGAGATGACCACCCTAGAACCCGTCCTCGGAGACGGTCGCCGCAAGGCCAACACCCTGGCCGGCGGCCTGTCATCCGCGGTCCTGCTGCGGGCGGCCAGCGATGCCTTCGTCAAGCTGGACCCCCGAAGATTGACCAGCAATCCGGTGATCTTCACCACCTGGATCGTGGCCCTGCTTTCCACTGTTTCGGCGGTCGCGGCGGTGGTCGGCAGCCAGCCGGCCGGCTTCGCGATCCAGATCGCGCTCTGGCTTTGGGCCACGGTACTGTTTGCCAACCTGGCCGAAAGCGTCGCCGAAGGGCGCGGCAAGGCGGCGGCCGACAGCCTGCGGGCCACCCGCGTCACCACCAAGGCCAAGCTGATCATCGACCAGAAGGCGGGAACCATTGTCCCGACACCCGCCCACAAGCTGGGCGTCGGCGAAGTGATCCTGGTCGAGGCCGGCGACGTCATACCCACAGATGGCGAGATCATCGAGGGCATGGCCAGCGTCAATGAGGCGGCCATTACCGGTGAAAGCGCTCCGGTGATCCGCGAAAGCGGCGGCGACCGCTCGGCCGTCACCGGCGGCACCACCGTGGTCTCCGACTGGATCAAGGTTCGCGTCACCGCCGAGGCTGGCAACACCTTCCTTGACCGGATGATTGCCATGGTCGAGGGCGCTGACCGTCGCAAGACGCCCAACGAGATCGCTCTGGCGGTTTTGCTGGCGGGCCTGACCCTGATCTTCCTGATCGCTGTGGTCACCTTGCTGGGCCTGGGCAAGTTCTCGGGCGTGGCAATCGATCCGCTGGTTTTGGGTGCGCTGTTCATCACCCTGATCCCCACCACGATCGGCGGACTGCTCTCGGCGGTCGGCATCGCCGGCATGGATCGCCTGCTGAAGGTCAATGTGCTGGCCACCTCGGGCCGTGCTGTGGAAGCAGCGGGTGATGTCGATACGCTGCTGCTGGACAAGACCGGCACCATTACCTTCGGCAACCGCATGGCCACCGAAGTGATCGCCGCCCCCGGCGTGCGTCCTGAGGTCGCCCTGCGCGCCGCTGTCAGCGCCTCTCTGGCCGACGAGACGCCGGAAGGCCGCTCGATCGTTGAACTGGGCCGCAATCAGGGGATCGTCGTCGAGGTGCCGGCCGGCGCAACCTCGATCCCGTTCAGCGCTTCGACCCGTCAGTCGGGCCTGGATGCCGGATCGATGTCCTGGCGCAAGGGGGCCGTGGATGCCGTCTATCGCAGCCTGGCCCTGGACCCGAAAACGGTCCCGGCCGAACTGCTCGGCGCAGTGGACCGCATCGCCCGCTCGGGCGGCACGCCCCTGGCGGTCAGCGAGAACGGCGCCCTGGTCGGCGTCATCCACCTGAAGGACGTGGTCAAGCCCGGCGTCAAGGAACGCTTCGCGGATCTGCGCCGCATGGGTCTTCGCACCGTGATGATCACCGGCGACAACCCGGTGACCGCTGCGGCGATCGCCTCCGAGGCCGGGGTCGACGATTTCCTGGCCGAAGCCACGCCGGAGGACAAGCTGCGGCTGATCCGCGAGGAACAGGGCCGGGGTCGTCTGGTCGCCATGTGCGGCGACGGCGCCAACGACGCGCCAGCCCTGGCCCAAGCAGATGTCGGGGTTGCCATGCAGACCGGTGCCCAGGCCGCCCGTGAGGCCGGCAACATGGTCGATCTCGACAGCGACCCGACCAAGGTCATCGAGATTGTCGAGGTCGGCAAGCAGATGCTGATCACCCGCGGTGCCCTGACCACCTTCTCGATCGCCAATGACGTGGCCAAGTACTTCGCCATCATCCCGGCGATGTTCGTGGTCTCGCTTCCGGCCTTGGGCGGCATGAACATCATGCGTCTCCACAGCCCGGAGAGCGCGATCCTGTCGGCGGTGATCTTCAACGCCCTGGTGATCGTGGCCCTGATCCCGCTGGCCCTGCGCGGCGTGAAGTACCGGGCCGTCGGTGCCGGCAAGCTGCTGTCGCGCAACCTGCTGATCTATGGCCTCGGCGGTCTGGTCGCGCCGTTCGTCGGCATCAAACTGATCGACATGCTCGTATCCAGCCTCGGCCTGGCCTAGGCGGCCTTCCTCGGAGACTCAAAAGTCATGCTCTCCCACCTCCGTCCGGCCCTCGTCTCGATGGGCCTGTTCACCGTCCTGCTGGGCCTGGCCTATCCCCTGACCCTCACCGGCGTGGCCCAGGCGGCGTTTCCCGAACAGGCCAATGGCAGCCTGCTTCGGGACGCCAAGGGCACGGTGATCGGCTCGGCCCTGATCGGCCAGCCCTTCACAGCCGACAGGTATCTGCACCCCCGTCCGTCGGCGGCTGGCTCAGGCTATGACGCCTCGGCCTCGAGCGGCTCCAATATGGGTCCGATGAATGAAGCCCTGGCCGAGCGGATCAAGAGCGAGGCCGACGCCCTGCGGGCCGAAAGCCCAGGGGCCGTCATTCCGGCCGATGCCGTGACCACCTCGGGCTCGGGTCTCGATCCCGACATCTCGCCGGCCTATGCCCATCTGCAGGCCGCCCGGGTCGCCAAGGCGCGGGGCCTGACGACGGCACAGGTCGAGGCCGTGGTCGACGCCCATATCCAGGGCCGGCTTCTGGGCTTCATCGGTCAGCCCCGTGTCAATGTGCTAAGGGTCAACCGGGCGCTTGATGCCCAGGCTCCGGGCTAGACTCTTGCCGGTCGACGAACGCGGACATTCTGACGGGCGTCCTGATCCTGAGGCGCTTCTGGCCGCCGCCAACCGGGCGAGCCGGGGGCGTCTTAAGGTGTTTCTGGGCATGGCCCCCGGTGTGGGCAAGACCTACGAGATGCTGCGCGCCGCCCGACGCCGCAAGGCCAAGGGGGATGACGTCGTCGTCGGACTGGTCGAGACCCATGGTCGTCGCGAGACCGAGAGTTTGCTGCGGGACATGGCGGTCATGCCCCGCAAGCCCATGGATCACCGCGAGCGGGTGGTCATGGAGTTCGATCTTGACGGGGCTTTGGCGCGCAAGCCGCAACTGCTTCTGGTCGACGAATATGCCCATTCCAACGCGCCAGGCTCGCGCCACCCCAAGCGCTGGCAGGATGTCGAGGAACTGCTGGCGGCGGGCATCGATGTCTGGACCACCCTGAATGTCCAGCACCTGGAAAGCCTGGTCGATGTGGTGCTGCGCATCACCGGGGTGCGTCAGCGCGAGACCGTGCCTGACCGCGCCCTGTCACGGGCCGACGACATCGAAGTTGTCGACATCACGCCGGATGAACTGCGCGAGCGCATGGGGGAGGGCAAGGTTTATGTGCCGGAAACGGCACGCCTGGCCTCTGAGAACTTTTTCAGGGTCGAGAACCTCACAGCGCTGCGGGAGCTGGCCCTGCGACGGGCGGCCCAGACCGTGGACGACCAGCTCGTCGCGGCCATGCGGGAGAAGGGCGTAGAGGGCCCCTGGGCGGCCGGCGAGCGGATACTGGTTCTGGTCGGGGGAGACACGATGGCGGCCTCCCTGGTCCGCACGGGCCGCAGACTGTCCGACATGATGATGGATGCGCCGTGGACCGTCGCCCATGTCGAGCGACCCGACCGCTCCGCTGCAAAGCCGGAAGCTGCGGCCAGGGTCGGCGACGCGCTGAGACTGGCCGGACAACTGGGTGGCACGACGCTGGTTCTCAACGGATCCGATGTTGTGGCGACCGTGATGGCCTATGCGCGGCGCAACAACGTCACCCAGATCGTCATCGGCAAGTCGGCCGACAGCCGCTGGCGCGAACTTCTGGGCCGGTCCCTGGCGGCCGCGCTGCTGCGCGAGGCGCGCGGAACGGCGATCCATGTCGTCACTGAATCCGCGCCAGAAGCCCCGGTACAGCGACGGCGTTCCCGGACCGCCCTGGCCTGGCAGGGCTATCTGACCGGCGCGGCCTTCGTCGGGGTCGCCACCCTGTGTGCCTGGGGGCTGGATGTGGCCTTCGACCGGGTGGATCTGGGCATGATTTTTCTGGCCGCCGTGCTGGCGGCCGGGGTTCTGCACGGGGTCAGACCTGCCCTGGCCGCCGCGACCGCCGCCTTCCTCGTCTACAATTATCTGTTTCTCGCGCCGCGCTACAGCTTCCAGATCGGATCACCGACCGATGTCCTGACCCTGCTGGTGTTCTGGGCCGTGGCGCTCGCTGTCGGCGGTCTGGCCGGCCGGGTTCGCGACCAGGGACAGAATGCCCGGCATCGGGCGGTGGCTGTAACGGCCCTTCTGGCGGCCAGTCGGACCTTCTCGGCCGCAGCCGGGCGCGAGGCTGCGGCGCTGGCCCTCGCCGAGCAGGCCGCCGCCGCCGCCGGATCCAGGGCCGTCGTCCTGCTCCCTCGGAACGGTGAGCTAGAGACGGCAGCGGGCGTTCCGGACATTGAGCCGCTCGATGTCGCGCTGATGGCCGCAGCCCGCTGGGCCTGGGAGAAGGGGGAGCCCGCAGGCTTCGGTACCGGGACCCTGCCGCAGACCCGCTGGACCTTCTGGCCCCTCGATGGCGTGCGGTCGCGGGCCGGGGTCGCGGGCATCGAGGCGGGGGGGATGACCC
>NZ_QAII01000032.1 GCF_003060965.1 Caulobacter sp. HMWF025 | reverse complement strand
GCTTCCACCTTCACCCCGAAGCGGTCTAATGTCCCCGGCAGAGGGAACGGATACACATGAGAGAACCGACCGAGCGCCAACGGCGCCGTACGACGCAGAGCGCAACGATCCGCGATGTGGCCGCCCGGGCCGGGGTTTCGCCGATGACCGTCTCGCGGGTCATCAACCGCGAAAGCACCGTCAAGGAAGAGACCAGAGCCCTGGTCGAACAGGCCATTACCGACCTCAACTACGCGCCCAATCCGGCGGCGCGCAGCCTGGCCGGCTCCGCTCCGTTCCGTATCGGCCTGCTCTATGACAACCCCTCCACCGGCTATCTGTCGGAGTTCCTGGTCGGGGCGCTGGACGAAAGCAGCCGCACCGGGGCCCAGGTGGTCATCGAGAAGTGCGCCGAGCCGGAACTGGCCGGGGCGACCCTGACCCGCCTGCTACGTACGGGCGTCGACGGCCTGATCCTGCCCCCGCCCCTGTGCGAATCGCCCCAGGTCCTCGCCGAGGTGAAGGCCGCCGGAGCCGCCGCCGTGGCTGTGGCCACTGGCGCGCCCAGCTCCGACATGGCCACGATCCGCATCGACAACGAGGCCGCCGCCTTCGAACTGACCCAGCACCTGCTGGCGCTGGGCCACAAGCGGTTCGGCTTCATCAAGGGCCACCCCAACCAGACCGTCAGCCAGCAGCGCCTGGACGGCTTCATGACCGCCCTGAAGGCTGCCGGCATTCCGATGGAAGATGTCCGCGTCGAGCAGGGCTATTTCACCTACCGGTCCGGCCTCGATGCGGCCGAGAAGCTGCTGGGCGGCGACTGGCGTCCGACCGCCATCTTCGCGGCCAATGACGACATGGCGGCCGCGACGGCGGGCCTGGCCCACCGCCTGGGCCTGGACGTGCCGGGCGACATCTCGATCGTCGGCTTCGACGACACCTCGATCGCCGCCAATATCTGGCCGCCCCTGACCACGGTGCACCAGCCGATCGCCGCCATGGCCCGCGCCGCCGTGGATCTGGTGCTGGAAGAAATCCGCCGCAAACGCGACGGTTCGGGCGAGCCGAGGCAACTGATGCACCCGCATACGCTGATCGTGCGGGACTCCAGCGGACCGGCCCCGAAATAGCGCACCACCGCCCTGAGCATGAGGGTTCACCACGGTGGTCTGACAAAGGCTTGCGCGGCCCCACATGTTAGCGCTAACAGATGGCGGGATATGAACGGGCGCGGTTGAAAGCCAGACGCTCGAGCTGGGAGATGACGCCGTGGGCCTGACGCAGTTCCTTCCGCAAGACTGGCGCGACGCCACCCTGCTGGGCCGGATCGACTTCGGCGACGGCCCGACCCCCGTTCTGGTGCGCGGCGGCCGGGTCGAGGACGTCAGCAGAATCGCGCCCACCGTTGCCGACCTGATGAACGCCTATCCGCCGGGTTCGCCGATCCCGCGCGGCGAAGACAGGGGCCCGCTGGAAGCCCTCGACATCCGCGCCGTCTGGGAAGACCCGGCCGGCGAGGCGGCCGTCAAGCTGCTGGCTCCCGTCGACCTGCAGTGCCTGAAGGCCGCCGGGGTCACCTTCGCCGTCTCGACCCTGGAGCGGGTGATTGAGGAACGTGCCCGCGGCGACGCCGCCGCAGCCCTGAAGATCCGCGAGCAGCTGTCGGAAAGCATGGGCGGCGACCTGCGCAGCGTCGATCCGGGCTCAGAGGGTGCCGAGCGCCTGAAACAGACCCTGATCAAGGACGGCCTGTGGTCGCAGTATCTGGAAGTGGCCATCGGCCCCGACGCCGAGATCTTCACCAAGGGCCCGACCCTGTCCTCGATGGGCTGGGGCGACCATGTCGGCGTCCGCTCCGACAGCCACTGGAACAATCCCGAGCCGGAAGTCGTGCTGCTGTGCGACGGTTCGGGCCAGATCCGCGGCGCAGCCCTGGGCAATGACGTCAACCTGCGCGACTTCGAGGGCCGCTCGGCCCTGCTGCTCAGCAAGGCTAAGGACAACAACGCCTCCTGCGCCATCGGCCCGTTCTTCCGCCTGTTCGACGAGGCCTTCAGCCTCGATGACGTCCGCTCGGCCGAAGTCGAGCTGGAGATCACCGGCCGCGACAACTTCGTGCTGAACGGCCACTCCAACATGAGCCTGATCAGCCGCGACCCCGCCGTTCTGGCCGGTCAGGCGTTCGGCAAGCAGCACCAGTATCCGGACGGCTTTGCGCTGTTCCTCGGCACCATGTTCGCGCCGATCCAGGACCGCGACACCGCCGGCCAGGGCTTCACCCACAAGGTCGGCGACCGCGTGCGGGTCTCGACCCCGAAGCTGGGCGTTCTGGAGAACGAGGTCACCACCTGCGACCAGGCCAAGCCCTGGACGTTCGGCATCTCGGCCCTGATCCGCAACCTGGCCGGCCGCGGCCTGCTCTGATCATGACCTTGTCCATCCGCCTTTCGACACTCTCTCAATTCAGGCCTGCCCTATGACGTCAGCCATCTATCCCAGCCTGAAGGGCAAACGCGTCGTCATCACCGGCGGCGGAAGCGGCATCGGGGCCGGCCTGACCGCCGGCTTCGTCCGCCAGGGCGCGGAAGTGATCTTCCTCGACATCGTGGATGCCGACTCCGAAGCCCTGGTCGCCCAGCTTTCGGACGGTGCGGCCATCGCGCCGGTCTACAGGCGTTGCGACCTGATGGACCTTGCGGCCCTGAAGGCCACCCTGACCGAGATCGGCGACATCGATGTACTGGTCAACAATGCCGGCAATGACGACCGCCACAAGCTGGCCGACATCACCCCCGACTACTGGGACAACCGCATCGGCGTGAACCTGCGCCACATGCTGTTCGCCGCCCAGGCGGTCGCCCCCGGCATGGCCCGGCGTGGCGGCGGCGCGATCATCAATTTCGGCTCAATCAGCTGGCACCTGGGCCTGGAAGACCTGGTGCTCTATGAAACCGCCAAGGCCGGGATCGAAGGCATGACCCGCGCCCTCGCCCGTGAGCTGGGCCCCGACGACATCCGCGTCACCTGCGTGGTGCCCGGTAACGTCAAGACCAAGCGTCAGGAGAAGTGGTACACGCCCGAGGGCGAGTCCGAGATCGTCAAGGCCCAGTGCCTGAAGGGCCGTCTCGTCCCCGACCACATCGCCTCGCTCGTGCTGTTCCTGGCCTCGGACGACGCCAGCCTCTGCACGGGTCATGAGTACTGGATCGACGCCGGCTGGCGGTAGGCCTTTAAAACTGTCATCCCGGCCAAGCGCGCAGCGCGCCGAGCCGGGACCTCGGCAAGCGCCGGCGCTTCCTGCGGTCCCGGGTCTTCGCCCGGGATGACAACAGAAGTGGATACGGAACATGCCGACCCCCACCTGCGTCTGGGATCTGAAAGCCACCCTCGGCGAGGGGCCCATCTGGCACGGCGACGCCGTCTGGTTCGTCGACATCAAGGGCCACAGGGTCCATTGCTATGACCCGGCCACGGGCGCGACCCAAAGCTTCGAAGCTCCGGACCAGGTGACCTTCATCGCGCCGATCGACGACGATGACGCCTTCCTGGCCGGGCTGAAGAGCGGCTGGCATCACTTTGATCCCAAGGTCGGCAGCTTCACCCATTTCGGCGAGATCGAGCCGGCCCATCTCGACAACCGGCCCAACGACTCGACGGTCGACGCCCGGGGCCGCCTGTGGTTCGGCACCATGCATGACGGCGAGGAGAACGCCTCCGGGGCCCTCTATCGCCTGGACGCTGAGGGCCCGCACGTCCGCATCGACGACGGCATCTGCATCACCAACGGCCCGGCGGTGAGCCCGGACGGCAAGACGCTCTACCACACCGACACCCTGGCCAAGACCATCTGGGCCTTCGATGTGGCCGACGACGGTTCCGTCTCGAACAAGCGCGTCTTCGCCCAGGTCGAGATCGAGGATGCCTGGCCCGACGGTTCGGTGGTCGACAGCGAGGGCTATCTGTGGACGGCCCTTTGGGGCGGCTACGGCGTCCTGCGCTTCTCGCCTGAGGGCCAGATCGTCGACAAGATCCCCCTGCCCGTCCCCAATGTGACCAAGCCGTGCTTCGGCGGCCCCAATCTGAAGACCCTCTATTTCACCACCGCCCGCAAGGGCCTGAGCGACGAGACCCTCGCCGCCCATCCGCAGGCCGGTGGTCTGTTTGCCGTCGATGTCGATGTCGCCGGCCAGCCCCAGTACGAGGTGCGCCTTGACCTCCCCTGATCGTACCCCCCGCCGGTTCCGCTCGCGCGACTGGTTCGACAATCCCGACCATATCGACATGACCGCCCTCTATCTGGAGCGGTTCATGAACTATGGGATCACGCCTGAAGAGCTGCGCAGCGGCAAGCCGATCATCGGCATCGCCCAGACCGGCAGCGACATCTCGCCGTGCAACCGCATCCATCTGGACCTGGTCAGCCGCGTCCGGGACGGCATCCGCGATGCCGGCGGGATCCCCATGGAGTTCCCGGTCCATCCGATCTTCGAGAACTGCCGTCGCCCGACGGCGGCCCTGGACCGCAACCTCTCCTATCTGGGCCTGGTCGAGACCCTGCACGGCTATCCGATCGACGCCGTCGTCCTGACCACCGGCTGCGACAAGACCACCCCGGCCGGCATCATGGCCGCCACCACGGTCAATATCCCGGCCATCGTCCTGTCGGGCGGTCCGATGCTGGACGGCTGGCATGACGGCGAGTTGGTCGGTTCGGGCACGGTGATCTGGCGCTCGCGGCGCAAGCTGGCGGCCGGCGAGATCAACGAAGACGAGTTCATCCAGCGCGCCGCCGACAGCGCCCCCTCGGCCGGTCACTGCAACACCATGGGCACGGCCTCGACCATGAACGCGGTCGCCGAGGCGCTGGGCCTGTCCCTGACCGGCTGCGCGGCGATCCCCGCCCCCTATCGCGAGCGCGGCCAGATGGCCTACCGCACCGGCCAGCGGATCGTCGACCTGGCCTATGAGGACATCAAGCCCAAGGACATCCTGACCCGGAAGGCCTTCGAGAACGCCATCGCCCTGGTGGCGGCGGCCGGCGGCTCGACCAATGCCCAGCCGCACATCGCCGCCATGGCGCGGCATGCCGGTCTGGAGATCACCGCCGACGACTGGCGCGCGGCCTATGACATCCCGCTGATCGTCAACATGCAGCCGGCCGGCAAGTATCTGGGCGAGCGCTTCCACCGGGCCGGCGGCGCGCCGGCGGTGCTGTGGGAGCTGTTGCAGAACGGCCGCCTGCACGGCGACGTCCTGACCGTCACCGGCAAGACCATGGCGCAGAACCTCGAGGGTCGCGAGACCAGGGACCGCGAGGTGATCTTCCCCTATGCCGAGCCGCTGGCCGAAAAGGCCGGGTTCCTCGTCCTGAAGGGCAACCTGTTCGACTTCGCGATCATGAAGTCCAGCGTCATCGGGGCCGACTTCCGGGCCCGCTATCTGAGCGATCCGGGCAAGGAAGACATCTTCGAGGCCCGGGCCATCGTGTTCGACGGCTCCGGCGACTATCACGCCCGCATCAACGACCCGGCCCTGAACATCGACGAGCACTGCATCCTGGTGATCCGCGGCGCGGGTCCGATCGGCTGGCCCGGCTCGGCCGAGGTGGTCAACATGCAGCCGCCGGATCACCTGCTGAAGAAGGGGATCATGAGCCTGCCCACCCTGGGCGACGGCCGCCAGTCGGGCACCGCCGACAGCCCCTCGATCCTCAATGCCTCGCCCGAGAGCGCCATCGGCGGCGGGCTGTCCTGGCTGCGTACCGGCGACACCATCCGCATCGACCTCAACACCGGCCGCTGTGACGCCCTGGTCGACGAGGCGACGATCGCCGAGCGCCGCAAGGAAGGTATCCCGGCCGTCCCCGAGACCATGACGCCCTGGCAGGAGATCTACCGCGCCCATACCGGCCAGCTGGAGACCGGCGGGGTGCTGGAATTTGCCGTCAAGTACCAGGACCTGGCCGCCAAGCTGCCGCGTCACAACCACTAGAAGCGCCTCATGGTCCGCTCACCCCGGGCTTCGCCGGGGAGAGCGGGTTTAGAGGCGGATGCGCCGACGGCGTCACGGGCCGACCCTGTCCCGGAGCCAAAACCAGGAAGGAAGCCCATGCTGACCCGTCGCCACCTGCTGGCCACCGCCGCCACGCTGACCGCCCTCCCCGCCCTGGCTGCGGCACCGGCCCCGCGGCGCATCGCCCTCGATCTCCGCAAGGCCAGCGTGCCGATGGACCGCTTCTACGACCTGTCGGTCGGCTCGGACTATCCGGGCACCCTGCTGCGCGACGACAGCCTGGGCCAGTTGAAGACCGCCGTGGACGAGCTGGGGTTCCGCTACATCCGCTTCCACGACATCTTCCACGACGTGCTGGGCACGGTGAACAAGGCCGCCGACGGCACGATCACCTATAACTGGACCAAGATCGACGCGCTCTACGACCGACTGCTGGCCCTGAAGATCAAGCCGTTCATCGAGCTGGGCTTCACCCCCTCGGCGATGAAGACCTCCGACCAGACGATCTTTTACTGGAAGGGCAACACCTCGCACCCGCAGTTCGGCCCGTGGCGCGACCTGATCGATGCCTTCGCGCGCCACCTGATCGGCCGCTATGGCCAGGCCGAGGTCCGCACCTGGTTCTTCGAGGTCTGGAACGAGCCCAATCTCGACGGCTTCTGGGAGAAGGCGGACCAGAAGGTCTATTTCGACCTCTTTGCCCTGACCTCGAAGACCCTGAAGGCCATCGATCCCGCCCTGAAGGTGGGCGGTCCCTCAACGGCGGGCGCGGCCTGGGTTCCCGAACTGCTGGCCTACTGCCAGACCAACACGGTGGCGGTCGACTTCGTCACTACCCACACCTACGGCGTCGACGGCGGCTTCCTCGACGAGAAGGGCGAGCAGGACACCAAGCTGTCGCCGCATCCGGATGCCGTCATCGGCGATGTGCGCCGCGTCCGCGAGCAGATCAGCGCCTCGGCCTTCCCGACCCTGCCGCTGTACTTCACCGAGTGGAGCACCAGCTACAATCCGCGCGACTCCGTCCACGACAGCTATCACAGCGCCGCCTACATCCTGGCCAAGCTCAAGGGCGTGAAGGGCCTGATCCAGGGCATGAGCTACTGGACCTATAGCGACCTGTTCGAGGAGCCCGGCCCGCCGACCGCGCCGTTCCAGGGCGGCTTTGGCCTGATGAACCCGCAGGGCATCCGCAAGCCGTCCTGGTTTGCCTACAAGTACCTGAACGCCCTGCGCGGCCTCGAAATCCCCGGGGCCGACCCCGAGGTCCTGGCCGCGGTCGACGGCGGCAAGGTCGCGGCCCTGGTCTGGGACTTCGAGACCCCCGTCCAGCCGGTCAGCAATCGCTCGTTCTTCACCAAGGTGCAGCCGACCTCGGCCGCCCCGCCGGTGGCCCTGGCGCTCAGCGGCCTCAAGCCCGGCCGCTACCGCCTGCAGGCCCGCCGCACCGGCTTCAAGGCCAATGACGCCTATACCGCCTATCTGGAGATGGGCGCGCCAAAGGCCCTGACCCCGGACCAGATCAGCACCCTGAACGGTCTGACCGCCGATACGCCCGAGCTCGATCGTGTGGTCGAGATCGATGCCAAGGGGGCCTTCAGCCTCGACCTGGCCATGCGCCTCAACGATCTGGTGCTGGTGACCCTGGAGCCGGTCCGCGCAGCCTGAGCGACAGGCCGAAGAACACCAGCCCGATGACCAGGAAGGCCAGGCTGGCGAAATGTTCGGGCGGGTGGTGGCCGGTGCCACTGCCCTTGCCGAACCAGGCCGACCAGGCACTCAGCCCCTGCATCAGCAGCATCATCAGCAGCATCAGCGGCACCAGTGTGCGGTAGCGGACGGCGATGATCAGGCCCAGCAGGCCGAACGGGATCTGTATCGCGCCGTACCAGGCGAACAGGGCGATGATCGTCTCGGCCCGGCTCGACAGGTCGATATGGGCGATCACCCCGGCCCCGCCGTCCGGCAGGCCGTAGTGGATCAGGCCCGGGATCACCGTCAGGACACTGGCCAGCACCAGGAACCCCGCCGCGACGGGCGAGCCGCGATAGTCGGCATTGGAAGATGGCGGCAGCAGCATGGCTCAGCCTGCCTGCAGCAGCAGGGCCACCTGGGCCAGGGCGGCGGCCAGGGCCAGGACCAGACCGACCCACAGCCGGGGTCCGGCCAGGGTCATGATCATCGGCCGGGTCGGGAAGTTGAAGGTCTGGGGCATGGCCGCATGCTTGAAGGCATGGGCTCCGCCGAAGCGCGGGTCACAGACCAGCTGGGCAAGGTCCCGACGGCTGCGATAGCGGACATAGCCCATCATCGACCATTTCGGGCAGCCCTCGATCCCCCAGGTGTCAACGAGGCCGCCGACCTGCCGCGCCGCCAGGGCCGGATGGCCACCCTTGCGAAAGAGGGCCGGCAGGAACATGCGGGTATAGCCCTCCATCACCTGGCGGGCGGGCTTCATCTCGCCGGTCGCCGGATCGGCCACCGGTCCGTCGGCCATGCGGATGACGTTGAGCATGAAGAACTCGCGCCCGTCGTCCTCAGACAGAAAGCGCTCCAGGGTCGGCAGTTCGTCCGGCCCGCCGTGACCGATGCTGGCGGCCTTCATCCGGCCGATCAGATCCGTGACCTCGGCCGCCGACAGTGGGCCACGCCAGTTCACATACCAGGCCAGGAACAGGCCATAGAGACAGAGGGCGACGCCCCAGACCCAGAAGCTCGACATCGCCTCAGCTCTCCCCTCAGCCCATCACGGTTTCAATCAGCACCTGGCCCTCAAGCCCGGCGTCGCGGTGGACATGGATCTCGGCATAGGCGGGCGAGCCGAGGATCTCGGCCATGACCTTGAACGACGGGTACATCATGATCGCCGCCGAATCCCAAAGCCCCTCGACCTCGCCGATCAGCAGGCCACGCACCGGGGCGCTGAACACCAGCTTGCCGCCGGCCTCGGCGACCATCTTGCTGACCGCCCGGCCGTAGAGGGCATAGGCCTGGGCCCCGCTGAGCGTGGTCTCGCGCCCGTCAGGATAGACCGCCTTCTCGCGGAACTTCAGCAGGTTGAGCATGTAGATCGGCTTGCCGTCGTCGCGCTCGAACGCGGCGAGCTGCTGGGCCGGTGTCGGGCCGTGGGCGTTGGTGACCTGCATCGGAGGGCTCCGGGAACAGCCGCCCGGACCGTTCCGGGCGCATAATATGACAACAAGCATGCCACTTGTTTGCCGGAGCTGTCACCCCGAAACTTGACCGTGCGCTGCGCCCGCCGCGACCGGGTTCACGGGGCCGGCGGAATCATGCTGCGAAAGGGGCCAAGCCGCTCGGCTCCAAGAGGCGGCGGGGGGACGGAGCATGGAAATCAAGGAATACTTTCTCGGCCTGCTGGCCATCATCACCGGCCTGGCGATCAGCGACATGGTCGTCAGCGTTCACGCCCTGCTCCGCCGCTTCGGCCGCACCCGCTGGGACTGGCTGCCTATGGCGGCGGCGACCCTGGTCTTTGTGGTGATTGTCCGCAGCTGGTGGATCGCCTGGTACACCGACTGGACCAACACCCCGCTGTGGCAGTTCCTGCTGATCCTGGTCCAGCTGATCTGCATGTTCCTGGCCGCCAAGGCCGTCCTGCCTGACGAGGGTGAGACCCTCGACCTGGACATGATGGAACACTACCGGGCCTCGAACCGCTACGTCTGGGGGGCCCTGATCGGCATGATCGTCGCCTTCGCCGCCGCAGCCCTGCTGAACCGACTGGGAAGCTGGGACCGCATTGTGGAATGGTTCTTCAAATGGGGCTGGGAGCTGCCGATCTACTGCACGCCTCTGGTGCTGCTGATCGCCGTGCAGCGCATGATCCTGCACCGCCTTGTCGTCCCGACGCTCCTGATCGCCTGGCTGGTCCTGAACGGCGGGACGATCATGCAGTAGGGCCGACCACCCCGCGCGTGGCCGTCCGCGTCCCGCAAATCCGGACGGCCGCACTGGCGCTGCGCCACGGGAGCCGCCACATTGAGGTTCATCAGGAGCGCAGAGACGCTCCGCCCGGAGGCTGCAGATGACCGATACCGCCGACTACGTCCCGCCCAAGGTCTGGACCTGGAACAAGGAAAACGGCGGACGCTTCGCCGCCATCAACCGGCCGATCGCCGGCCCGACCCAGGACAAGCCGCTGCAGGTCGGCAAGCACCCGCTGCAGCTCTATTCCCTGGGCACGCCCAACGGCGTCAAGGTCACGATCATGCTCGAGGAGCTGCTGGCCCTGGGCCATGCGGGCGCCGAGTATGACGCCTGGCTGATCAATATCGGCGCGGGCGACCAGTTCGGCAGCGGCTTTGTCGACGCCAATCCCAATTCCAAGATCCCGGCCCTGGTCGACCACAGCGGCGAGACCCCGATCCGCATCTTCGAGTCCGGGGCCATCCTGATGCACCTGGCCGAAAAGTTCGGGGCCTTCCTGCCGACCGAGCCGGCGGCGCGGGCCGAGTGCCTGTCGTGGCTGTTCTGGCAGATGGGCAGCGCGCCCTTCCTGGGCGGCGGCTTTGGCCACTTCTACGCCTATGCGCCGGTGAAGATCGAATATGCCATCGACCGCTATGCCATGGAGGTCAAACGCCAGATGGACGTGCTCGACCGCCGACTGGCCGAGACGACCTATGTGGCCGGCGAGGACTACACCATCGCCGACATGGCCATCTGGCCCTGGTACGGCGGCATGGCCAAGGGCGTCCTGTACGAGGCCGGCGAGTTCCTCTCGGTGCAGGACTACAAGCACGTGCAGCGCTGGGCCGACCTTCTGGCCGAGCGTCCGGCCGTCAAGCGCGGCCGCATGGTCAACCGCGTGTTCGGTGAGCCCTCAAGCCAACTGCCGGAACGCCACGACGCCAGCGACTTCGAGCTGCGCACGGCCGACAAGCTGAACCCGGCGACCTGATCCCGCCCCCTGATCGTCGCGGTCTGCCTGCGGCCTACAGCCACCTGGCGCGCTTGAAGCGCCAGTAAAGCAGCAGGCAGACCCCGATGATGACGCCGAGCGCCACCGGATAGCCGAAGGTCCAGCGCAGCTCGGGCATGTGCTCGAAGTTCATGCCGTAGATGCCGGCGATGGCGGTCGGCACGGCCAGCATCGCGGCCCAAGCGGCCAGCTGCCGGGTAATCACGCCCTGGCGCTGCTGTTCCAGCAGGGAGCTGACCTCGAAGACCGAGGTCAGCACGTCGCGCAGCCCTTCGACCAGCGAGGCGGTCCGGGCGATGTGGTCCTTCACATCGCGGAAATAGGGTTTCACCTCGGCATCGATGCACGGCATGTCGTGGTGCTCCAGCTCGCTGGCCACCTGCTCCATCGGCCCCAGCAGCTTGCGGAAGCGCATCAGCTCGCGCCGCAGGGCGAAGATCCGCGTCACCTCGTAGCGGCTGAGAAAGGCGTCCAGGGCCCGTCGCTCCATCTCGGCCAGCTCGTCGTCAATGGCGTCGACGATCGGCAGATAGCCGTCGACGATGAAGTCCAGCACCGCATGCAGCACATAGTCGCCGCCGTGGGCCAGCAGGCGGGGCGTGGCCTCCAGATGCTCGCGCAGCTCGGTATGGGCCCGGGCCGAGCCGTGGCGGACGGTGATCAGGTGCCGGGGACCGACGAAGATGTCGGTCTCGCCGTACTCGATACGCCCCTCGACCAGCTGGGCGGTCTTGGCGACCACGAACAGCGCGTCGCCGTAGAGATCCACCTTGGGCATCTGGCGGGCGTGCAGCGCATCCTCGACGGCCAGGGGATGCAGGCCGAACACCTTCTGCAAGGTCTCCAGCTCGGCCTTGCCCGGCTCGACCAGACCGATCCAGACGAACTCGCCCGGACGCGGCATGAGGCCTTCCGGCTCATCGAGACTGAGCTCGCGGGACCGGAGACCGTCCCGATAGGCGATGGCCGCAACGACGCTCATACGGGCTCCAGGCTCGGCGGTGACGCTCGCGCTATGGCATGAAACCGCGCGTCGTCACAGCCGGCCGATATGGGGTTTTAACCGACCTGGGCCCCGCTGAAGTCGAACTGCTCGGGCCGCGGCTTGCCGCCGCCGAAGCTGTAGCTGAAGCCGAAGAACAGGGCCCGGGCCTTGGGCAGACGCTTGGTGGTGTCGCGCAGGGTCGGGGTGTTGATGATCACCGTATCCTCGATGGTGGCCAGCACGTCCTGGCCGGTGACCACGAAGGACAGTTGGTCATTGATCTTCCGGCGGTAGCCCAGATTGACCATCTGGAACGGCTCGCGATAGCCCTGCGGCGTCAGGCGACGGCCCGAGGAAATGGCGTTGATCTGCAGGAAGTCCTTGGGCGTCGCCTGCCAGTTCAGATTGGCGCGGCCCGAGACCATGGTGTCCTTGCGGGTGCCGGTGAAGCCCAGATTGGCGGCAGCGATCTCGTTGCGGAAGATGTTGCTGCTCAGGCTGTAGGACAGGGTCGGGCTCAGACGGCCGTTGGCCGCCAGTTCCAGGCCCGTGCTGTTGTTCTTGCCGAGGTTTTCCTTAGTGGTCAGCAGCACGCTGCCGCCCAGGTCGCGGACCACGTCGGTGACGCTCTCGCTGTTGCGGCGATGATAGAGGGTGGCCAGGTAGTAGGTCTGGGCCTTGCGATACTGCCAGCCCAGCTCGAACGAGTCGGTCTGTTGCGGCTTCAGGTCCGGATTGCCGGCCCGGTAGTTATAGGGGTCCTGGTAGATCGGATAGGGATTGAGATCCTGGGCCTGCGGACGCTGCACCCGGCGGCTGAAGTTGGCGTTCAGGGTGTTGTTGTCGTTGACCGTGTAGCGGACGAAGACCGACGGATAGACCTTGAAATAGTCGTTGCTGGCCTTCTGGCCGGAGGTCAGCTGGTTGGTGTCGATATTGACCTGCTCGGCCCGCAGGCCGCCCTGCACCGTGACGTCGCCGAACGGCCGCTCATAGGTGACATAGGCGGCGAAGACGTCCTGGTCATAGAGGAAGCGGTTGGTGCGGGCGGTGTCGACGACCAGGGGGGACGGCGTGGCCCCGACAGAGCGACGGTTGTCATAGTCATTGGTCGCCACTTCCAGATCGGCGCCCATCTTCAGCTTGGCCTCGCCCGGCAGGGGCTTGGAATAGTCGACCTTGAGATTGGCCCGGGTCTGGTCGATGCCGAAGCCGTAGGACTCGTAGAGGTCTGCGCCCGGGGTGTTGTCGGTGAAGCCCCGGCCGTCGCGGCTGAAGCTGGTCACCTCATACTCGGCATGGGCGGTCAGGTCGTGTTCATTGCCGCCGAGCTGCCGGCGCCAGTCAGCGCTGACCGCACCGTTGTCGCGGTTCATCTCGTTCCGGGTCTGGCGCTTATAGGCGCGGGTCACGGCCCCCAGGGCATTGCTGGCCGAGTAGAGCTCGGTCGCGTCGCTGTCGAAGGCCATGCCGCGATAGCGAACCTCGGCGCTCAGGCGGTTCTGCTTGTCGAGGTCATAGTCGAGACCGCCGCGCAGATTGACGCTGCCGCCCTTGTTGTCCGAGGTGACGTCCAGCGCACTGGGCAGGAACGTGCCGCTGACGGCGTCGAGCACGGCCCGGTCGGTCTCGGCATCGAAGCTCTGGACATCACGGCGATAGCCGACATCACCCGACAGGGTCAGCTTGCCCTCGCGGCGCGAACCGCTGATGCCGCCGTTATAGCGGCCGTCGCCGCCGACATTGAGCCGCATCGAGCCGGTGGTGCCGGCCTTGCGGGTCTTCTTGGTGACCAGGTTGATGATGCCGCCGGTGCCGTCGGGACGGAAGGCGGCGGACGGGTTGGTCATCACCTCGACGCGGTCGATCTGGTCGGCCGGCAGCGACTGCAGGGCATCGGCCTTGCCTTCGCCGTTGAACATGCCCGACGGCTTGCCGTCGATCAGGATGGTGACATTGGGATCGCCGCGCAGGCTGACATTGCCCTGCACGTCGACCTCGACCGAGGGGATATTGCGCAGGGCATCGGTGATCGAGCCGGTACGGGCCGACAGGTCGTTGGCGACGCTGTAGCTGCGGCGGTCGATCGAGGCGCGCATGGCCGTGGAATCGCTGGTCACCACCACGCCTTCGACGGCGGTGGCGGCCTCCGGCCTGGCCGGCGGCCGGGTGGCCGGAGCGGGCGCAGCGGCCGACGGGGCCTGGGCCAGGGCGGCGCAAGGCAGAACGACCGTGGCGGCAGCGGCGGCGAGCAGAGAAACTTTCAGGCGCAAGATCATACCCCGTTTGTCCCGCCGTCGCAGGCGCGCGGGTGCGGGACGCCCGGCTAGAGCGCGAGCTGCGACCGGTATCAACTGACTTTTCCGCAATGTTTCGCTTCCCGCCAGCTATGCGGCGCCCCGGCCACAACTGCCCCAGCGGAAGCCGCGCCATAGTCCCCCGGGAAAAACCCACTAGGCTGCCGTATCGTCAGCGTGAGTCGCGGCAAGAGGGGCTGCAGACGACCGCTTGCGCGCTGATACCGGTAACACTAAGGTCCGCCCAACGAGCGGGCCGCTGAGCATCGCTCAGGGATGCAAATTCGGCCCACGGGCCAAGGGGAGGATACGAATGGCTTCAGTAATCAGCGGCGGGCCGAGCCCGGGCATGAGCGCCGACGGTGCCAAGGTCAACATGGCCTTCGTCGCCTCGATCGTTGCCGTGGCCACGATCGGCGGTTTTATGTTCGGCTACGACAGCGGTGTCATTAACGGCACCCAGGAGGGCCTGAACAGCGCCTTCAATCTCACCGAATTCGGCACCGGCCTGAACGTCGCCGCCATCCTGATCGGCTGCGCCTTCGGGGCCTTCGCCGCCGGCCGTCTGGCCGACGTCTGGGGCCGTCGCACCGTGATGATCATCTCGGCCCTGCTGTTCGTGATCAGCGCCATCGGCACCGGCGCGGCGCACACCTCGACCATCTTCGTCATCTTCCGCCTGATCGGCGGCCTGGGCGTGGGCGCGGCCAGCGTGCTGTGCCCGGTCTATATCTCGGAAGTCACGCCGGCCAATATCCGCGGCCGCCTGTCGTCCGTGCAGCAGATCATGATCATCACCGGCCTGACCGGTGCGTTCGTGGCCAACTATGTCCTGGCCCATACCGCCGGCAGCTCGACCGCTGAATTCTGGCTGGGCCTGCCCGCCTGGCGCTGGATGTTCTGGATGCAGGTCATCCCGGCCGGCGTGTTCTTCTTCGCCCTGCTGACCATTCCGGAAAGCCCGCGCTATCTGGTCGCCAAGGGCAAGGACGCCGAAGCCGAAAAGATCCTGTCGCGCCTGTTCGGGGCCGGCACGGGCGCGGCCAAGGTCGCCGAGATCCGCGCGTCGCTGAGCGCCGACCACAAGCCCAAGTTCTCCGACCTGCTGGACCCGGTCAGCAAGAAGATCCGTCCGATCCTGTGGGCCGGCCTGGTCCTGGCGGTCTTCCAGCAGTTCGTCGGCATCAACATCGTCTTCTACTACGGCTCGGTGCTGTGGCAGTCGGTCGGCTTCACCGAAGACGACAGCCTGAAGATCAACATCCTGTCGGGGGCCCTGTCGATCGTGGCCTGTCTGGCCGCCATCGCCCTGATCGACCGGATCGGCCGCAAGCCGCTGCTGCTGATCGGTTCGGTCGGCATGGCCGTGACCCTGGGCGTGCTGACCTGGTGCTTCTCGACCGCCACCACCATCAACGGCGCCCTGCATCTGGACGCCAGCGTCGGCCCGATCGCCCTGGTCGCCGCCAACCTCTACGTGGTCTTCTTCAACCTCTCCTGGGGCCCGGTGATGTGGGTCATGCTGGGTGAGATGTTCCCCAACCAGATGCGCGGCTCGGCCCTGGCCGTGGCGGGCTTCGCCCAGTGGATCGCCAACTTCGCCATCTCGTTCAGCTTCCCGGCCATGGCCAAGCTCAGCCTGTCGGCGACCTACGGCTTCTATGCGGCCAGCGCCGTGGTCTCGTTCTTCCTCGTTCAGAAACTGATCAAGGAAACGCGCGGCACCGAGCTGGAAGACATGGTGGGCTGATGAGCCCCGCCCCTTCGGAGGTGTAACCAGACAGAACGCCCGGAGGCTCAGCTTCCGGGCGTTTTTCTATGGGCGTCACCTTCCCTGCTCCGCCCGGCAATGACAGCGTTATCGACGGAAATCGGCGATGACACCGGTAGACAATCCCGGATTCCTGCCGCTTAGTGACCGGTAACACCGCCAGCGCGGCCCCAGTTCGCGCAGCCCTGTCAAGCTTGGGAAGGATACGCCGATGGTTCAGATCAGCCGCCGGGGAGCGCTGGGCTCCCTCCTGACCGGAGTCGCCGTCGGGGCTGTTCCCGCTGCCGGGCAGGCCGCCCAGATGGGCACCCTGCCCGGCCCCGCGCCTGCCGGAACCCCGACCTGGGCCCGCGGCATCGAAGGCCAGCGCAAGGCCGACCTCGGTGACGGGACCTTCCTGAACCCCATCCTGGCCGGCGACCATCCTGACCCGTCGATCCTGAAGGACGGCGACGACTACTACATGACCCACAGCTCGTTCGACGCCTATCCGGGCCTGCTGATCTGGCACAGCCGCGACCTGGTGAACTGGACCCCGGTGGTGGCCAGCCTGAAGACCAATATCGGCTCGGTCTGGGCTCCGGAGATCTGCAAGCACCAGGGCCGCTACTACATCTACATCCCGGCCAAATACCCCAACAACAACACCAGCTACGTGATCTGGGCCGACCGCATCGAGGGGCCGTGGTCCGAGCCGATCGACCTGAAGCTGCCGCGCTATATCGACCCCGGCCACATCGTCGACGAGACGGGCGTGCGCTGGCTGTTCCTGTCGGGTGGCGACCGCATCCAGCTGGCCCCCGACGGCCTGTCGACGGTCGGCAAGCCCGAGCACGTCTACGATCCCTGGCGCTATCCCGACGACTGGGATGTGGAAGGCTTCTCGCCCGAGGGCCCCAAGGTCATGCGGCGGGGCGACTACTATTACATGATCACCGCTGTGGGCGGCACGGCCGGCCCGCCGACCGGCCACATGGTCATTGTCGCCCGCGCCAAGTCGCTGGCAGGCCCCTGGGAGGACCATCCGCGCAACCCGCTGGTCCGTACCGTCGACAATGCCGAGAAATGGTGGTCGCGCGGCCATGCCACCCTGGTCGAGGGCCCCGGCGGCGACTGGTGGACCGTCTATCACGGCTATGAAAACGGCTTCTACACCCTGGGTCGCCAGACCCTGCTGGCCCCGGTCACCTGGACGAAGGACGGCTGGTTCGACATCGGCGGCGGCGATCTGGCCAAGCCGATCCGCAAGCCGAAGGGCGGCAAGCCCGGCCCGCACGGCATGGCCCTGTCAGACGACTTCACCACCGACAAGCTGGGCGTGCAGTGGAACTTCTTTGCCCCCGGGCCAGGCGAGGCCGACCGCATCAGCCGCAAGGACGGGGTCCTGACCCTGAAGGGCGCGGGCGAGGCGCCGTCCAGCGGTTCGCCCCTGATCTTCGTCAACGGCGACCAGGCCTATGAGATCGAGTGCGAGATCGACATCGACCCGGAGACCCGCGCGGGCCTGATCCTGTTCTATGACCGCCAGCTCTATTGCGGCCTCGGCTTCGATGCGAAGAACTTTGTCACCCACCAGTACGGCATCGAGCGCGGCCGACCGGCCAATCCGCACGGGTCGAAGATGCTGATGCGGCTGCGCAATACCCGCCATATCGTCAGCTTCCACACCAGTGGCGACGGTGGCGCGACCTGGAAGCGCTTCGACCGGGGCATGGAGGTCAGCGGCTACCACCACAATGTGCGCGGCGGGTTCCTGATGCTGAAGCCGGGCCTCTACGCCGCCGGCAAGGGCTCGGCGCGGTTCCGCAACTTCAAGTACCGGGCGCTGGGGTAGTCCACACCGCCTCTTTCATCTTGTCATCCCGGCCGTACCCCGGCGAGAGCCGGGGGGAGAGCCGGGACCCAGGGGCCAATGCCGTGCGGTTGCCCCTGGGTCCCGGACAGCCTCTGCGAGGCTTCCGGGATGACAAGCTTTTCAATGGAACGCTTGAGATGATCAAACCCCTCCTCCTCGCCACCACCCTGCTGCTCACGCCCCTGGCCGCCCAGGCCCGGACCGCGCCAGTGGCCGCGCCCGAGCCCGCGCCGTTCAAGTCGGCGAAGATCGTGCTGGTCGGCGACTCCACGACCGCCGTCCAGGGCGGCTGGGGCCCCAGCTTCTGCGGGAAACACGTCACCTCGTTCATCGCCTGCATCAACCTGGCGCGCGGCGGCCGCAGCAGCGGCAACTATCGCAGCGAGGGCTCGTGGGCCCTCGCCCTGTACGAGATCAGGTCCGGCGGCTTTTCCGACACCTATGTGCTGATCCAGTTCGGCCACAACGACCAGCCGGGCAAGCCGGGGCGCTCCACGGATCTGGCCACCGAGTTCCCGGCCAATATGAAGCGCTATGTCGACGAGGTCCGCGCGGCCGGCGGCAAGCCGGTGCTGGTGACGCCCCTGACCCGCCGGCAGTTCAAGGACGGCCGGCTGGTCGATGACCTGGGCCCCTGGGCCGAGGCCGTGCGCAAGGTCGCGGCCGAGACCGGCACGCCGCTGGTCGATCTGCACGCCCTCAGTATGGCGGCCGTCCAGGCCATGGGTCCGGTCGAGGCGATGCGTCTGGCCCAGGTGCCGCCCGACCCGCGGGTGCGTGAGGCCGCCCGTTCAGGCACGACAGTCGAGGCCCGCTTCTATGAACCGGCGATCCCCGGCGCGACCGTGCCGCCTGCCCCGCCACCGGCAC
>NZ_QAII01000031.1:53307-68608 GCF_003060965.1 Caulobacter sp. HMWF025 | reverse complement strand
AGGTTGTATTATTTTGAGCACGCGGTAGTTGTTTTTGAAGATGAGGATGTATCGCTCAGCATTCCGCCGGTGAGGCAGCAAATATGACTGATGTTTCAGAATTTCTTCCAATTTCAACTGCAAAGGCGGCGCGGGACGTTACCGACCATATCGCAAGGGCCGACAAGTTGTCTCTTAAGGAGACTCAATGGTTTGTTGTGCACAATGATGGCAGTTATCAATGCGAAGTTGGTTTTCAAATGAGGTCGGGAGATAAGACTTTTGTTGCCCCAATCGGTAAGTTAAATCCCTCTCGATCTGCTTTTGTAAATTTGAGTAATTTCCATGCCAAGATTGATAGTGGAAAAATACTAATGTATTACGGATCAACAAATTTAAAAGTGTTTGAGTGGGAATCAGATTTTTCATTTTCTGTTTACGCCGCTTTTAGCTTCAATGAGGCTTCTGCGGTAAAGCTAATCGATAGAGGGCCTCCTATTTCTTAGTATTTATGGGTTAGTTTATCGAGATTCTATTTGAGTTTATTATTTGTTTTGGTTTTCTGTAAATTGAAAAATTTGTGACTTTTTTTGTGGACCTGTTAAGTTTTCAAATTGATTGAGTTTTGACTATATAGATTTTTTCAAAGCAGTATCGACGTCAAAACCCTCCCTCACTCGCCCTGCCGCCGGTTCAAGCTTGGCAGCGGGCCCGAACGTGTTAGCCCTTTCACCCTCGAAAGTTTCGGTGTGCGGAGCGGTTATGGCTTTTCAGTTCAGGGCGCTGCTGGGCGCGGTGTCGGCGCTGGCGCTGTGTACGGGCCTGCCGGCGGCAGCCGCCGTGACGCCCCTGCCGTCCCTGGCCGAGCCGGCCCTGTCGCCGGACGGGGCCGAGATCGCCTTTGCCTCCGGCGGTGATATCTGGACGGTACCCGCCCGGGGCGGTCAGGCCCGGCTGCTGGTCACCGACCTTGCGACCGAAAGTCGGCCGCTCTATTCGCCAGACGGCACCCAGCTGGCCTTCGTATCCAACCGGGCCGGCTTCGCCAATCTGTATGTGCTGACCCTGGCCACCGGCACCCTCAAGCGCATCACCTATGCCGAGACCAACGAGACCCTGGACGGCTGGTCGCGCGACGGGAAGTGGCTCTATTTCACCTCCGGGGCCAATGACGTGGCGCGGCTGGGTGATGTGTTCCGGGTGGCGGCCGGCGGCGGCACGCCGCTGGAAGTCAGCCGCGAGCGGTTCCTGGCCGAGTTCCACGCCGCGCCTTCGCCCGACGGTCAGTCGGTGGCGCTGATGGCCAAGGGAGTCGGCAACGGCCAGTGGTGGCGCAACGGCCACTCGCACATCGACGAGACCGAGCTGTGGCTGAAACCCATCGTCGCCAGTGCGCCGTACAGGCGCCTGCTGCCGGCCGGAGCCAAGCACCTGTGGCCGATGTGGCGGCCCGACGGCGGCGCGCTCTACTACATGAGCGACGAGAGCGGGACCGAGAACCTCTGGAAGATGTCGCTGGCGGGCGGCAAGCCCGAACAGATTACCCGATTCACCGACGGCCGGGTGCTGTGGCCGACCATCGGACTGGACGGCAAGACCATCGTCTTCGAGCGCAACTTCGCGATCTGGTCGCTGGACACCGCCACCGGCAAGGCGTCCCAGACCCCGATCACCCTGCGCGGTGCCCCGGCGGCGGCGGGCGAGAAGCGGCTGAACGAGACCAGCTTCGACAGCCTGTCGCTGTCGCCCGACGGCAAGAAAGCGGCCATCATTGTCCGGGGCGAGCTATTTGCGGTTTCCACCAAGGACGGCGGCGCGGCCCAGCGGGTAACCCGCACGCCCGGTATCGAACGCGATCCGGTCTGGTCGGCCGACTCTCGCAAGCTCGTCTATGTGTCCGAACGCGACCTGTCGGCCCAGATCTATGAGTATGACTTCGCCACCGGCACCGAACGGGCCCTGACCGCGGGCGAGGGTCGCAACACCGCGCCGGTGGTCTCGCCGGACGGAAAGAGGCTGGCCTATGTCCGCGACGGCAAGCAACTTCGGGTGATCACCTTCGACGGCGGCAAGGTCGCCAAGGACGCGATGATCTTCGAGGGCGCGCTGAGCGGCTTTGACGACAGCTTCGCGGTCTGGTCGCCCGACAGCCAGTGGCTGGCCTTCACCCTCACTGACCGCAAGGCTTTCGACAACATCAACGTCATCCCGGCCGAGGGCGGTGCGGCGCGGCCGGTCAGCTTCCTGGCCAACGGCAATACCGGCGGCAGGATCGCCTGGTCGCCGGACGGCAAGTTCATTCTCGCCGACACCAGCCAGCGCAGCGAAGAGGCCAAGATGCTGCGCATCGACCTGCTGCCCAATACGCCGAAGTATCGCGAAGACGCCTTCCGCGAGCTGTTCAAACCCGGTGAGGCACCCGAGAAGCCCGCGCCGTCCCAGGACCCCTCGTCGAAGACCGATCCGGCAAACCCCGACACCAAGCCCGATCCGGTGAAGGCCGAGGCCCAGTCAGCTGGGGCCAGGCCTGCTGCGGCCAAACCGAAGATCGCCCCGGTGAAGATCGTGTTCGAGGGCATCCGCGAGCGCGCCTCGTTCCTGCCGCTGGGCATGGACGTCTCTGACCCGGTGATCAGCCCTGACGGCAAGACCCTGCTGTTCCAGGCCAGGCAGGCCGGGCAGGTCAATCTCTACACCTACAGCCTGGACGAACTGGCCAAGGAGGCGCCCGTTGCGGTGCAGCTGACCTCGACCCGTCGGCCCAAGGGCGACGCGGCCTTCACGCCCGATTCCAGGGAAGTATTCTTCCTCGAAGGCGGGACAATCGTCTCCAGCCCAGTCGATACACCCAAGCCCAAGCCTCTCGCCGCCAATGCCGAAATGGACATCGACTTCGACCTCGAAAAGGCGGTGGTGTTCGAGCAGGCCTGGGGCATCCTGGATCGCGGCTTCTACGATCCGAAATTCCACGGCCAGGACTGGGCGGCCCTGCGCCGGCAGTGGGCTCCCTATATTGCCGGCGCACGCACCGGCGATGAGCTGCGCCGCAACATCAATCTGCTGATCGGCGAGCTGAATGCCTCGCACTCCGGCATCCGAGCGCCCGATCCTTCAGGGCCGCAGCCGGTTCGGGCCGGCGATCTTGGCCTTCGCTTCGAGCGTGAGGCCTATGAGGCCGGCAAGGGTCTGGTGATCCGCGAGGTGGTGGCGCTGGGTCCGGCCGCCGTCGAAGGCAGCATCAAGCCGGGCGAGACCCTACTGGCGGTCAATGGCACGGCCCTGGAGCCGGGCGTGAACCTGGATCTTCTCCTGCGCGGCCAGTCGGGCAAGAGGGTGACGCTCGGTGTCGCCGGCACGGCCGGCAAGCGCGAGGTCGTGGTCCGTCCCGTCCCTGGCACGGTGGCCACGGGCCTGCTCTATCGCCAGTGGGTCAACGACCGGCGGGCTTATGTGGAAAGGATCAGCGGCGGCAAGCTGGGCTATGTCCACATCGCCGACATGTCGGACGGTTCGCTGGCCCAGCTTTATATCGACCTCGACGCCCAGAACCAGGGGCGCGAGGGCGTGGTCATCGACATCCGCAACAACAACGGCGGCTATGTGAACGGCTATGCGCTGGATGTCTTCACCCGCCGCAACTACCTGATGATGACGCCCCGCGACCGCTTCCCGGTGCCCAGCCGGCAGAATCTGGGCCAGCGGGCCCTGGGCCTGCCGACCGTGCTGGTCACCAACGAGTCTTCGCTGTCGGACGCCGAGGACTTCACCGAAGGCTACCGGGCCCTGGGCTTGGGCAAGGTCGTCGGCAAGCCAACCGCCGGCTGGATCATCTTCACTGGGGCCCGCCAGCTGATCGACGGCTCGTCGGTCCGTCTGCCGTTCATCCGGGTGGAAGACCTGCGCGGCCAGAACATGGAGCTCAATCCGCGCCCGGTGGATGTGGATGTGGACCGGCCGCTGGGCGAGAGCCTGACTGGCGGTGATGCGCAACTGGAGGCGGCGGTGAAGGTCCTGCTGGGGAGGTAGGGGCAGATCCTCCCCCCGAAGGGGGAGGTGGCCCGAAGGGTCGGAGGGGGAAGTTTTTTCGGATCCGGCCGGCGATTTCCCCCTCCGTCGCCTCTCCGAGCCGACACATCCCCGTTCAGGGGGAGGATCGTCAGGTTCTCACCCGCGTTGACACCGGGGGCGCAGACTCCGATGGTCCGCGCCTGTTGCTTTGCCGCCCGGAGCTCCCCTTGACCAATATCCTGCACGCCATGCTCGGCAAGGGACTGGGCGGCCTGGAGCAGGTGTTCCTGGACTATCAGCCGATCCTCGAGGCCCTTGCGGCCCGGCGTGGCGGGACGTGCCGGGGCGTGGTGCGCCGGGGCGGCAAGGTCGCCGTGGCCCAGGCCGGACGCGAGCCGCCGCTGCTGACCATGCCGGCCTTTACGGACTGGGATCCGGTCAGCGTCGGCGGGGCCCGCCGGGTTGTGCGGGCTGCTGATCCGGCCCTGGTTCTAAGCCATGGCCAGCGCCCGGCCCGTCTGTTCGCCAGGGCTGCCGCGCCGGGAACCGTCATGGCCGTCTGTGTGCACAAACCCGTCTTCGACGTCACGCCGGACACCCATTACCTCTGCGTCGGACGTCACCTTGCCAAACTGGCGATCGAGCGCGGCGCGCCGGTTGACCATGTGCATTTCATTCCGAATGCCGTGACCCCGCCTTCGGTTCAGGCCGCGCCGTTCGCCCGCGCCGGCCACAGCGTCCGGATCGTTGCGGCGGGCCGCCTGCATCGCAAGAAGGGCTTCGACGTCCTGATCCGCGCCATCGCCCATCTTCGCGCCTGGGGGCTGGAGGCCACCTGCGAGATCGCCGGCGAGGGGGAGGAGCGGCCGCATCTGGAAGCCCTGGTGGCCGAGCTGGGTCTGGGCGGTGATGTTGCCCTTTCAGGCTGGACCGCTGATGTTCCGGCCTTCCTGGCCAGCGGCGACATCTTTGCCTTCCCCTCGCATCAGGAGGGCTTCCCCCTGACCCTGCTAGAGGCCATGGCCGTGGGGCTGCCGGTGGTCGCTTCGGAGATCGACGGTCCGATCGAGATGCTCAAGGACGGCGTCAACGGCCGACTGGTGCCCGAGGATGATCCGGATCGCCTGGCCGAAGCCCTGGGCGAGCTGATTGCCGACCGGCCCGCCGCCCGGGCCATGGGCCAGGCGGCCAGAACCCTGGTGCTGTCGCAATATGGCCCGGACGAACTGGCCAGACGCCTGGAAGTCGTGGTCGATCTGATGCTGACGAAGACTTGAAGCCGTCGCCGCGAGAGCGTATGACGCGCGTCCGCCCTGGCGCGGTTGGGTAGCTCAGATGGTTAGAGCGGTGGATTCATAACCCACAGGTCGGCGGTTCGATCCCGCCTCCAACCACCAGGACGGCAGTCCCTCCCGAAAGCTTTACCCCGCCACCGGAAACACCCGGGTCTGCTTGACCACGCCATAGGCGAAGCTGGTGTCGATCGAGGCGATGCCGGGAATGGCGTGCAGGCGACGCCGGATGAAGTCCTCATAGGCCTCCAGGCTTTCGACGATCACCCGCAACAGATAGTCGTCGCTGCCGGCCAGCAGAAAGCAGTCGAGGATCTGGTCGATCCGCGCCACCTGGTCTTCAAACCCCTTCACGACATCCTGGCCGTGACGGTCGAGCCGCACGCGGATGAAGACGGTGATCGGCAGGCCATAGGCCTTCTGGTCGACGAGGGCCGTGTAGCCGGTGATCACGCCCCGGTCTTCCAGGTTGCGCAGCCGGCGCAGGCAGGGCGAGGGCGACAGGTTCACCCGGTCGGCCAGGTCCTGATTGGTCAGGCGGCCGTCTTTCTGAAGCTCGCGGATGATCTGGCGGTCTTTGGCGTCCATGGCGGCATCCTGAGCAGAATCTGCCAAACTATGAGGGTATTCGAGCAGAATTGGCAATCTTTCGGCCGGAGTATCGCGTCACTCTGTTCCCAAACGGGAGAGAAACATGCGCGACCAGGCGGGCTTTTCGACGCGGGCGATCCATGCGGGCTATAATCCGGCCGACGAGCAGGGCGCGTTGACGCCGCCGCTGCACCTGACCTCGACCTTCGCCTTCGACAGCGCCGAGGCGGGTGGCGAGATGTTTGCCGGCACCCGGCCGGGCCACTTCTATTCCCGGATCTCCAACCCCACGACCGATCTGCTGGAGCGCCGCATGGCGACCCTCGAAGGCGGTGAGGCCGCCGTCGCCACTGCTTCGGGCATGGGGGCGATCACGGCGGTGATGTGGAGCTTCCTGCAGGCCGGTGACGAGGTGATCACCGACCAGACCCTCTATGGCTGCACCTTCGCCTTCATGCGGGACGGTCTCTCGCGGTTCGGGGTGACCATCACCCAGGTCGACATGACCGATCTCGCCGCCCTGGCCGCGGCCGTAAGCGACAGGACCCGGATCATCTATTTCGAGACCCCGGCCAATCCCAACATGCGGCTGGTCGACATTGCCGGCGCGGCCGGGGTGGCCCGGACCTGCGGCGCCAAGCTGGTGGTCGACAACACCTATGCCACCCCGCTTCTGACCCGCCCGCTGACGCTGGGAGCCGATATCGTGGTGCACTCGGCGACCAAGTATCTGGGCGGCCACGGCGACCTGATCGGCGGGATCGCCGTGGGCGGGGTTGAAGACATGGCCCGCGTTCGCCTGGTGGGGGTGAAGGACATGACGGGGGCGGTGATGTCGCCGTTCACGGCCTTTCTGGTTCTGCGCGGCCTCAAGACCCTGGCCCTGCGCGTACGCCAGCACTGCGCTGCGGCCACGACCGTCGCACGCTGGCTGGAGGCGCATCCGGCGGTGACGCGGGTCGACTATCCAGGCCTGACGAGCTTTCCACAGCATGATCTGGCGCGCCGTCAGTTGGACCTGCCAGGGGGCATGCTGGCTTTTGAACTGGCGGGCGGACACGACGCGGGCGTGGCGATGATGAACCGCCTGACCCTGATCCGCCGCGCCGTCTCGCTGGGTGACGCCGAGACCCTGATCCAGCATCCGGCCAGCATGACCCACTCGACCTATTCGCCGCAGGAGCGCGCCGCAGCCGGGATCAGCGAAGGCCTTGTCCGCCTGTCGGTCGGGCTTGAGGACGAGGCCGATATTCTGGCCGATCTTGAGGCGGCCCTGGCCAGGGTGCCGGCACTCTAGCAGTCGAGATACTTGATCTCGCTGGCGGCGTAGCGGCGGTCATTGGCGCTGAACAGGCTGGAGAGCCCCAGCAGCGTGCATCGCCCCCGGGCGAGATAGACCGGAATGTCCTGCAGATAGGCTTGCATCCGTCCTTTGGCGAGGAAGCGGCGGCAGAAGGCCTCGCGATCCAGCAGGTCGCCGAGTCGCTCGACAAGGGGGCTGTTGAGATAGACGCCACCGCGGGCCGCGAACAGCAGGGCGATATCACCGGCATAGGCCCCGAGCAGGGCACTGAAGACGGTGATCGCTTCCCTGGCGGCGGGATCGCCCTGGCGACAGAGATCGACGACAGCGTTGTCATCAATGGCCACGGAAAGCTCGTCGGTCGGTGCCGCGAAGTGTCCATAGAGGTCGATCAGACCTTGCTGGCTGAGCAGATGTTCAGCCGAGATGTGCCCGTGGCGGCGCGCCAGGCATTCGAAGACGGCGACCTCACGCGGATCTCCGGGAGCAAAGTCGATATGGCCGCCCTCGCTGGGCATGGCCACCCAGCCGTCCGATCGATGCGGGGCGAGACCGGCGACCCCAAGGCCGAGATTTGGGCCGATCACCGCGATGGCACCGCTCCTGGCCGCTGCGCCCGCGTGGACAGTCTCCAGAGCCTCGGGGGCCAGCTTTGGGGCCCCCAGCGCGCAGGCGGTAAAGTCATTGACCAGGTGCACCCTCGGCGTCCGCAGCACACCCCGTAGCCAGCCGGCGGTCAGGGTAAAGCCCGCGCCGCCGGTCAGGGTGATGGCCCCGTCAATCTCCGGTCCGGCCGCGCAAATGGCCCCACCGACCAGATCTTCGGCAATGGCTGGCGGGAGAGCTTCGCTCAGCGCCTCCTCCAGATCGGAGAGGGAGGCGCACGGTATCGCACGATGGGTGGCCGGGGACGCGCCAGGCGGGGCGACCGCCAGAACCAGGTCGCGTCCATTCAAGTCGGCAAGCAGAACCGAGCCTTGGGCCATGGGGCGTTCCCTCAGGGCCGGGTTCACCCCGGCACAATGTAGTTGACGTATCGCTTCGCAACCCGACGATGATCGAATGTCAAAGCAGAGGCAAGAGACCCTGGAAACTTAAGGGATATATTTCGTCAATACACTCGATATCGGATCTTTATTTCAAGTTCTGGTGCGGTGTGGGGTGCGCATTTCGGCAATGAGAGCATAGTGACTGTCAGTATTAAAACGCATGTTTTACGTGGTTAGCCGAATGAAATCATATTCCTGAACGACCGGTTAAGCGCGCCATGTGTTTAGTCGGGCATGTCAAAATTTGCGCCAGGCGTCGAAATGGACCGCAGGCAGGCCCCGCGCATTGCGACGCAAAGGGCCGGCAAGGTGCTGGGCGGAACGTTCGCCTGGGACTGCGTGATCCGGGACATGTCCGACAACGGGCTCCGGGTGCAGATGCTGGCCGGGGTTCGTCCCCCGGTTAGGGCGCAACTCGTCGATCTGCTCGATGGTGTGGCCTGGGACGTCGACACCATCTGGCAGAAGGACCGCGAGTTCGGATTTCGTGTGATCAAGACCTATGACCTGCGAGGCCTGACCCCGGCATCGGCTCGACTGGCCAAGAACATCTGGGCCGCGTCACAGGGGCGCGTTTCGGCAAGTTAGAGGCCTGCGGCCTTTCCGCTCCTTGCTGACCGCGACGTCGGCACACGCACGGCACCCCAGACATGCAAAAGCCCCGGCGATCGCCCGCCGGGGCTTTGTCAGGGCCCTGCTGAAGGGTTCGGTCAGGCCGCGTCGCTGCGACCCGTTTCTTCGGCCATGGCGCGCACAAGATCGAGGACCTGACGGCGAACCCGACCGCGTCCGATGCGCGGAAACACCTCAGCCAGCTCCAGACCTTCCGGCGTGGTCAGGAATTCCTGGACGACCCGTTCGGCATGGGCACCGGCCTCGTCAACGTCCTGGTCGCCGATCGGATCGGCGAGGCCGTCAAAGAAGAATGACACCGGAACCTGAAGGGTGCGGGCAATCTCGTACAGCTTGCTGGCGCTGACCCGATTGGCCCCGCGCTCATACTTCTGAACTTGCTGGAAGGTCAGACCGAGGGAGTCTGCCAGTTGCTCCTGGCTCACACCCATAAGCTTGCGACGCATCCGGACCCGGCTGCCCACGTGCAAATCGACGGGGTTGGGGCGTCTGCCTTCGGTTTCTTCACTCATGTTTCGCCTCCAACGGTTGTGTACAGATTAATGCCACGAGTGACGGCCTTGGGTAAGGCCAGCGTGGCGATCCGCCGCGGAACGGGGCATTTCCTCCCCAATTTGAGTAGTAAATGCCCTGCGGCGCGAGTCTGGATACGCCCATGTCTTGAGCGCGACGCGCTTTCGCCCGTTGCGTGTCTCGTGCGGACCTTCCGTTGCGGCAGACGAATCGCGTGGGGCAGTGGGAAGGGCGCGTTGGGCCGTGTCGTCGAGAGCGATGCTGGCCCGCCGGCAGGCGAGGCGTCAGGCGGCGGCCGCGTCCTCGTCTTCGCCCAGCAGGGCACTCAGGACCATGGCCAGGCGCTCAGGCTTGATGGGCTTCTCGACCACGTCCTGCATGCCGGCGGCCTTGTAAGCCTGGACGTCGTTCGCCCCGGCATTGGCGGTCAGGGCCACGATGGGAATACCGCTGACCCGACCAGGCAGGGTCCGGATGGCGCGGGTGGCCTCGATGCCGTCCATGCGCGGCATCTTGATGTCCATCAGGATCAGGTCAAAGCGGCCGCTGCGGGCCAGATCGACGGCCTCGACGCCGTCGACCGCCTGTTCGGAGGTGCAGTCGAAGAGGTCACAGAGGGCCTCGGCCACCATGCGGTTGGTGGCGTTGTCGTCGACGATCAGGATATGGGCGGCGCGGGTGTCAACCAGGCGCTCACCGCCGGCGGCTTCGCCCTGCTGTGCCAGGGGTGCCACAAGCGAGAACCTGACGGTCAGGCCGGCACCCCGATTGGCAACGGCGGTTAACTCGCCGCCGACATCGCGCATGATCCGATGGGCCAGCGCCATGCCCACACCGAGGACCAGGTCTGAGCGGTCATCCAGATGGGCTGCGCCGAGCGGCGAGAAGATGCGGGCCAGTCGGCTTTCGGCGGGGCCTTGGGTATTGTCCCGGACACTGCCCTCAAGGGCCACCCCCCCGGCGCAGGGGCGGGCGTGCAGACAGGCCTCAATGACGCCGCGACCGCTGGCCAGGGCGCTGTCGATCAGGGCGTCGAAAACCTGCAGCAGTCGCTCGGCATCGGCATCCACGGTGCATTCCGGGTCACCGTCGTAGGAGAACATCAGGGTCGAGCCCCCGGAGGCGGCCTTCTGGCTCCAGGCAACTTCGACCGCATCGGCCAGGTCCCGCAGGCGGACCGGGCTGGGGCGCATGGTGAGTTGGCCATGGGTCGAACGTTGCAGGTCTCTGGCGCGACCCAGCATTTCGCTCATGTCGCGGCTGGTTTCGCTGATGGCGCGCACGAAGGCGCTGGCATCGGCGGACAGGGGCTGTTGTTCCAGCCGCGCCGCGATCGCGAGGACGCCGTCGAGATAGTGGCTGATATCCGTGGCCAGTCGGTCGACGAGGGCTGTGGCGTCGCGGGCTTCGAGGTCCCGACGACGGTGGGAGGCGATCAGGGAGCCCAGGCCCCCGACACCGACATAGAGGCCATTGTCATCCACGGCGATGAAGGCCGAACGGAACACCGGCGTGGTGCGTTCGGCAAGCGTGTCGACGAAACTGTCCGAGTCGAGCGTCATCGGCACCACCCGGGGCGTGACGTCCATGACCTGTGAAATCGGCTGGCGGCTCAGGGTGTCGGCAGCGACCTGCATCATGCCGATCAGAACGTCGCGATAGACCACGCCCATCGGGGCGCCCTGGTCGGAGACCGCTACGGCAAAGGCGTTCGGGTCAGCCGAAAACAGCGCCAGCACGTCCTCGCAAGAGGTGGCCGGTGCGACGGATGGGCGGCGATCGATAAGACGGGAGAGCGTTTCCATGCGGCCGCTTCGCTTGGCATCGGTGGGTTGCCACTTTTGCGCCGTCGCCCTTGAAGAGTCGTTAAGTCGCGGAGATTTCTTGAGAACATGGTTTCCCAAAGGTGGCTTCGAGCCATGGTCTACGGGAATGGCCGGCAGGCGGGACGCGTTCTTTGCAAAGAAAAAGGCGGCGATGGATCGCTCCATCGCCGCCCCGATTTGGCCGCCTCAGATGAGGCGCATCACTACCACTTCTTGGTGATGCTCACGCCGTAGAGGCGCGGCTCCTGGGTGATGACGTTGGTGAACAGGCCCGACGAGTCGTCGCTGGTGTAGGCGTCGATGATCGGAACGTCGTTCAGCAGGTTCTTCACATAGGCATCGATTTCAATGCCCCATTCCGGCTTCTCGACCTTCAGCGTCAGGTTGACGTTTTCCCAGCCCTCGATCTTGTCATAGGCCGTGTTGTAGACGCGGGCATACTGTTCGGTCTGGCGGTAGTAGTCCCCGCGCAGGGTCGCGCCCCAGCCACCGGCCAGGTCCCAGCTGTACTGGGCGCCGACCGAAGCGGTCCAGTGCGGCGAGCTGGGCAGCTCGTTGCCCGAGACGTCGGCCGTGGTGCCTTCGATCGAGTAGCCGGCACCGTAGGTGTAGAGACCGGTTCCGTTGGCCAGGAAGTTCGCCGTGGCAGCCGGAGCGCCGCGGCTTTGCAGGAAGGCCTGGAACACGGCAGGGCCGCCGCAGGCGAACGGCAGGGCAGCGCCCTGGCCGATGGCCAGCAGGGTGGCGACGCCGGTCGAGTTCAGCACGCAGTTGCCGCCGGCGCTGGCATTGGGCAGGCCGGGGCCGACCTTGACCAGGGTGTAGGCCGGGTTGCTCTGGGTCCGGTTCATCGTATCGATCGACTTCACGCCATCACCGATCTTGGTGTGCAGGTAGCCGATGTTGGCGTTGAACTTCAGATCCCGGACCGGCGACCAGATCGACTCGAATTCAAGGCCGTAGACCTCGGCATTGACGTTCTCGTTGACCGAGGTGCGGTTGACGATCTTGGAGATCTGGTAGCCCTGGTAGTCATAGAAGAACCCGGTCGCGTTCAGCAGCAGGCTGCCGCCCATCAGGGTGTTCTTGGTGCCCAGTTCGAAGGCGTTGACGAATTCCGGCGCAAAGGTCTGCGGCACGCCGACCGAGGTCGCCGGGACGCCCGGATTGATGCCGCCGCCCTTGTAGCCCTTCGAGTAGAAGGCATAGAGCAGGGTGTCGTTCGTGAAGCTGAGTTCCGGCTTGTAGTCGAAGCCGAAGCGGCCGGTCAGTTCGCTGAACTCGGAACGCTGGACCGGGGTCACCGGGTCCACCGTCAGGCCGATGCCGGGGGCGAGCAGGACGGTCTTGTAGTTGATGACCGACTTTTCGTCCTTGGTCTGGCGCAGGCCAAGGGTGAACTTCAGCTTTTCGTTGGCCTGCCAGTAGAGTTCACCGAACAGGGCGCTCGACTTCAGGGTATAGGGCGTCTTGTTGTCATAGTAGTTGTGGCCCGAGCCGTCCGGCGTGGCCTTGGTGTCAACACCGATACAGGTCGTCGGCAGGGCGACGGGGCTACAGGCCGGGTTACCGGTGTTCTGGAAGTTCAGGCCCAGAGCCGACAGGGTCAGCGAGTTGCCGATCACGTAGTAGTCGGTGATGCTGTCATAGTCGAACTTGATGCCGCCGAGGTTGAAGTTCAGCGGGCCGTCGAAGTTCGACTGCAGGCGGACTTCATAGCTGGTCTGTTCAGCGGAGTTGGAAGAAATGTCCAGCGTCGTGAACTTGTTCGACAGGCCGGTCTGCGGGTCATTGGTGAAACCACCAGGCGTCAGCGGCGTGTTGTTGAACGGCACGGTCGAGACGTTGCGGTTGTAGTCCTGCTTGGAATAGACCGAGTTCTTGCTGGTCGACATCATCGCCGTCAGCGTCAGGTCATCCGTCAGGTCGTAGTTCAGGGTGAACTGGTAGAGGTCCGATTTCGACCGGTAGATCGGGTCGAACGACGACTCGAACTTGTTCAGGTCGCGGTCGGTGGTGTCACCGGCGTTCACGTCTCCGCTGGTGAAACCGAAGATGTTGCCGAGCATGCCGGTCAGGCTGCCCGACGAGTTGACCGTGCCGTAGGCGGCCGAGTTGTAGAGCGAGGCCGAGGCGCAGCCCTGGGTCAGGAACACCCGTGCCGCACCGGTCGCAACGCCGCCGATGGTGGCCGGACCATTGTCCTTGGTGCAGAGCTGCTTGCCGGTCCGCGAACGCGCGTCGTCTTCGTTGAAGCGCTCGTAGTAGAAGAGGGTGCGCAGCTTGTCTGTCGGGTTGAACATCACCTGGATGCGGCCCGAATACAGGTCGCGGTCATCTACCTTGTTGCCGGTGAAGGTGTTGGTCATGAAGCCGTCGCGCTTCAGATAGGCACCCGATGCGCGGACGGCCAGCTTGTCCTCGTAGATGGGGATGTTGACCATCCCCCGGACCTTCTGCGTGCCGTAGTTGCCGTACTCGGCGCGAGCCATGGCTTCGAAGATGTCGGTCGGCTTGGCCGTGATCAGGTTGACCACGCCGCCGGTGGCGTTACGGCCGTACAGCGTGCCCTGCGGGCCACGCAGCACTTCGACGCGTTCCATGTCGTAGAATTCGGCTTCGAACAGGTTGCCCGACTGCTGGGGCGCGTTGTTCAGGTGGACGCCGACGCCGGCGTCGGCCGAACTGCCGACGGCCCGCGCACCGATGCCGCGGATCTGGAAGTTGAAGCTGTTGGTGAAGTTGCTCTTGGCAAAGGTGACGTTCGGAATGGCCAGCTGAAGATTCGGACCCCCGTCGATCTTCTGGGCTTCCAGCGTGTCCTGGCTGAAGGCGGACACCGCGATAGGAACGTCCTGAAGGGCTTCTTCCTTCTTCTGGGCGGTCACGACCAGTTCTTCGATGACGTTGCTCGGCTGGGCGGATTGTTGACCGCTGGCTTCTTGAGCGAAGGCCGGAGCAGCGACGGCTGACAGCACGGCCGCCGAAGCGCCCATCGCCAACAGACTCCGCAGACGCAGAGATTGCGACATATGAATTCCCTCCCTGAACGCTGCGGCGCCTTATGGCGGTGCCTGCTCGCGTCGTTGTTTCCTCGGTGCCGTACAATCTGCGCTGCGCGGGCGTACGGCTGGCCCCTCGCAACATAGGCTGATTGCATACTTGCGTTCTGTTGCTGTCAACCGCCGCAATCGTATGTGAACGGCGATAGGTTACGCCATTTCACTTTACCGGGTGCCATATTCTCCTGATTGGGGTGGTTTTCGCCGAAATTAGAAAAACCGGTTTGGTCATGCCGTAACGGAAGTCTCGAGCAAATCGCTGAATTCCCTTCCTCGCCTAGGGCTTGACGCTGCGATGCGTTCGCAAGACTTCGTAAAATCGGTGAGTCGGGTATCGAGTGCAGTGAATGTTTCAATTCGGCACAGCGCGATATTTGGCCTGCGATCGGCTGGTCTGCCACAGTGCGCCGGTGTTCCGCCCGGGTGTGCGCCGGATCGAACTTGACCCACGGCCGTTTCGACCCGTCGCGGCCTCGTGTAGAGAAGCGGCGATGTCGATCCGCCTTTCCCATTCAGGCCGCTGCAGGCGGCCGGAGACCCTGTGATGAGTGACTCTGCCCTTGTGCTGTTTTCCGGCGGCCAGGACAGCAGTGTCTGTCTGGCCTGGGCCCTCGAGCGCTATGCCCGCGTCGAGACCGTAGGGTTCGACTACGGCCAGCGGCACGTCGTCGAGATGGAGGCGCGGGTGGCCGTGCGCCATCAGGTCGCCGCCCGCTTCCCCCACTGGGCCGAACGCCTCGGTGAGGATCACGTGCTGGACATCCGCAGTTTCGGGGCGGTCGCCCAGAGTGCACTGACCGACGACCGGGCCATCGAGATGACCGAGCGTGGCCTGCCGTCGACCTTCGTCCCCGGCCGTAACCTTGTGTTCCTGATCTATGCGGCGGCCCTGGCCGACCGACGGGGCATCGACGCCCTGGTCGGTGGCATGTGCGAGACCGACTACTCGGGCTATCCCGACTGTCGACGCGACACTCTGGACGCCATGCAGAGCGCGCTCAACCTGGGTATGGACCGCGGTTTCCGGGTCGAGACGCCCCTGATG